>NZ_JBHOFD010000016.1:0-151596 GCF_046543445.1 Paenibacillus nanchangensis
AGCGACAGGAGCGACAGGCCCGACAGGAGCGACGGGACCAACCGGAGCAACGGGAGACCCTGGCCCAGCAGGCGCGACAGGAGCGACAGGACCGACTGGGGCTACGGGAGACCCCGGCCCGGCAGGCCCGACAGGAGCGACGGGACCAACCGGTGCTAACGGACTCGAAGGCGAGACAGGGGCAACCGGTCCAACGGGACCAACCGGTGCAACAGGTGCCCCAGGTGCCGGAGCCATCATTCCATATGCTTCCGGAGGTCCGGTTGCTCTATCGACTGTACTTGCCGGAGGACTTGGTACTTCGAGCGTGGTAGGCTTTGGTGCCGGAGCCGACAGTATTCAGATCGTCAGCAACACAATTGATTTGACCGGCGGACCTGGTACGCTGATCAATATGGCCTTTTCGGTTCCGCGTACAGGAACGATCACGTCCCTGGCAGCCTACTTCAGTGTTACTTCAGATGTGAATCTGCTGGCTTCAACCTTCACAATTACAGCTGCGCTGTTCCGTTCGGCAGGTTCGACTGGACCAAATAATACGTTCACAGCGATCCCCGGAGCGGTTGTGAATCTGGATCCTCCATTTACGGGCTCAATCACAGCCGGTACAATTGCCAGCGGTATAACCGATGGATTGAGCATCCCTGTTGGTCCAGAGGATCGTCTGCTGCTCGTGTTCTCAGCGGATCTCACTGGAGGTCCCGGTCTGGCGGGAGTCATCGCCGGTTACGCTAGTGCGGGGCTGGGCATCAGCTAAGCTTGTTCTTCCAGGGATAGATTTGCCGCAGGGGGAATCATAGCGAATCCAGTAGAGAGGCAAAAAAGAAACAGGGCGGCGGCAGCCAGCATCGGCCGCCGCCCGTTTTTCGCTGACGCAACCATTCTGCCAAACGTACAAATGCAGTATGGAAGGGGGAAACCGGGGATGATCACCATCAGCTTATGCATGATTGTCCGAAACGAAGAAGAGGCGCTGCCCGGCTGTTTGTCTTCAATCGAAGGGATCGCCGACGAAATCGTCATTGTAGACACCGGCTCGACGGACCGGACAAAAGAAGTGGCCCGTTCTTTTGGAGCAAAGGTGTTCGACTTTGAATGGATAAACGACTTTGCGGCTGCCCGAAATCACTCATTTCGTCAGGCGACGCAGGAGTATATTCTGTGGCTGGATGCGGATGACCGCATAGCGGAACGCGACCGCTGTATACTGCTTGAACTGAAAGAGAACCTCTCGCAGGATACTGACAGCGTAACGATGCCATATAACCTGGCTTTTGACTCAGATGGGAATGTAACGGCCAGTCTACGGCGCAACCGTCTTGTCCGCAGAGACCGGGGATTTCGATGGATCGGCGCGGTGCACGAATATTTGGAGGTCAGAGGACGGGTGATAAACAGCGAAGCCGCCGTCACACATAGCAAAAACAAAGCGCATACCGACCGGAACCTGCAAATTTACCGGACCATGCTGCAAAAAGGAAAGCCGTTCACCCCCCGCGATATGTATTATTACGCAAATGAGCTGCGGGATCATGGTATTTACGAGGAGGCCGCTGCGCAGTATGAGCGGTTTTTGGCTACAAAACAAGGGTGGATCGAAGACAATCTTCAGGCTTGCCTAAAACTGGCCGAGTGCCGCAAACGAATGGGAGACAGGGCAGGGGAGATCCAGGTGTTAAGCCGCTACATTGCCTATAGCCCTCCACGCCCGGAGCTGTGCTGCCGGATGGGCGACTATTGGAGAGAACTGGAGAATTATAAAGCAGCAATCGTATGGTATGAACTGGCACTGAAGGTTCCCGAGCCGGCTGATTCCATGGGTTTGCGCAACCAGGCGTACTCCACTTGGCTCCCGCATCTGCAGTTATGTGTATGTTGGGACCGGCTTGGGGAACACCAAAAGGCCTTCGAGCACAACGAAACAGCGCTTGCTTTTGCCCCTTCTCACTCCAGCATGCTGTATAATCGAACCTATTTCCGCCGTCTGTTATCCATAGATGAAGAAGAAACTTCGGCGAACACGGCTAACCTTTCTTAGGCGGACCGGGAAGAGCAGCCTTTTTATACAAGTAAGAATTAACATAAGCTGGTTAGGATACAGGTTTCATATAAAAAAAGTGTTTTACGTATCGCGTGCAAGCTCCCTGCACAGTGTAATGAGGGGTTGGGCAGGCATTGCGGTGACCAGGAGTGCGAGCCATCCAAGAGCGTGCCATCCAAGAGCGGGCCATCCAAAAGCGGGTCATCCAAGAGCGGGCTATCCAAAGAGCGGGCCGTCCAAAGAGCCCCGCGCCCTGGCTTCATCTCCGGCTTATTGCCGCAGTGCCTGTTCAAGGTCGGCAATGAGCAGCTCGGCTGGTTCTACTCCAGCCGCCAGCCTGATCAGCGACACGGGCACGCCCTGGGATTTCAGCTGTACTTCGTTATCCCCATAATTGGGCGACACAATCTGGCTTTCATATGAACCCCAGGAAACGCCAATCCGAAAATGCTTCAGGCGGTTTATGAATGCGGTGATGCCTTCATAACCGCCTGTTTTAAGCTCGAATCCAAACAGCCCGGAGCAGCCGGTCATCTGCTTTTTTCCCAACTCGTAGTCCGGGTGACTGGACAGGCCAGGGTGATGCACAGCCGAAACCGCCGGATGGTTATTCAGGTAGGAAGCCAGCTTCAAGCCGTTTTCCTCGTGAGCTTTCATCCGGAGCGGCAGGGTACGCAAACTGCGGATAAGAAGCCAGGCTTCAAACGGGCCCAGACAGGCGCCAGCCAGCTCGTATTCTTGGTAAAACAGCCGCTCAATCCGTTTCTTGGAGCCAATCACTGCTCCGGCAACGAGGTCGTTGTGTCCGCCCAAATATTTGGAACCGGCATGGACGACGAGATCGATCCCGTAGCGCAGCGGTTTTTGATACAGCGGGGTTGCCCAGGTGTTGTCGATAATCGTAGTGATTCCCCGGCTTTTGGCAAGCTCCGCGGCGGCTTCTAGATCGACGAGCCGAAACAGCAGGGAGGACGGGCTTTCAAGATACAGCACGCGTGTGTTGGAACGGATAGCCGCCTTGATTTCGGTGATAGTAGTGGACTGGACCAGCGTATGGGAAACGCCAAATTTGCTCAGGTAAGCGGTCAAATCCACCGTGGATTCATACACATGCCCAACCAAAACCGCATGGTCGCCCGCAGAAAGACAGCTCATCAGCGCAGCGGCGATAGCGGCCATACCGGAGGCAAAGCATTTGCAGTTCTCCCCTTCTTCCAGCTCGGCCAACATCCGTTCGGCAATGGCCAAGGTTGGATTGGTCCCCCGCCAATAAAAGTTGAAATCCCGTTCGTGGCGGGCGGCTTCGGCAAAACTGCCGTAATCCTTGAAATAAAAAGGAGCGGTCTCATAGATCGGAGGGGCGGACGAACCCAAGTAATGCTCAAGCGATTCGGGAAAACCCAGACAGGTCATCCAATCCTTATCGGAAAAATTCAAAACAGTGTGTCCTCCAGTGCAGTCATCTTTTGCTTAGTATGACCCGTGCCGATTCAGTGTTATTCCAGCATCGGCCTCTTCTGCCATTACTGTTTTTCGCATACATATAGGAGTATTACCGGATACGGGAGGAGAGAAGGAATTGGACGAGCTGGAATGGCGGGCGGCCGTGGAACGGTTTGCGCTGCTGAAGCAGACTAAAAGCGAGCTGGAGGAAGAATTGGAGTCACTGCGGGGCCGGATAATCAGACATTGTGAGGACCGGGGGCTCCGGGAGTGCGACACCGGGGAATTCCGCGTGAAGTTGACTTATCAGGAACGAAAAGAATACGACGACGACAAGCTGTACCACGCACTTCCCGATGCGGAAGTTTGGCGGATGATCTCCAAGTCCGATCCCGGGAAAATTGCGGGAATGGTGAAGCTGCGCGTACTGAACGAAGAGGCGCTGAAACATACGTACACCGTGAAGCCGGTGTGCCTTGTACAGGTTAAGCGAAAACAAACAGGGAATAATTGAGAGGGAAAGTTTTACCTTTGGTTGATCTTCGCCTGCATTGTTCTTGCTACAATTGGGGTAAATAATCTTGAAACCAGACAGGGCGTTCCCCAGCGGTGCCGCGAGCGGGCCGGGAGGACAGCCGATGAATGGCGGATACGCACTTTTACTCTGACCGCAAGAGGTGAAACCGTGCAGCCGATAACCAAAGTCGTCATTCTTACCGCCGGGTACGGCGAAGGCCATAATCAGGTCTCACAGGCGCTTCAGGAATGCCTGGAACGACACGAACCCCTGCAGGTCCGCGTTGTTGATTTGTTTCAGGAGACTTATCCCGGACTAAACGCTTTTGTGAAATTTTTGTACCGGAACAGCCGGTCTTCCTCTTTTATGGGAATTGATTATTACGGATGGTCTTATCACTTGACGAATGCCCTTCCGGAAAACAGCCGGCTGGTACAGTGGATATATTCCTTCGGCAGCGGCGGATTAAAAAAACTGCTGGACCGCGAACGCCCGGATCTGGTCATTTATACCTTTCCGTATGCAGCAGCTTACCCGGCGGGTACAACGGAGAGGCCCCGCACCGCTATGGTGGTTACGGATTTTGTTGTGCATAAGCGTTGGTTGTACGCGAAACCGGATTGGTTTTTTGTCGCCACACCTACGGTAAAAGAGACGCTGATGCAGCATGCGGTCTCCGAGAACCGGATTCGTGTAACGGGCATTCCGCTGCGCCGCCGCTTCACTGAGACCAGTGCATCCGTGGAGGAGAAGCAGTCAGTGCTGTTGATGGCCGGAGGATGCGGTACCCCGCGTATGATCCGCCGGATGATCCGGGAGCTGCTGCTTCGTCTGCCAGATGTGCGGCTCGATGTGGTTTGCGGCAGGGATCATGTGTTGGAAAGACGGTTGGCAGGCGAGTGGAGAAATGAATTGCGGGTGAACGTGCACGGCTTTACGGAAGAAATGCCCCGCTTGATGCGGGAAGCAGGCTGTATCGTCACCAAAGCGGGTGGCGTCACGCTGTCCGAAGCGATTCATGCGAAGGTTCCGATTTTTATTCTGAATCCGTCTCCAGGCCAGGAAAAAGAAAACGCACGTTACCTAAAATCGGCTGGTGCGGCTGTTGTCGCCTTTAACGAAATGGAATTGGCGGATGAAATAGAGCGGTTGTTCACTTCACCGGATAGAATGCGGTTTGTCAATGAGCAAATAGCGGAACTCCGCCGTGAAGCGCCTGCCGATGAAATCGTCAGACATCTGCTTACGCACACGGGATGGAGGACGACGGGGGAACCGGAGGGTGCGGCGGCCCCGCGATTGCTGCGAATGGAAACAAACAACGGCAACCCCTGATCAGGGATTGCCGTTTCGTTTTGTATCGCTAGCGTGAAGGTTAACTTGGCCGGTGGCGTCCAAACATCTGACTGAGGACAGACAAGCCTGGATGGCCCACGCGGCTAAGCGGCCGCAGGGCTGGATATCGTAATGCCCCTGCCAAACCCTCGTTACACCGTGTGCGTGGAAATTGGGCTTTATTGGCTCTGCAGCTGCTTGCGCTCCCACACGCGTACGAGCATGGTTACGGCTTCCGCCCGGGTGGCATGCGCTGTGGGACGAAGCTTGTGCCGTTCGTCGCCCAGAATCAAGCCCGCTTCATGCAGCGCGGAATAGGCGGAGCGGGACCACAGCGGAGTTTGCTGCCAATCCGCAAATGCGGATGACGGCGCAGCTGCTCCCGGTAAGGTGTAGCGATTGTCTGCCCCGACAATCCGGTGAAAAATCGCCGCCATTTCAGCCCGGTTAATAGGCTGATTGGGTCGGTATGTTCCGTCCGGGTAGCCTTCAATTACACCAGCCGCACTAGCCTGCTTCAAGGCTTCGGAAGCGTATGCCGGCCAAGCTTCGGATAGGTTGCCTCCGGTGGCTGCCGGTAACACTCCGGCGGAGCTGAAGCCGAGGCTGCGGAACAGGAGCGTAATCAGCTCCGCGCGGGTAATGGTTTCATTCGGCCGGAAGGAACCGTCCGGGTAGCCCGTTACCCATCCGCTGCGGACGGCAGCTGTAATATCGGCTGCGGCCCAATGCCCGGCTGTATCGCCGAACGCAGCTGCCGGGCTGGCCGGTGCCGGGTCCGGGCTGGAAGTAGGCTCCGCAGCACGGACAATGGTTCCCGGCACCGATGTGGCGGGGCCGGCGGAAGGGCTGCTTCCTTGAACCGTAAGCTGTGCTGCCGGACCCGGTGTTGGCGACGGCTCCGGCGCAGCGCTCGGACTCGGTGTTGGCGACAGAGTCGGCGCAGCGCTCGGGCTCGGTGTCGGCGACGGCTCCGGCGCAGCACTTGGGCTCGGCGTCGGCGACGGAGACGGAGCAGTGCTCGGGCTCGGCGTCGGCGACGGCTCCGGCGCAGCGCTTGGGCTCGGCGTCGGCGACAGAGTCGGCGCAGCACTCGGGCTCGGTGTCGGCGACGGCTCTGGCGCAGCGCTTGGGCTCGGTGTCGGCGACGGCTCTGGCGCAGCGCTTGGGCTCGGTGTCGGCGACGGCTCTGGCGCAGCGCTTGGGCTCGGCGACGGCTCCGGCGCAGCGCTTGGGCTCGGCGTCGGCGACAGAGTCGGCGCAGCACTCGGGCTCGGTGTCGGCGACGGCTCCGGCGCAGCGCTTGGGCTCGGTGTCGGCGACGGCTCCGGCGCAGCGCTTGGACTCGGAGTTGGCGACGGCTCCGGCGCAGCGCTTGGGCTCGGTGTCGGCGACGGCTCTGGCGCAGCACTCGGGCTCGGCGTCGGTGACGGAGACGGTACAGCACTCGGGCTCGGTGTCGGCGACGGAGACGGAGCAGTGCTCGGGCTCGGTGTCGGCGACGGCTCTGGCGCAGCGCTTGGGCTCGGTGTCGGCGACGGCTCTGGAGCAGTGCTCGGACTCAGTGTTGGCGACAGAGATGGTACAGCGCTCGGACTCGGTGTTGGCGACGGAGACGGCGCAGCGCTTGGGCTCGGTGTCGGCGACGGCTCTGGCGCAGCGCTTGGGCTCGGCGTCGGCGACAGAGTCGGCGCAGCACTCGGTGTCGGCGACGGCGACGGCTCCGGCGCAGCACTCGGACTCGGCGTCGGCGACGGGTCCGGCGCAGCACTCGGGCTCGGCGTTGGCGACGGAGTTGGCACAGGTAGAACTGCCACGATCGCGTCGGCTTGCTGACCGCCATAGACGGCCTTCAGCACGGTTTCGCCTGGAGTTCGGCCGGTAACCGTTCCGTCGCTGCCGACACGGGCAACCTCTGGGTCTTCCACCTCATACAGTGCTTCCGATTTCAAGCTTTTTGTGCTCCCATCAGAATAATATGCTGTTAACACAGGCGTCAAATCTTCCCCAACATTCACTTCATAACGTGGAGCGTCAAAGGAAATCCTTGTCAGCACCGGAATCATCGGTACCGTGAGGAGCGTCGGCACAACTTTGCCGTTCAAATAAGCACTGATGATGACGTCGCCTGGAAAAGAATTTGCGGTCAGTGTGGTCCGGTATTCTCCGTATACCGACTCCGTTATTGAACTTAATTTACCCTTGTAAACGGCCAATACCACGGTTCCGCCGCTCTGAGTCAAATCGTTCCCCCATTGATCCTTCACTTTGAGCACTATCTCCGCGGTTGATGTGCCATCGGCGGGAAGCTCCGCCGGATCGGCTGTGAAGACTGCGGAAGACAGGTCGGCAGGTCCGGACAGCAGACGCAGAGTTAAGGGCTCGCCCAATGGTTTAAACTTCACTATAGGCTGAATGGAGGCAGTACCGGTTTTTGTCGGAACAAAGGTCGCCCGGTAGGAAATGACCCCTCCATCGCTATAGGAAGTTACTGGCCCCACATTGCCGATCGTGGAGGAAAACCCGACTAAGTCAGCAGGGAGATTAATGTGGTTTCCGTACTGGTCCATCAGCTGTAAAGTCAGCACGGTCTGTTCCTGCCCGTTAACGACAAGCGTATCTCGTTCTGAGGTAAAGCTCGATCGTTCCGGATCGGGATCTCCCGGGACGACGGCTTGCGACTGTTTGGCAGCGACAGGAAGTCCGTTAATGCTTGCCTTAATGACATAACTCCCCGACCGCTCGCTGTGGAAGGACGCCTGGTAAATGCCTCCCCCTATATATTCCGTAGGACCAAAAGATGCTCCGTCAGACTGAAATTCAATCTTGTCGGCGGAGGTGGCAACCGGCCGCCCACTCCCGTCAACTAACTGCAGTTGGATTGATGTATGATCGCCCGCTTTTACATCCCGCATTAAGCCGGTAAAATAGGTCTGCGCCGGGTCGGCCAGTGTAGTACGGGCTAAACGCGGCAGGGAGGGGTCAGATCGTCCACCACCCAACTGGGAGTAGGCATTGTTCCCGGTCATCCACAGCGTACCGTCCTTGCCCAGCACCGCGGTGTAAAATGCACCCGCTTCCATCATGGCGGTTTCCTGCGGAATCAGCGGGCCCTCGGCGTTCTCGGTAACCTGGGCCGGAGAGGCGTAATGCGCTCCGGTTTCCCCTCGTCCAAGCTGCCCCTCGTTGTTTGCACCCCATGTCCATAATGTTCCATCGCTCCTTAATGCGAGATAGTGATGAAAACCGGCAGAAACGGAGAGGACAGGGTTGCCGTCCGCGCCGAGGTAACCTCCCGAGCCGTCTCCGACTTGAACGGCCGTCTTCCGGCTAGCCGCGGAGCCGTCCCCGGACGCGCCGGCACTGTTCCCTGCCACCCATACGGTGCCATCCTCCATAACCGCAAACATACTGTATGGACCGGCGGAAATTTGTTTTACACCGGTTAACGGTTCGCCTGAAGGCTTAAGCACTTTTACCGGGTAGCTGCGGTTAATAGAGGTGCCGTCCCCAAGCTGCATGTTCCGGTTATAGCCCCAGCCGAGCACTTCTCCTTCGGAAGTTAGCGCATAGGACGTCAGCTGTCCGGCTTCCACCTGCACAATATCCGTTAATGGTTCGCCGGCGGAACGGTACACCTGCTGCGGGGAGTAGTAATATTGCACTGATCCACCGTTGCCGATGGAACCCATCAGATTATCGCCCCAAGCCCAGACAGTTCCGTCTTCGGCAAGGGCAAGTGAATGCGTGGAGCCTGCCGACACCTGCTTAATCGGGGGCATGCCTTGAATCTGCTCCGCATACGGCCCGTAATAAAAGCCTTCTCCCCTTCCCAGTTCTCCGCTTGCGTTAAAACCCCAAGAGTAGACCTGCCCGTTCGGTTTGAGTGCTAATGAGAACTGGTCGCCTGCCGAAATTTGCACCGCTGTCAGCGGAGACACGGTGTCTATGTTTTTTTCCGGAACGGATAGCGACACATTGCTGCTGTTAACGCCTACCGGTCCCAGCTGCCCGGCCATATTGCTGCCCCATATCCGTACGGATCCGTCGCTCAGCAGAACGACGGTATGCGAACTGGCGGCGCTGACGGATACGATATCAACGCCTGCGGGAGGGGGAGCCGCGGCCTGTACGCGGGGGCTGGCAGCAGGAAGGAACAGGTTGGCGGCCAGGATGGCTGCGATCAACCCGCTTATCCTCTTTTTGAGACGCATTGCAGTACTCCTTTCTGTATGTTAGAGAAACAATGTCAGTTCGCAGACTGAACAATCTTCCCTATTATAGGAGAACGGGGAACGCAGGGAATCTAACTAAAGTTAGCATTTGGAAGCTCCGGCGGAAAAAAATAAAAAAAGCTTCCCGACTAACAGGGAAGCTTCTGAGGGGGACAAGCGGGGAAGGGATAACGAATTAGCTGTTTGGTTTCGTCTGACGGAGACGTTCCAGTTCGGCATCTACCGCACTGCTTACGGCCGGATCCGCCGGATGGCCCGCTGCGGAGTAAGAGCCGTATGGACGGTGCTGGGCTTGCACCTCCCAGTCGGCGATTTTTTCTTCCATCCGCTCGAACCCGCGGACTGCGCGGCCGGTATGGATGACCGGACCGCGGCTGGCTCCGCAACCGTGCGGCGCATGAGCTGTGTGCTGCGCAGCCTGTCTGGCGCGGGCGGCCAGTTCTTCGCGTTTTGCTTTCAGCCGGGCGCGTTCTTCTTTAGCCCGGACGAGGTTGGCCGCCAATTCTTCCAGCGTCAGGCGTGTGTCCTCCAGACTGGCTTCGCATTGCTGCGCACTCTCGAGCTGTTGAAGTTTGGCTTGTACCGCTACACGTGCCGCCGTTTCGTTGCCTTCTTTCATCGCCTGCATGGCGGCATTTTCGCTGGTCTCGGCCTGCAGCTCGTACTCCCGTTTGCGGCGCTCCAGCACCGCGGCGGCCACCTGCAGTTCCCGTTCGCTGCGTTCAGCTTCCGCGATTTCGTCTTCGAGTTCCCGCAGATATTGCCCTGTCAGCAGGACCGGATCTTCCAGTTTGTTGAGCCCTTCATGCAGCGCCGCTTTGGTCAATGTAACAATACGATTGAATATACTCATTGGTTATCTCTCCTAATTTGTTGTATTTGTAATCCACAGTGGGATTTACTATTGAAAAATAGTATTGGAACTGAGCATTGGAACTGAGCATTGGAACTGAGCATCGGAACTTAGTATTGGAACTTAGTATTGGAACTTAGTATTGGAACTTAACATTGGGAAGTTTCAGCTGCTTTCGATTGGATTACTCGATTGGATTAATAGAAGCTGTGATTATCGTGAAACCCGCCGTACGGCTCTTTCGGAACAAACAGACAGCCGATGATGTAGAACAGGAAAGCTGTTCCGAAGCTGCAGAACAGGGCGACCAGGGCCAACAGCCGGATGATCGTGGCGTCAACGCCCAGATAAGCGGCCAGACCGCCGCACAAACCGCCTACTTTTGCATCGTGTCTCGAACGGAACAATTTTCTCATGATTTATTTTCCTCCTTGGGTTACCGGAATCGCTTCCGGCGATGTCCGTGGTTTATGCTTTTATTCTACCGGGGAAAACGGACAGCCAAAACGGGCCGCAGACGGTTTTTGACTTCCGCCCCAAATCGGATGGCGTCCCCGCCAAAGGTCGGGCATCCCGCCGTCCCAAAGCCGGGCGTCCGGATTCTGTGCAGGCAAACACAGGGCCAAAACCGGGCTAAAGGCGGGCAGGGCTGCGAAGACAGTGAACCAAAACCAATAGAAAAAGCCGTCTTCCCGGCGGCTGGAAACCACGCCGGGAAGACGGCTATTCTTTATGATGATTTATTGTGTTGACTTACGGTTGTTCTTCGGGAAGAGTGAACACCTCATCTCCCCCGCGGAGCTTCCGTGTCCCTTCGGTTGTCCGTGTCCCATCAGAATGAACATAACCATAATCAGCTGCGGCGATATGCGGCATGATGCGGAAAAAGACGTTTCGCCTGGTGATCCCGGGCCGCTCTCCGGCCTCCTCCACAATTGGATAAGGGAGAAGCGGCAAAAAATCAAAGTTTTGTCCTGCCCCGTAATCGACCCTTGCGCTCCATAATCTCTCGCTGTGGTCTTCTGCTGGCTCGTAGTAGCTGATGACATCTCCGGTTTCCACGAAAAAGAAGTCATGTGAGCCTTCCGGAAAATAGTACGTTACCGCTTGATCTCCCATAGAATTGGGGTCGGGCGGGAATTCCTGTAATCCGCTCACCCGGGGCAGGGCCAGCGCCGCCTGCCGTGCCGTTGTCAGATCGGAGGAGGACAACTTCTCCCGCAGTTCCCGGCCGGACTTGGTTACATAGACGGTTCGGGTCGAGGCGTTCCAAGTCACAGAGGCGCTGGAGGCCTCCGCGATGAACCGGAGCGGAACCATCATTTGCCCCTGTTTGACCTTGGAGGGGAAAGGCAGCTTCAACGGTTTGTCGCCGACCATAGCGGTATTGCTGCCCGCTACCAGGCGGATTGGCGCTTCGCCGCCCTGAATGACCGCGGTCTGGGTGGGTGCATCCCACGATACGGAAAGGCCGGGGATTTGCCCGACCAGCTTAAGCGGAACAACTGCCGCTCCTTTTTGTAAAACTGCCTCCGCATCGCCTTCCAGAGGACGATTGTTGATCACGATGTCAACCGGGACGGAAGCAGCCGCAGTCCAGGGCATCAGGGTTAAAAACAGGGCGGAGATCCACCCGATTAGGGCATGACGTTTCACGGGAATCCTCCTATGTATACCGGATCAAATGTTTAGATACTGTGTTAACGCTAACTAGGGGCAAAAGTTACAGGGTTTCGGAAAATTATAACATATCGGATGTTCAGCGCTCTGATTTTTCTTGTATTGGCGATGTTTTTCACTTTGGACACACGGATGGCCGTTTGCTTACGCGCATGTCCTCGGGAATGAGGTATACTTAAGGGATGAATAAGCCATACCGGTATATGCCGAGAGGAGTGCCTTGTATGCTGTCCGGAATTAACCGTCTTTTGGATAAAATGATGCCTTTTATTACGCCCGGAAGTCTGATTCTCGGCATGGTGTTTGCCGAATGGCTGATGCCTTACCGGTTTCTGTCGATCGGGCTGTTCGCTTTTATGACCTGGGTTGGCGCGCTGGGAGCGGGAACCCGGGATTTTGTCCGGGTGATGAAGCAGCCGGTGCCTGTCGTGCTTGTCATTGTGGTGATGCATGTGATTATGCCGCTGGTGGCGCTGGCGGCTGGTACGCTGTTGTTCGGCGGGGATCGGGACACGATTACCGGCCTTGTGCTTGGTATGTCAATACCGACTGGCGTCACCAGCCTGTTCTGGGCGACGACCAGCGGAGGGAATGCGGCGTTTGCGCTATCTGTGATTTTGCTGGATACGCTGCTGGCGCCGTTTATCGTTCCCGGGACAGTCGTGGCGGTAATCGGTACGGGCGTTCATATGGATACAACCGATATGATGACCAGCCTGCTTTATATGATCGTGCTCCCTTCGCTGGCCGGCATCCTGGCGAACAAATGGAGCCGCGGGGCTTCGGAACGCGTCTGGAAGCCATGGCTGAACCCGTGGGCCAAAGTGGCGATGGGGACGGTCGTTGCGCTGAACGGCGCGTATGTCGCGCCTTATTTTGCCGACTTCGATTTGAAGCTGGCCGGGATTCTCGGAACGGTGATCGTCTTCACGATTACTGCATACGCGTTGGCATGGTGGAGCGGGAAATGGATTGGATGCAGCGATGACATCGCCATCGCGATGACCTATACGATCGGGATGCGGAACATCAGTGCCGGGGCGGTGCTGGCGGTTACCTTTTTTCCGGCGGCCACGGCGGTGCCTGTCATTGTGGGGATGCTTATCCAGCAGGTGATGGCTTCGCAGGTAAATCAGCTGCTGAAGCGGCGCAAGCGGATGATGCCGGAGCTCAGTCCGGATAAGAAGGCGGCGGTCTAAAAGTCCGGTTTACGGACAGAGGTACATTGTGCGTTTAGTGGCCGCAAGCCGCAGGCTGCCGCTATAAGGCTTTATCCCGCCCCAAGACAGGAACAGGAATAGGGATAGGGATAGGGATAGGGATAGGGATAGGAATAGGCACAGGGACAGCTGCAAGAGCAGGAGCTGGGACAGGAATAGTACAGCGGCAGCGGCAGAAGCAGGAGCAGGAGCAGGACAACAAAAAGGGAGCGCCGTCCGGTGCCCCCTTTTTGTATATCGGAATGGTAATCTGCTGCATACTGCATGAAATGGCTTCCTATAACCTGGGACAAACGATTGCTTCAGCAGTCCTTTCCAACGAAACGATTCCCTATTGCTTGCGATAGGACGGAAACTTAAGGTTACCCTTCGCGTTTCAGCGATTCAGCGCTGTAGACTTTGATGTCCATCGGAGCTGCCAGAAATTCCGGAGCTTTGGCTGCGAAGCCGGTAAAATGCGGGCTTGCGCTGTGAGCGGCCATCGCCTCGGCGTCGCGCCAGGTCTCGACCATGATAAATTCGTTTTCCCGCTCAGCATGCTCATACAAATCGTAAGACAAGTTGCCAGCTTCCTGCAGGGTAGCGGCAATCAGCGGTTTGGCTTCTTCCAAAAAATCGGTTTTGCGGTCCGGACGGACCTGGAGCACGGCATGAATAATGAACATTGTAATATCCCCCGGATGCGCAAGAAAGACTCCGGATAATGATTGTGAACAATCATTTTGCATAATATATAATACTGCGGGAGATGCGGTCCGTCAACTTGTTCCATCACCCAGGGATTCGCTATGTTAGCGGATGCCGGGGATATGTTGCGTGACACTGCGATGGAGATTTAACTAACTTCCGCGTATCGATTTTGAGATGGGGCAATCCGGACGGCCTTCCGCTCGATGATATTATAGGAGCAGGACAGCAGGACAGCAGGACAGCAGCTGCCAAGAGCATGGCTTTCGTATCTATTGCGTGTTCGGAAAAAAAACAAACAACAACACCTGGTTGATCAAGGGTGTTGTTGTTTGTCGTTGCAGCCAGGTCCGGCTGTCCATAATTCACCTGCTGTTATGTCCGTGCAACCTCCGGTTCACCTGCCCGTCACTCGTGTTACTTTTGCAGCGCCGCGGCAAAGTTAAAGGCGAGAGTGGCGGCTTCCGCTCTGGTTACCGGCGAGGCGGCCCGGAAGCTGCCGTCGCTGTATCCGCGGACCAGCCCGATCTGGCGGGCTTTGAGGAGAGCAGTCCTGGCGTCAGAAGGCAGTCCGGCAAGATCGGGAGAAGCGGATGCCGGAGCCGGGAACGGAACCGAAGCTGGAGCATTTTCGAATACCTGGCCCCGCATCGCCTCGTACAGCGCAACAAGGCTGCCGATGGCTTCAGACCGGGTGGCGGCTTGAGCCGGGGGCGAAGACTTAGACGCCGGAATGGAGGACGCAGCAAACGGGACGCCTTCCGGGAGCAAAACCGACAGGCGTTCCAGCAGCGTCTCCAGTTCCGCAGCGGTGAGCGGAGCGTCAGGCTTGAAGCTGCCGTCCGGCGCGGCGGCGAACAGCCAGGCGGCAGACGCGTCGCTTATGCTCTTCGCGGCCCAATGCTCCGGCCGAACATCCGGATAAGCGGGTTCATAAGCGATGAAGTCATACACGGCCTTGGCGACAGTCTGGACGACCGGGTTGCCCGCGGCCTGCGCAGTGTCAAAATCGCCGGTCGTCGTTACTTCCGTCAAAACAGCGAGGGCGATTTCTTTTCCCGGCACAAGGAAATAGCCGGTGTCATGGGTCACGTTAGCGTTTTCTCCGGTTTTGTGGGCAATTGGACGGCCGTCAAGGACGGCACCGAATTTGGTCTTCACTTCTTGTGCTTTCATCCAGTCAATCAGCTGATTGCGGGAGGCATCCGACAGGAAGCTGCCTTGATAAATTTCATCCAACAGGGTGACGAGATCGCCTGCGCTGATGTAATTATCCTGTGCCGGTGTGGAAGCGGACGCGAACATTTTGCGGCCCAGATGCATGACCTGGAGATTCAGCTCGCGCATCAGGGCATCCACCTGATCCAGTCCTACGGCATCAATGAGCACGTTGGTAGCGGTGTTGTCCGACTGGGTAATCATCAGCCGGGCCAGCCGTTCCACGGTAACCTCCTGCGGGAAGGTTTCCTTTTGGAGTGAACCAGTTCCTCCTACGACATCTTCGGGTTTGACGGTGACGGTGTCGCTGAGCGCGATGCGGCCGGCATCAACCTGCTTCATTAGGGCTGCCGCCAGCGCAAGCTTGATTGTGCTGGCCGGCGCGTAAGGCTGTGCCGATCCCAGCAGCAGCGTGCCGCTCGTCTCGGGATCGCTGACCTTCCGTGCGGCAAACGAGACGCGGATGCCCTGCGCTTCGGCCTGATCGATCAGCGGGTCAACGCGAACTGCAAGCAGCGGCCAGGCTTCAGGCGATGCGGAGGAAGGAGTATCCATAGCAAAGTTATAAATCGCTTTGGCTATCCGCTGTACAAGCGGGTTGCCAATCGCTTGGGCTTCATCAAAGTCGGAGGTGGTCGTTACCTCGGTCAATACGACAACGGCAAGCTCTTTGCCCGGAATCAGGAAATAGCCGGCATCATGGGTGACATTGGCGTTTTCCCCGGTTTTGTGGGCAATCGGTTTGCCGGCTAAGGCGGCGCCGAATTTGGTCTTCACCTCCTGAGCCTTCATCCAGCCAATCAGGCGGTCACGCGATGCGGCGGAAAGCAAATCGGTCGAATAAATCCGGTCCAGCAGTGAAAGCAGATCCGGAGCATTAATGTAATTATCCTGCTCGGGCGTAGGTGCCTTGGCGAACATTTTACGTCCGAGATGCATCACGCTGAGGTTCAGCTCATCCATCAGCGCATCGACCCGTTCCAAACCTACTGCATCTATCAGCACGTTGGTGGCTGTATTATCGGATTGCGTGATCATGAGCCGGGCCAGGCGCTCAACTGTCACTTTTTGAGGGAAACTCTCCTTCTGAAGGGAGCCGGTGCCGCCCACAACATCCCCTTGTTCGACGGTGATGCTGTCGGAAAGCGCGATCTGTCCTGCGTCCACCTGTTTTAGCAGTGCGGCGGCCAGCGCAAGCTTGATTGTGCTGGCCGGCATGTAGGACGCGTCCGAGCCGAGCAGCAGGCGTCCGTCTCCAAACGAGCCGCTGAGATCCTGGACAGCTACGGCTGTTCGGATTCCGTCTTTTTCAGCGGAGGAAAGGATGGGATTCAGAATTCCAGCAAGCCGGGACAAGCCGGATGGCTGGCTGCCTGTCGGGGGCGGGGGCGGTGCACTGGCGGCCCAGGCAGAGGAAGCGGAGGTGAACAGGAGCGGAAAAATCAATACAGCACGTAATGACAATGAGAGCTTAGACCACATCTTTTGCATACAAAACCTCCTAATGTTATGTTTATGTAAATTAATATTACACATTGCTTATAATTGTTACAGGAATTATACCAGTATGTAATGTTATGTGACAATAGTTTTGTTGTCGGTTTTTGTCATGTGTGTTTCCCGGGTGTATTTAAAAGAAGGAGTGTGGTTGGAGGAACCTATCGCCGAAGCGGCTTTCAACGCTGTTTTTAGCGGAATAGGAGGTATCGACAAAAGAACAAGGAAATCGACAATTTTCCCCCATACTCCTATGGAAAAAACAGGGTTATGATTGAATTTGCGGCTATTATTCCAATCATGGAGGTAGAAGAAATGAAGCAATGTAAGCGGCACTCCTACAAATCCTGGATTGTACTGGCGGCAGGCGCGCTGTTGTTCGGCTCGCTGTCCCTGCCGGTGAACGCGGCCAAAGCGGATTCTGTCAAAGCGGACAATGCCCAGACGGACACGGCCAAAACGGATACGGCTAAAGCGGATACGGCCAAAGCAGACAATGCCCAGACGGACAATGCCAAAGCGGATTCTGCCAAAGCTGATACCGGCAAAACGAACACGACTAAAGCAGACACCAAAACGATCACCGCCATCCGGATTCAAAACCAGCCGACTGGCGAAATGTTTGAGCCCACCGGCGGCGTCGAGCCTTTTATCGACAGTGCGGGCAGAGTGCAGGTGCCGATGAGCATGATGGCCAAAGCAACCGGGTCGCAGGTAAAATGGGATGCGAAGGCGAAGTCGGCTGTGTTTACAACACCGGAGGGCAAGCAGGCGGTGTTTACGGTCGGCAGCAACAGCTATACCTCTGACGGGGTGTCTTATCCGATGGATACCGCACCCGTAAATAAAAACGGATCGATTTATGCTCCGGCAAAATACGTAGCCGATGGGGTAGGCATGTCCGTTATCTGGGTCAAGGAATGGAAACGGCTGGATTTGTATTACGGCAATGGAAGAGAAGTGCTGCTGCGTAACGGCCCGGCAATGACGGTCAAGCCGCTGCGCCTGAACGGCGAAACTAAAGACGAAGACCAATACGGCGACGTGCAAAATCTGGCGCTCCAGCTGTACCGGTTAAACGCGGAATATCACCTGGAGGATAAACGTCAGGAAGCCATCGCCAAGTTCGAAGCCTTTGTCGACAAATATGCCGGAGCGAAGCGGGCGGATGAAATTAAACGCCACTTTAAGGAGCGGACATCCGATCCGGAGTGGGATGCGCTGACGGATGCCGAGGTGAAGCAGTGGGTTGGCAAGTTTTCGCCGCTTAGCGGCGAGGATCTTCCGGCTCTCCTCAGTCATTATTGGACCGCGGACGGGAAAAACGGTATCCGCATGGTTTATAGATACAATCAAGACGATGTCATTGGGGACGGCGACCCGATCGGCAAACGCTGGCTGGGGAAATTCATTATGACGTTTGACTGGATGCCTACGGACAAACCAGGTGAATACGAACTGGATTATATCTGGTTCTACGGGTACAACGATGAGCTGCTTAAGATTAAGGACGGCATCCAGACTGAGCCGTTCTAAGGGGAAACCGCCTTTCCTGGTACGAGACCTTCGCTCCGGCAATCGGAGGGAGGTCTTTTGACGGGCGGCGGTTTGAGCCAAACCATAGTTGAATGCAGAAATGAGTTGGAAACGATGAAAGTTTATGTGCGCAAAGGCGAGGATGGACAAATTGCCAATCCGAATTTTTATGCCGCTTATGATGGATTCCGGCAGATGGGATTTGAAGTCCGGTTTTTTCAGCCCCGGCATGAAGGACTGGAAGATCACGCAAAAGAGGATGTTGTGGTAGGTTATGTGGCGGAGGTTAGAGCGGCGCTGCAAAAACACGGAATTACCGCTCCCGAAATGGATTACCCGGAGGAACTGGCAGCGTTTCTGGGACGGAAAATCTGGAGATTGAAGCTCAGCGCGATTGCCAATCATCCCGAGCGCTGGAATGTCTTCATCAAGCCGGTTGAAGACAAAAAGTTTACGGGAGTGGTTGTCCGGAGCCCCAAGGATTTGATCGGATGCGGTACCTATGGAGAGGACCCTGATATTTTGTGCTCTGAAGTGGTGAAATTTAAGACGGAATGGCGATGTTTTGTCCGCTATGGCACCATTCTGGATGTGCGCAGATACCGGGGCGATTGGAGGGCGCAGTTTGATTACCGGGTGGTGGAGGAGATGGTGCAGAAGTTTAATACAGCCCCGAAGGGTTACGCGCTGGACGTCGGTCTCACCGAAACGGGGCAAACGCTTCTGATTGAAGTAAATGACGGGTATGCGCTCGGGCATTACGGACTGCAGGCGCTGGACTATGCGAAGCTGCTTTCGGCCAGATGGGCCGAGCTGACAGCGTCGGTGGATGAGTGTGATTTTTAACGTTAGCAGCATGCCATTTGTGGGCGCACAGATCTCATTGCGCATACAGATCTCACACAGTTCGCATACAGATCTCATATAGATCGCATATAGATCGCATATCGATCGCATATCGATCACGTAAATAGATAACATGGCTAAGCTCCGCCTAGGCAGGCGGGGTTTTTTTGGCGTTCGCCCGCAGCGGGTACAGCAAAGCGGAATCAATACAGCCCGCCTGTACAGCAATCCTGAAATAGTACAGTAACATTCCGCTGCGCCGCGCGTTATGCTTGAGACTGCGAAGCCGGGGAGCCAGCTGGCCGGGTAAGGAGAGGGGGGGAGAACAACGGCGGGCAGTGGCTTGTTATGAATGCGGTTTCATTATCGCTTGGAGAATACTACCGAACCAGGAGGAACTTATGAATTGGAGCGAGGTTATCGACCGGACGCTTGAAATCACTAAACAAAATATCGCTCGCTTTGGCGGCCGTTTTCCTCATGTCAGCCATGGGGACGGCAAATACCAGCTGATGAATCATACGGATTGGACAGAAGGCTTTTGGCCGGGCATTCTGTGGCTCAGCTACGAATACAGCGGGGACAAAGCATTCCGTGAGGCGGCCGTGGCGGGAGTGGAAACCTTCAAAAAACGGCTGGAGCAGGAAAGCAACCTGCAGCACCATGATCTGGGCTTCCTGTATTCCTTGTCCACGGGAGCGCAGTGGATGCTGGAACGCGACGAAGCGGCTCGGGCGGCGACGCTGCAGGCAGCGGATGTGCTGATGAAGCGGTGGCGTCCGTCGGCGCGGATTTTTCAGGCGTGGGGACCCGAAGGCGACGAGGAGAACGGCGGCCGGATCATTATCGACTGTCTGATGAACCTGCCCTTATTGTATTGGGCGTCCGAGCAGACGGGTGACCCCAAATACGCTGATGCCGCGCGCGTTCATGCCGACCGGAGCAGACGATTCCTCGTCCGGGGGGACGATTCATCTTACCACACCTTTTATTTTGATCCGGCGACAGGCAATGCTGTACGCGGCGGGACCCATCAAGGCTACGAGGACGGGTCAACTTGGACCCGGGGACAGGCGTGGGGAGTATACGGGTTCGCGCTGGCGTACCGCTATTTCGGGGACGACCGTTATCTGGACACGGCCAAACGGCTTGCGCGTTATTTCATGGCAAATGTCCCTGAGGATCTCGTAGCATACTGGGACTTTGATGTACCGGTGGAGGCGGATACGCCAAGGGACAGCTCTGCCTCCGCGATTACGGCTTGCGGCCTGATGGAGCTTGCGGCACAGCTTCCGGACTCCGATCCGGAGCGGGCGGTTTTTTTGTCCTTCGCCGAACGGTCCATGGAGGCGATGGTGCAGAGCTGCTTCGACGGAAGCAAGCCTGAGGAGGAAGGGTTTCTGCGGCATGGCTCCTATTTTGTGCGAGGCGGGGTTGCGGCGGACGATTTTGTAATCTGGGGCGACTATTTTTTTCTGGAAGCGCTGATGCGTCTGGAGAAACAAACCCCCGGATACTGGTATGAACGGGAGAGCCGCTGACTCTTAAGGTTAGTTCCTGAACGCGGATTTCATTTCGGCAAGATCCTATCATGCGGGAGGCGGTCTGGTTGAAACGGAAAAAAGGATGGAAGTTCGGTATAGCTGTGCTTGCTCTGCTGACGATGCTGCCTGCGGGAATAGGCAGTGCGGCCCCTGTGCTGGAAGAAGTGCCCTTCCCGATGGATTCAAGCAACCAAGCGGGATGGTGGTCGCCGCTCGATACTTACGGCCTTGGTTATGAGTATGCGTATCTGGCTTACAACAGCCCGGGGAAAATCGCGGGCAAACACACGGTTTCCATCGCCCGGCGCGATCATGCGGGAGCATGGACCCGCCTCCCGCTGATGGACGGCGCTGTCCCCGCGGAGTATGACGACGACTTGGGGCACAATCAGCCGTCGATCGCCAGAGACGGAAGCGGCCGGTTTCATGTGTTCGCCTCGATGCATAGCAACTCTTGGCGGTATTTCCGTTCTGATACGGTGGGCGGGATTCCCCAAAATCATTCCGATGAGCTGCCTGCGGGAATGAAGCTGACCTACCCGATCGTTAAAACCGCGCCGAACGGTGACGTGTATTTATTTGTTCGCGCCGATAAAGACCCCGCCGGCAAAAGAGAAGGCCTGCTCTTCCGCTGGGACAACGCCGGGTCATCCTGGAGCCAGATCGGGGTTATCGTCTCGGGGCTGAACCGGTCCGTGTACCCGGATGATCTGGTGTTCGACTCAAACGGCGATCTGCATCTTGTGTTCGAATGGGCGCATTTTGCCGCCAGCGCTTTGCGCCATGAGTTGTCCTATCTGAAGTACAGCCCTTCTACGGGCAAGTTCTATAAAGCTGACGGAAGCGAAGTCTCCACGCCGGTTACACTCGCAGCGGCGGATGTAGTTCAGCCTCTGGCGCCCAGCGAAGTTTATGTATGGAGCGGCAGCGATCCGGGCGGGCCCGGCGTCCAAAGCGCCAAGCTGACGCTTGATTCCCAGAACCGGCCGGTCATCGCTTACCGTTACCGCGAGGAAGGCGGCACGGATTTTACGGTGAAGCAGGCAACTTACGGTGCAGGCGGCTGGGAGCTGCAAACCGTTTTTGACGCCGCGCCGACTCGCGCTGCGATCGACGTGACCTGGGCGGGAACGGGAGCCCGGATCTATTATGTGAAGACCAGCGGAACGGATCGGGCGTTTGTGGCGGTTAACACGGGCGGAGGCGGAGGTGGAGGCTGGACCGAAACCTCCATCGCCCCGGGCCTTCCGATCGAACGGCTGGCGGTGGAGCGCAGCCCAAAGGGCATCGACATTTTGTATCTGGTCGATGTTCCGAACGTGAAGCTGTATTATGGGCGGAACGAATAATGGGAGGAACGAATAGCAGTTCAGGATGATAATTACGCGTGTGGCCTCTGCCGGTTGGCGGGGGCTTTTTTTGCGATGGTGAAACGGACAGGTCTTGGCAATAAACTGAGACATTAAATATAGGGATGAGGGGGATGCGGGGCAGCCCGGGAACGGCGGGAGTGATGCGCGACGGGGGAGCGTCTGCTTTGATTTCAATAAATAGATGTCATAGGAAACGGGGAGAGATCAAGGTATGATGTAGCCAATTGAATGAAATGAAGGTTAGAACGTAGGGGGCGGGAAGTCGAATGATTTTTTATTTAAACGTGTGGATTCCTTTAGCCGTGCTGCTTCCCAGCCTGGTGATGATCGGCTTGCCTCCCCAAAATACGCCCGGTCTTTCGGGTTCGCGGAGCGTCCGCGGTCTGGCCATCGCTGAAGGAATAGGAAGAATCGGGGTGTTTGCGGCTCCGCTTGTGTCCCCCGTGCATCATGAAACGATAGGCGAATGGGCAGGATGGCTGGGGATGGCGGTGTTTTTGCTGCTGTATTATGCCGGGTGGCTGCGTTATTTCGTGCAGGGCCGGGAGTTTGAGCTGCTGTACCGCCCCCTGCTGGGGATTCCGGTGCCTTTGGCGGTGCTGCCGGTACTGTATTTTGCGGCTGCGTCCGTTGTTCTGCATTCGGTGTGGATGCTGCTTGCCGCTGTCTTACTGGGCGCCGGGCATATTCCGGCGAGTATGCTGATGTACAGGGAGATTGCAGACGGCGGCGCGGATTAATCCGAGGTGCGGAGCGGCGGAGGGAAGGCGGCAGGAGGATTTTTTTGCGGGTGGCTGCGCGTTTAAGGTTGACTAAAGGTTTGTCCTCTATTCTACTGCCAAGGGATACAATCCCCACACCCAACAAGGAGGACATCAACAATGAAAAAAAATACGATAGCAGCAAGCGTATTGGCACTCGCAATTACGGTGGGCGGAGGCAGTCTGATTACAGGACAGGCTTTTGCGGCCACCAGTACAGGGACAGCATCCACAGCTCAATCGGCGGCAGCTAAGGCTGACGGAACGGCAAAAGGACGCGGCGGAGACCGCGGGCTTCATGCCAAAATTGACCAGGCAGCGCTTGCATCCTTATTTAAGATGACGGAGCCGGAATTGCGCACAGCCCAGAAAGCAGGAAAAACACTTGCAACCATCGCAGGCGAACAAGGTGTCACCGTTCAGTCCGTTATTGATGTGATTGCCAAGCAGCTGACAGCCAATCTGGATACGAAGCTGGCGGACGGCAAGCTGACGCAGGCCCAATATGACACGGCCAAAGCGGAAGTGACGACCCGGGCGACGGAGTTGGCGAACCGGGCGTTAACTGGCAAAAGCGGAATGGGCGGACACGGCGGGGCTAAAATTGATGAAGCCGCCATCGCCGCGCTGCTTGGGATGACGGAAACGGAATTTGATGCCGCGGAGGATGCCGGCAAGTCGATCGCAAGCATGGCTACAGAAAAAGGCGTCGATCAGCAGAAGGTAATTGACCTCGTTACCAAGCAGCTGACCACAGCGCTTGACGAGCGGTTGACGGACGGCAAAATCACGCAAACGGAATATGATGCGCAAAAAGCCAAGCTGGCGTCCAAAGCGCAGGAGATTGTAAATAACACGCATACTGGTAAAGGCAAAGGCGGCCACCGGGACCGCGACGACGAAGCAGCTGGTACAGCAGCGTCTGCTGACTGAACGATTGGGTGACAGGAACGTAGAGTGTCTGATAGGCAATAGGTAAGGGATCCCCGCTTCAGATGAGGAAGTTCCCTGCTTCGGATGAAGAAGTCCCTGCATCGGATGAGAAAGTTCTCTGCTTCGGATGAGGAAGTCCCCGCTTCGGATGAGGAAGTTCCCTGCATCAGATGAGGAAGTTCTCTGCTGCGGATGAGGCGGGGGCGTATATTAGAGGTATCCTAATTTGCGGTCGGGATGGTCGTGATGATATATAGGGTGAGAATGGCGCTCCCTCCGCTGCGCAGTATCGTACGTTTGTCGTATCGGTCGATAGTCAGCGACACAAAAACGATGATAATCATGGCCAGCGTAATCAGATGCCACTTGGAGAAAAGTAGATGTGATTTACCAAATCCCGTACTACATTTTTATCACTATGCCAGCGACGGATACCTGCTATAATATCAGCATATGAGGTCGTGAAGAACACGCCGCTTGAATACAGGGACATCCTCCTTTTTTAAGGTAGGGATGACTGCATTCAAGCGGCGTTTGTTTTACAAATTTGCTTATGGGGGAGAACACCAATGTCACGGTTCAATCAACAGTATGAGGAATGGATGCACAGTAACTTGGCTGCAGAGAGGAATCCAAGAAGAACAGAGTTGCTGCAAAAAGGGTTGGGACACGGGACTGTAGAGTTCTTACGCTCTGTCTGGTTCCCGGCGGTCGGCAATTTCAATCACTTGTTTCCCGAATGGGAAGTGCGGGATTTCGGCAACGGGTACCGCTATTTGGATCTGGCCTATATGCCTGCTGGAGCTAAAGGAGGAATAGAAATTCAGGGATTTGGACCTCATGCCAGAGATCTGGATGTCCGGCGGTTCAAGGATTTATGCCGGCGGCATTGCCTGTTGTCTTTGGATGGTTGGACTTTTCTGCCCATTGCTTATCCTTCAATTGTTGATGAGCCCAAGCAATGCCAGCAATTGGTGCTGGCGTTTATAGGCAAGTTTATCGCGTCGGACGTTCCCTCCACTTTGTCCTGGCTGGAAGCCGAAACGGTACGATTTTCGCGCCGTCTGTTGCGGCCTTTCACTCCTTTGGAGCTTGCAGGCCACCTTAGAATATGTGACCGGCAAGCCAGACGCATACTGCATAATCTGGTTGATCTGCAAATGCTGTACATCGCCAGCGGCCAAGAGCGAGTCCGAACCTACAAGCTGCGATCATTAGCTAAAAGCGATCATTAGCTGAATTGGTAACAGGTAACAGGTAACAGGTAACAGGTAACAGGTGACGGGTGATGGGTAACAGGTGACAGGTAACAAGTGGCAGGTGACAGGTGACGGGTAATAGGTGACAGGTACAGGTAACAGGTAATAGGTACGGGCCCATGCGGACCCATGCAAACCCATGAGGACCCATACGGACCCATACAACTTGCCCATGAGCGGACTCAGATTCCGCTATTCTCTATATTTAGCGCCGTAACATGAGGATGCCGGACTCAGATTCCGCTATTTGAGCAGCAGCACCTTATTAATGTGCTGTTCATGGCTATTAGCGGAACTACAGTCCGCGAACTTACGAATAATCGCCAAACTAAGCGAATAGCGGAATTACAGTCCACCTTGAGAAGCATAAGCGAATGATGACGGAAGCTGCATGAGACACGCCTGGCTGGCGCGCGGCTGAACATCGCGACGCCTACCCAACCCGCATCAGACGCGGCTGAACATCGCGCGGTTGGACGGCGTGCGCCCTGACAATGGCGCAGCCGGACATCGCGTGTCTGGACATCGCCACGCCTACCGCATTACATCGCGTGCAGGCGGGGATTTGCCTTCCCATTTGCATTAAACCGCATGTAGGCGGGGATTTGCCTTCTCATTTGCATAACACCGCGTGTAGGTGGGAATTTGCCTTCCCATTTGCATTAAACCGCGTGCAAGGAGATTGCACGCGGTACCCATGGTTTACAAAATATAAGCCAGCTTGTTGTGGCGGAAATACAGATAGTGGCTTCCATAAACGACCATTCCCGCGGATTCGTAAACCTCGTCCGGCTTGCCCCAAGACAGATAGACTTCATTTATCGTCATCCCGGTAACCACTCGTTCTTCTTGAATGGCCTTCCACATTTTGTCGCTGATTTTCAACTCCGTACGGGGATTCTTGAAATAAAAAAAATCATTAATTTCATCTTGAAGTTCATCGGATGAACTCGTGATCAACTTGATTTCCTCTCCGCTCGCCCGGCGCACCTGAACCAGGAGCGTACTGTCTGCGGGATCGGGCACCAGATTCAGGAGGGTGACTTTTTCCATGTTCTTGAATGGGCTGTTTTTGATCCTGGAGTTGTCGATCCAAGCCGGAGCGCCGTTATACACGGATTTCAAGTCTTGAAGATAGTCCGCGGTATAAAAAGAATCCTCTCCGCTTACAGGGTCGCTCAACGTCCAAATTGTGCCGTCTTCCTGCTGCATGGTGAATTCCATCGTGGACCCGCCGTCATAACTTACATCCGTAATCCAATGGGCGCCCGGGTAGCCGAATACGTATACTTTTCTGCCGACAGCCTTGCCCATCGTACCTGGCAGCTGGCTGATGCTGGAGAGCATCGCGTTGCTTTTTGTTTTGCCTTCCGCCGTTGTCCATATGAACAGGGCGTTTGCGCTTGACGCATATTTGCCGTCCAGGTTTCCAATCTTCAGCAGCGTTTTGAAGGCGACATAGTTGGCGTTCTGATGTTGTATGGAGTTATACGGTCCCAGCTTGGTGGTTCCTTTGCTGCCTGTCAGCACGATGCCGGAAGAGGTATTGACCGAAATGCCGGGAATTTGCGCCGCCAGCTTCACTGGCACATAGGTTGATCCTTCAGCTGCAAGGGATTTGGCGGGCGAGATGAGCAGCTTGCCATTGACAAAGGTGGCGAGCTCTTTGGGTTCAGGCGATTTGGCCGCCGCGGCCGTCTGCGTCCCAAACGGCGAAACGATGCCGAGGAGCAGCAGTACTGCTGTTAGCAGCAGCGTAATTGATTTTTTCATGAACAAAATTCCCCCAGTGTGTATGTATTGTTGTAACATGCAGCCGTGGATGCGAGCCGCTTCTATCATTTTGACAAAGTTCGGGGGAATCCTTTAATTTGCGATGAATTTCTTGTTTTATCTGTTCTACTCTAATCTAATCTAATCTAATCTACTCTACTCTACTCTACTCTACTCTACTCTACTCTACTCTACTCTACTCTGTTCTTCTCTGCTCTACACCCCATCAAACAAATGCTTGTGCTTGCCGAAAAATTGATAAAAAAATCGAACATTGTCCAGCTCAAACCATTCTGCTGTTTGTAAGGGCCTGGCGTCCAAATTGTAAATTTTGGCGTGTAATGTACCTAACATAAAGGGGGAATGAGTGGCGATTATAAACTGGCTGTCCAAATATCGTGCAAGCTCATTGATTTGTTCCGCCAGCCGGATCTGATTCGCAGGAGACAGTGACGTTTCCGGCTCATCCAATAAGTACAATTGCCCAGGAAGCAGATATTCCTCAAAAAACTGCATCGAGGTTTCTCCATTGGAGTATTTTTCTTGTGCGAATTGAATGTTCTCCAGCTTCTTCTTTAACGCATACGAAGCCTCATATTCGGCCGCCTGTTCCTTGCTCATCCCTATGCCGGCTTCTTCATACAGCAGTGCTTCACGCAGAACGGAGGATTGCTGGATCTTTTTGATTTCATATAAAATATCCTCCGATTTCATATAACGGCATCCTTCCGGGAGCCGCCTGATCTCACGTTCCTGCTCGTTTTGCCCCAGCTGGTAACTGCACAAATCCAGGAATTGCTGTGTAAAAATGCTTTGCCCGCCGCTTGCCATTTGTTCAGCTCCCCGAATGCCCAGCTTGTTGGCGATCATATTAAGCAAAGTGGATTTGCCGCTGCCGTTATTGCCATACAGCACGGTGATCCGGTCGAATAAAAGCACCTCTCCAGCCATGTGTTTAAGTACATAATCAGGGTAGATATTGGGATTGCGGGACGTATGGCCGGAGAGCTTAAAGCTTCTTAAATAAATCATAAGCGGACTCCTTTTGCTTGTCTTATTGTTGAGTTCCATTTTACCAGAAGTGGAAAAACGAATCTTAAAGGGGAGCGTATACCTCCAATCTCATGTGGGGTCCATACTGCCCTGCTGTAGGATTTTTGTGTTTCTGTATTTTCGTTGTACAGGCACTTCCGGGCGTTCGCCTACATACAATGAAATGACCATGAACCCGTAAAGCGAAACGGATGGGATTCATTGTACATACACGGGAGGTGTCGCGAAGGTGCCCGGAATCATTAGCACGATTGCTCTGCTGATTAAGGAATTGACGCTGCTTGTATCCTATGTCCGGAACAATGCGTTTCCGCAGCCGCTGACAGAGGAGGAAGAAAGCCGGTACCTGGGAAGAATGGCGGAAGGAGACGCCCAAGCCCGGAATCTGCTGATTGAACATAACCTGCGTCTCGTTGCCCACATCGTAAAAAAATTCGACAACACCGGAGAAGACATGGAGGATCTCATCTCCATCGGCACCATCGGCTTAATCAAAGCGATAGAAAGCTACCGCCCGAACAAAGGGACCAAGCTGGCCACCTTCGCGGCCCGGTGCATCGAAAACGAAATTCTCATGCATCTCCGCTCGCTGAAAAAAACCAAAAAGGACGTGTCGCTGCACGATCCGATTGGTACAGATAAGGAAGGCAACGAAATCACGCTGATCGATATCCTCGGCTCGGAAGCCGATGACGTGGTAAAGGAAGTTGACCTCAAGATCGAGAAAAGCAAGATCTACCGCAACCTCGACATCCTGGATGACCGGGAAAAAGAGGTCGTGGTCGGCCGCTTCGGCCTCGACACGGGCGGGGAAGAGCGGACCCAGCGGGAGATCGCGAAGGAGCTGGGGATTTCGCGGAGTTATGTGTCGCGGATAGAGAAAAGGGCGCTCATGAAGCTGTATCATGAGTTTTATAAGGCGAAAAGGTAACTTTTTAGAGCGGCTTGTCTGCGGAGGAGTCGTTCTTTTGTGCAGAAATGATCAACGTGCTTTTTTGTTACAGCAAGTTAAAGGCCATCCTTTCCGGGATGGCCTTTTCTTTACAGATGGTTGCAGCTTCTCTTACTTCACAGTCTCCAGTAATCTCGATACCATGGTAGCGAACTCTGCTCGGGTAATGTCTTTTGCAGGCTTAAATGTACTGTCTTCATATCCTTTAACGATGTTATTGGATGCCAGGGCATCGATAGAATTATAATACCAGGCATTTTTGTTAACATCTTTGAATGAGGTGTTTCCAGTACCTGTTAGCTTGAAGGCTCTAGTGATTAGTGCGGCTAATTCACTACGGCTAATCTTCGCATTTGGACGGAAGGTTCCATCGCTATATCCGTTGATCAAGCCTGATCCGGCAGCTGCACCAATGAACTTGTTCGCCCAATGCGCTGCAGATACATCTGTGAAGTTGCTTGCTTGTCCTTCAAGTCCCATGTACGTTGCAATGACCTTAATGGCCTCGGCACGGGTCAAGCCTGAATCGGGACGGAAGGTGCCATCGGAATAACCTGTCAGTAATCCCTTCGCAATCAGTGTATCAATACTTGCTCGAGCCCAATGGTTCATTGTATCGGCAAAACTGGCCACTTCGGGTTTAGGTGTTGGTGTTACTACTGGTGCTGGTGTTGCTGTAGGAGCCGGTGTAGCTGTAGGTGTAGGCGTTGGTGTTGCCGGGGGAGTTACAGCACCTCCTCCAGAACCTGGATTGCTTGAGCCGTTATCTGTTGGATCAGGATTAGCAGGGTTTGGAACATAGGGGAGTGCTGGAGCAAAGGCGGTCAGCAGTCTGGCTTGACTTTGTTGCTCAAGCGCATAGCCCATACCTAGAACTTTGGCATCGTCCCATGCTCTGCCCACAAGCTGCATCGAGATCGAATATTCGCTGTCGTTCGTTCCTACAGGAACCACTACCGTAGGCAGACCGACATTAGACGTTAATACACCCGTGTTGCGGTCCGAACTTAACTGAGAGGCTGCGGCGTCATTGTTATATACGTCACTAATGAAACCTGCATAAACAACAGCATCCACGCCATTCTCGTCCATCCAGCCTTTGATAACTTCCTTGTAGTCCGTTCTATACTTGATGTAATCTTGTACAGCCTGTTCAGTCATCCGCGTAGGCGGAGTATACCCTCTTTGATTATAGATAAGCACCTTATCTGAAGCGAGTACACTCGCTCCATCCGCGTAAGGGAACGCCTTATGAAGCTCGATATAGCGCGCCCAGCCTTCCGTAGAACCGTTAATGCCCGAAGGACGGGTAGGGGCTGATGGCATTTTTGACATCTCAACCATTGTCGCGCCTGCTGCCTGAAGCTCTGAGAACTTATTCATTACCGCTTGTCCGGTATCATCATCAGCGTAGCTGGAGATAAAGGATGCGGGGATATATCCGATTCTCTTTCCTTTTAATGCACCAGCATCCAAGGCTTCCTTCCAGTTCTCCGGACGTTTATGATCTGCATCAGCAGTCACGGTGAAAATATCCTGCGGGTCCGTACCCGTTGTAGCATTCAGCATAATGGCCAGGTCTGTTACGGTTTTGGCAATCGGCCCTGCATAATCCTGTCCCCAAGTGAGCGGCAGCACACCTGTAGTACTCGCCATGCCGTCTGTGCCGCGGAAGCTTTTTAGGCTGGCGCCTGTCGTGGGTGCATAGAGAGATACCCCTGTCTGCGATCCCATGGCTGCTGCTGCAAAATCAGCCGCAACAGATACTGCAGATCCGCCGCTTGAGCCAAAAGAGGTTTTGGATGGGTAGAGCGCATTCCATGTCTGCATCCAGCCGCTTTCACTGAAGCTTCCGCTATTTGCAAACTCCGAAGTATTAACTTTACCAATAATGACAGCACCGGCTTCGCGCAGCTTATTCACCTGGAAGGCATCCGTTTCTGGCCGCCAGCCTTCAAGCGCTTTGCTGCCGCCTGTTGTAGGCATATCCTTGGTGTCATAGATATCTTTGATCGCAATCGGAATTCCCAGCAGATCGCCTTTGGCGCCTTGTGCGCGGGCAGCGTCAGCAGCTTTGGCTTGGGCCAGCGCGGTTTCAGATACATGCAGGAAGGCATGGAAGCCGAGTTGCCCCTCATCGTACGCCTTGATCCGGTCCAGATACGCTTGAGTAATTTGTACAGAAGTTGTTTTGCCGCTAATCATATCCTGCTGCATCTCTGCAATGGATTTATTCACAACATCGTAAGGGGACGAAGTGACGAAGGTTTGGGCTGCAGGAGCCTCTGGAATGAACAGGGTATCTCCGGTATCCAGCCCCTCTATAGCAGAGATATCCCAGTTGCTGATGGAACGGATTTGGGCAGGGGTTAATCCGGATACATCCAGCTGCTGATTAAGTCCATTAAGCGTGGCAACCAGATTGTTCAGCCCTGCTTCGCCAGCTTCTCCAACTTGTACAAAATGCACCAGGGATTTCGACTGACCCGGTTCAAGATTTAAGGTATTAATGAAGCCATAGAAATTCGCCTCATTTCCGGACTTAGCTAGAGGTGTGGTGAATGGATTCTGCTGCTGATTCCCTAGAGCGGTTAATCCATTATTAAAAGGATGTGGAGACCCGACTGCAACACCTAGAGGTTTATTGTTTTTGTCACTGCTATCGACAACAATCCATGAATCGTCTGTCGTCACTTCCAGATCATTGGAGTAGGTAGCCTTGACGACTGAAGCATTTGCCGCTGTGCCATATCCTAAGGAGCCGCCGAAGGAGACATCAACCTTTACAGCTATAGCATTCTTATTAGTAAAAGTATCAAAGAATCTAGTTCTATTATTTATTGTATCCACATACACATCACGGGTGACTGTGACATTTCCCAGATTGACAGATTGAGTTGAAGTGAATCGATTAACACCATCGTATTTCAGGTCAAACCCGCGCATCATTTGTCCATTCATCAGGGAGGCAGAAGGCGATGACACTTTAACAAAGATATTACCGAAGCCCTGTACTTGTGTAGTTCCAACAGTACGTAAACTTCCTGTGTCTAAGCTTGGAGCAAAAGCATCGTGAATCTCCCATACTGTGCCACTTTGTGAAGTCACCCTGGTTAATGCATCAGCCGTTTGAACCGGAATCAATCCCGAAGCAAGGACAGATAACGCAATGGACGTAGCTATAACTTGCCTTTTTGTTTTACGCAGACGTTTTAACTTACTCATTTAGGCAATCTTCCTTTCAAGTATGTATATTTTTAGTTGTGTAAGGGAATATAACACTGTAAATCTATTCAGTCAATGAATAATATGAAATTGAACTATTATTAGAGTTTTCAACAAAGAGAAATTACTATATTTATTATTAAGTGCAATAAAATAGAAGTATAGGCGTCTCACCTATAACAAGTAGTGTTACATTGATGATACTTATGCGAAGATGAAGCAAATCGAGTCAGAAACGATCACAGCTAGTTTTTTCATAACTCTGCTTTTCTGCCTGAACTGAACAATAGGGCTGGATTTCACCTGAAAATGCACAAAAAACGGGTATCATCCTCATTCAAGGATAATACCCGCTTATGTTAGTCAGGAGGCCGGTGTGGCCGCCTGTCTTACTGTTCCAAACAAAGTCTGATCAGATCATCGACATGGGCGGTAGCCAGACATTCTACGGTGTCGGCGGCGCCGTAATAGATTTTCACTTCGCCATCGTCCTCCAGAATCATGCCGCCGGGAAAAATGACATCATTGCGGAAGCCTCCGTCTATTTCGTATGGCGCTTCAGGTGCAAGCAGCGGAGAAGCGCTCATCCCAAGAATTTTCTTCGGATTGTTTAGGTCAAGCAGCATAATACCTGCAGTATACCGCTTCTTCCAAGACGGCTCCCAGCCGTTTTTCCCTCTGGCGGGATCGATATCCACCGCATGAAATGTGGTGAGCCAGCCCTTGTCTGTCTTCACGGGAGGTGCTGCCGGACCGATCTTGTCATTGGCGAACGGAACCTGCTCCACCGCCAGCAATAGATCTGACCGTCCCCAATAGATCAGATCCGGCGACTCCGAAATCCATGTGTCGAACCGGTCCCTGCCACCGCGGCTGTACACGGTGAACGGCCGTTCTAGCCGCACATAATTGCCGTTGATCCGCTCTGGGAACAGTACCATATTCCGCAGGTCCGGCGTAGACAAGCTCAGTATTTCAAAGGATTCAAAGTCATCCGTTACTGCGATCCCTCCCCGGATACCATGCCGCGTATCTACAGCGAAGCACATGTAACAGCGGCCCCCGATCACCGTCAGCCGCGGATCGTATGCGCGTACAACCTCTTCGTCGTTCAGTTTAAACACCGGCTTGGGCCCGGCCGTCCAATGAATCCCGTCTTCACTGAAAGCGATACCCAGATCCGTTGTGTTGGACGGTTCAAGGGTCTGCTTCTCGAGTGAGCCATAGTCATTGCGGAATACCATCACATACCGGCCGCCAAACTTAACCACTCCCGCGTTGAACACAAGTGCGGTGGAATAAGGGACCCGGGCCGCATCCAGCACAGGGTTGGCCGGATGACGGCGGATGAGCGGGCTGGACGCCAAAGCTCCTATGATGGGCGTATTTGTATGATTCATCTTTAAATATCCTCCTTGGAGTAGGAATAGGTTCTAGACAATCCGTCCATATTTTGTGAACGGATAGTCGATCGTAATCCGCCCGGCCTGGCAATCGCCAATGCCGCTGTACAGATCGGCCTTGCCGTCCCCCCGCATCACGATCCCTGAAGAAAAGACGCAGTCCGTCAAATACGGTGCCTTGGCGGGTCCGGGCGGGTAGCAGGAGCGGCTTCCAATCAAACGAAGGTCATAGGATTCCCGGGTTACGGGATCGAAGATGAAGGCCATATTCAAATATACCTTTATCTCCTGTTCATTTTCATCCTTATCCTGATAACAAATATGGCCGATAATTCCGATTTTGCCGCTGTCGAGCAGGTAAGCCTGATTAACGCCTCCCCATTCGCCTGCCCCAAAAATACCATGAATGTAAGGGGCGTTCTCAATGACGTCTGCAGTCAACTCTTCCAGCTTGTCAATAACCGTAAAACCGATCATGGATTCGCTGCCATATTGGCCTTTCATCTCGTTGCTGCGCGGGCGCGAGAAGACGCCAATCTTGCCGTCCGCTAAAGAAACGAGACGTATATCTTTCATTTTATTAGGACCGGTGGTGAAGTAGTATAAATTATGGAGGTCGGTCCCCCGGTAAAAATAACCGAAAAACGTGCTGTATTTGCCGCTTTGATATTGCACATGTGTTCCGCCCATCATCAGCTCTTTACCGATTTCACTGATAAACGGGTCCTCCAGCGTATAGATCATGCTATTCTCCACCAAGCTCCACTCATCCTGGCCTGTTTCCTCGAACAGACGGACCCAGGAGCGGGCCCACTCTTCGCGGCGTTCTACCCGTCCGAACAAGTAACGTTTTCCATCCCGTTCAAAAGGAACCGAAATATTATAGACATCAAATCCGTCCACGTTTTTAAATACTAAGGTTGCGCTTTCATAAACGGTTTTAGTTGCTTCAAATTCTTTTTTTTGCTCTTTCAGGCTCAAAACTTGTTCACTCCTTTTTTGTTTCAGCTCTTTTTATTGGAGAGAAGACTGGTATTCCTGAAACTGCTTTTGGTATTCAGCAACCACCTTGTCCAGACCTGCTTTCTTCATTTTGTCCAGCGCTTCCGGGAAGGCTTTGTCGTAGTCCAGCACCCCCATATAGATTGGAGTGATGCTGGCTGAAGCTTCGGAGAGAATATTGGTATATTCGGTTCTTACATTCGTCGGGTCAAAAATAAAGTTGGCGGCAATACTATTGACCGCATTAGGATTTGGCTCAAATAAGACCTTGTTATTGTCAGGAATACTGCTCTCTGGGTCAAAGCGCATAAAGTTCACATTGCCGTTCTGCGAATCAGAGCCTCTGTACCGCGGATTATTATTGTTGTTCGGGTCTTTGATCGGCTTTAAGCCTTTGTCGCCATCTTTAGTGTAGTGCTCACCCTCTATTCCATATTGTACCAGATCATAATTCTCTTGGCTTGCCAGCATCCAATCCATAAATTTAACGGCTGCTTCTGGATGTTTGCTGTTCGCCGGTACGGCATTTCCGTTCTTGAAGGAAAGGGGACGCAAATATTCTTTCTCCGGGTTAAACCATACCACTCCGATATCGTCTACTGTAGCTTCGGGATTGTATTTCTGGAGCCCGTTCAAGCTTCCGCCGGTTCCCAGACGTACGAACCACTCCCCGCTGTCGAGCTGCGCGTCCACTTGCTCCTGCTTCATGACCAGAATATCGGGATTCGTAATTCCCTTTGTGTACAGCTCGCGCATGAAAGCTGCATCTTGCTTGAATTCGTCGGTCTCAATCCAGGATTTGACCTCTCCGTTCTGATTGACATAAAAGAACTTATCCTTAACAGTGAACGGGAAGGTGTCATAGGTCCGGTGCAGGATGGAGGTATGCAGGGAGATCGGGTCAAAATCTGCCCGGGTGCCCAAATAGGGCTTGTTTTTCCCTTTCCAGTTCTTCATAACCGTCTCCCAGGCGCTAATCAGTTCAGCCGGAGTTTTTGGCTCCTGCAAATTGTTCTCGCGGAGAATGTCGCGGCGGATATTGAATTGGCCCTCACTCGCCATTTCCACCCAATAGGAGGGGACGATATAATATTTCCCGCCGATTTTTGCCCCGTTGAAGATATCCTCCGGAATATACTTTTTCAGGTTTGCTCCATACTTTTCAATGGCATCCGAGATATCTGCCAGTGCACCCCGGGTATAGTAGTTGGAGTATGGAGTGCGGTCCTGCATGACATGAAACAGATCGAAATCTTCACCGGTGGACAACATCAGGTTCAGCTTCTGGTCCCACGCATCCCATGGAATGAAGATTTTCTCCACTTCAACGCCGACACCGTCTGCAGCCAGCTTCTCATTAACTTTTTCAAACACCTTCTGGTAGTCTTTGGGTTCGGTGCCGGGAACCACGTATTTGATCCGGACGACCTCAGAAGAATTAGAATTCTCCGCATTCGGGGATGAGGCATTATTTTCCCCGTTTGCAGCAGGGCTGGAATTATCGGACGCCTTGCCGCACCCAATCAGTGTAGAAAGGGCAAGCACCACAGCTAACAGGATTGCGCAGGATTTTTTCATGAATAATACTGACCTCCTCTTGTCTTATTTATGTTAACCCCGAAGGGATGACATCAGCCTTTAACGGAACCTATAACGAGCCCTTTCACGAAGTACTTCTGCAGATACGGATAGAGGAAGACGATCGGCCCGATGGTTACGATGGCTGTCGCCATCTTGACCGACTCTGAAGGAAGCGTAACGTCGCTTGTTCCGGCCAGCATGGCCATATCGTTCAGCATACTGATTTCCGACTGCATCTGCAGAAGCATAAATTGCAGCGGATACAAATCTTTAGTGTCAATCAGCATGATCGCATTCCACCAGTTATTCCAATAGTCCAGTCCGTAGAAGAGGGCAATTGTTGCAAGTACCGGTTTACATAACGGAAGATAAATCCTGAAAGCAATGACAATATCACTTGCCCCGTCTATGGTGGCTGATTCCCGCAGCGAGTCGGGAATTCCGTTCATGAAATTGCGTACAAGAAAGAGGTTGAACGGGCTGAACAGGAGCGACGGAATAATCAGGGCGAAGATGTTATTGGTTAATCCAAGCGACCGGTTCATCAGATACCAGGGCACAACTCCGGCTGAAAAAATCATGGTAATAAAGAAGTAGAGGGCCAGCAGATTGCGGTGTTTCACATTTTTGTTCGCTAGTGTATAGCCCGCCATAGAAGTAATTAGAATGGCCAGCATTGTACCGACAACCGTAACAAAGATAGAAATTCCATAGCTCTTAATGACTTGGGAGCCGCTCGTAAAGATCAGCTTATAGGCATATAGAGAGAATTTCTCTGGAAAGAAGCTGTAGCCGTTTTTCAGAATAGCATCCTCATCCGTGATTGAAATCATCAGCACGAGCAGCATCGGAAGCAGGCAAAACGCCGAATAAGCCGCAGTCAGCGTGTACATGACCGTTTTGCTGATTGATAATTTTGTCATTAATACTCCTCCCCAAGCCTTCCTTAATAACCAGGATCAGATTTAATATAAAGCGCCGTCTTTAAAAAACTTGCGGGTAATGGTATTTGTGCCGAAAACAAGGATAAATCCGATGACCGACTGGAAAAGTCCGACGGCCATGGCTTCGGAGGGATCGCCAATCTGACGCAAGGAACGGAATACATACGTATCAATGATATCCGTGGTCGAATACAAGGTGCCGTTGTCGCCAACCAGCGCATAGATCATCCCGAAATCACCGTACATAATTTTGCCGACCGAGAGCATTGTCAGGATAATAACGGTTGGCATCATGAGCGGAATCGTAATCCGAAGGCACATCTGCCAGCGGTTGGCCCCGTCAATCTCGGCAGCTTCATACAAAGTCTCATCGATGCCAGTAATGGTTGCCAAGTAAATGATGGCGCTCATTCCGGCTCCTTTCCACACATGCATGATGGTTAGAATCGCCGGCCATGACTGTGCTTCGGTATACCAGTTCACTGAGGCCATACCGAGCTGGTTTAGCAATTGGTTAACGATTCCCATATCCATAGAAAAAAGCGCATACAGCATATAGCTAATAACGATCCAGGATATGAAATTCGGGAATAACATCAGGGATTGACTGATCTTCACAAACAGCTTCTTGCGCAGTTCGTTTAGAACCAGTGAAATAGCCAGCGCCATCAGCGTACCGAAAATGATAAAAAGTAAATTCAAGTAAATGGTGTTGAAGGTAATTGTAAGCGCTTTATTTGAGTTGAAGAAAAATTCAAAGTTTTTAAATCCCACCCATTCGCTATGGAAGATTCCTTTTGTATAATTAAAACGCTGGAAAGCAATGACCATATAAGGATACGTCATATATCCGAAAATAAAAGTGTATGCCATTGCCGGCAAAACCAACAAATAGGATGTACCATTCCTGCGAATGTCAGACAGTATGCTCCATCCTGGACGCCGTCTCTTTTTCAATTCCTGTTCCTCCCCCTGTGAATTTCTTCTGCCGCCTGGCTGCCAGCAGTGTGTGCCTTGATTCCAGATTAGCCATGGCACCCCTAAGTGTCCATTTCAAAACCAGGGGAACGCTTTCAAATTAGATTACAAGGCTTTCAAAAAAACGAAATGGCTTTCATTTTCGCCTGATTTGGTACTTTTTCGGCCGGAAATGTACTATAGTTTAGAAATGATAACGAGCAGCATTGGGAGGAGTTCAGCATGCGGACAACCATCAACCGGCTTGTTCGATACAAGGCATTTCAAAAACTCACAATCTCATATTTCCTTCTCGTTCTTCTAACCGTAAGCCTGCTATCCGGTGTACTGTTCTCCCTATTCTCCAGAAGCGCCATAAAGGAGATCGAACGTAATTCCCGGGCGATGTTGTCCCAGATCACTTACGCCTCCGATGTAGTCTATAACCAGGTCATTACAATCGGAAATACACTGCTGATTCAACCGGAAATCCTTTCATTCCTGGATGAGACGGTGGAGTCTAAAGTAAGCAATTATCATATTTTTCAGCAGCTCGAACAAATTAAAAACGTGTACCCTTATATACACAGTATCGGGATCCACCGGCCTTCTACAGGAACTACAATCGATACAGCCGGGCTTCCATTTGACGTTTCGCTCACCACCCTCAGCGCGAAGCAGTATATGGAATTTAATCCGCGCAGCCTGAAGGTTGCGAGCCGCAACAACGGTAAACCATTACAGTTCCTGACCTTCCTGCTGTACCCGAATTACTCATACCAGACCCCCAGCAATCCGCTGATTTATATCAATGTGGAGGAGCAGTCGATCCTGACGACCATTCGCAAGATCAGCAAAGCGGACGCCGCTAATAACGTCTTTGTTATCAATAATGAAGGTAAAGTGCTGTCTCATACCGATTCCAATCTATTTCTGGATGATTTATCCGAAGAAGAGTATGTGCGGACGATATTAATCGAGAACCAAAATGAGAACAGCTTCACCACAACGATCGCAAACCAAAGGAATCTGGTCACTTATGTAAAATCAGAGGAACTGGACTGGTATTTTGTAAGCGTTTCACCGTATTCCGAGCTCATTTCTAACATCGACCAACTCCGGGGGATTACGTTGCTTGTGACAGCCGGGATTGTACTTGCAGGTCTATTGATCTCTATCCTTTTGACCTCAAACATGAATAGACCCTTATCGGCGCTGCTTGAAAAAGTCATGCCAAACACCACCCAGCCCGCATCCGGCTTGGCGCCTATTGATGAATACAAAATGGTGACCGAGGTCCTCCATTCCTTTCATGAACGTGAGAAATCGATGCAGTTTGTAATCACCCACTCTTCGCGAACCGTCCGTGAGCATTATCTGCATGCCTTGCTTTGCGGTCATTCACTGGAACACTCAGTTTCGAATGAGATTCTTAAGGATATCGGCGAGGAGGTAGCTGGGCCGTTTTTTTGCGTTCTAGTGTTCAAAATTAATGAGCTTGAGTCTATGGGGGAGAGGGTCGAGGGGAAACAGCAGTCCTTGCTGCGCTTCGCTTTGGGAAATATCGCAAAAGAGATGCTTGAGCATATCGGCACCTGTGATTATCTCATTATGGGAGGAAGTGAAGCCGTCGCCATCCTTCAATACACGGAAAGTCAGCCTCCGGAGGAACTCAAGCCTGCCTTACGTAATATTCAAAGTTTCCTGAATCGCTACTTCAAGGTGACAGTATCTATAGGTATAGGCGATGTATGCATTGGAAAAAGTAATCTTCCGTCCTCGTATACTTCAGCGCAGCAGTATGTAAAATACCGGCTAATCTATGGGAAGGAAGCGATTCTGGACGCTATAGCGACACGCCGCCATGTTTTGACGGCCTTGAGTTATCCTAGCTCCTACGAGAAGAAGCTGATTGATCTTGTGCAGCACGGCAAGCCTGAACCTATTGTTAGCGCAATAGAAGAATTTATCGATAAAATATCCAGCGGTTCAGTTAATCAGGTCATCACCTATAGCACTCAGCTCATGTTGTCTTTGCTTAAGCATTTTGACTATTTACAGCATGTGCCGGATTCTAATTTTAATGAGTACCTGCAAGCGGTAACCGATATTGAGTGGGCGGAAGATTTGGCGGAGATCAAAAACATTTTCAGCCGCTATTGCTATAAAATCTGTACATTAATTGAAGAAAAAAATCATTGGATGAATGCGCAAAAGCATAATCTTCTCATTGAAAAAGTACAGAATTACATTCATGAACATTATGCCGAGCCTAACATATCCCTCGATCTGGTATCCAACATCGCCGGGCTGTCACCCAGCTATCTGGGGAAACTGTTCAAAGGAGCGACCCGGCAATCATTTAGTGAATACTTGAACAACACCCGGCTGGAAAAAGCAAAAGGTCTGCTTGCTTCTACCCCTGAGACTGCGGCCAAGATCAGTGAATCGGTAGGGATCTACAACATCACTTACTTCTCCACCTTGTTCAAGAAAAAGTACGGGCTGACCCCATCGGCCTTCCGCGAGCAGGAGGCGATGAAAAGTACTGGGAGTGATGAAAAGGAGTGATGTGTTGAACAAAATTTTGATGGGCAAATTTGTTAATGGTGTTGGGAAAGGCTTCTTGATTCTATCTTGCTTGTTCCTGCTAATTGCTTGTAGTAAAAATGATGAAAGGTTTAATGGAGTTGTACACACTATAGATACGGAAAATATGAAGATGTTGGTGATTCATCAGCTGCAGGAAAACGATCTAGATAAAGATTACAAACAGCTCCTTGATTCTGGCGAGTACCCTCAAGCCATCTGGGTAAATAAAATTACACCCTCTCTCTATACAAAGGGGGATGAGATTGAAGTATCCTTTAAAGCAAGCGATGATTCCTTTCCAGCACAAGTTACCGCAAAAGAAGTAACCATAATAAAAAACAAAGAAAATTGAGATCTAAATTAATTCATAGGCGGATTTAAATTTAATGGCCGGATTCTCTTTAGAGAGTCCGGTTATTTTTAGCGCTTGGATTTGACTTAGAAGATCATGCTTGACATACGGTGGGGGGGTATAGTAAATTGGCTGAGAGGCCGCACAACTGCTGAATTAAAGGTGATCGGACTTGCGTAATAAACATCAATAATTTCTTATCCTGTGGCTTACTTTTTTTGTTTGCATTATACCCCGTGGGGGTATGTGGACGCGCAGGATGAAACCGAATAAAGCTGTGATAATACGTAAACTAAAGGAGATCTGCTACATGGGGGAGCACGTGAAGATTGCGGTCAGTCCGCCGGTTCAGTTAGGCGGCAGCCTTTTTAACGCCAAGCAGTTGATTCGTGTCGGTGAGCTAACGGAAGACAAAGCCGCCATCGAAATGACACCGTTCAAACAGTTATATGTTGAGGTGCCGCTTGATAAAAGAGATGAGATCACAGATGAACTAAGGGAGGTTGGACTTGAGGTCAATCAGCCGGGTTTTGTAGTCAAAAGCTTAATCGCTTGCAATTTTTGCAGAGGCGCGGAAGAGTCGGGATTAGAGACAGCCCGAAAAGTAAATGCTGCAATTGCAGGCATTGAAACACCCACTCCACTGAAGGTTGGGTTTGCGGGGTGTGCACTTGGTACAAGTGAACCGCTGCTGAAAGACATCGGTATTGTAAAGATGAGGGATACGTTCGATGTTTATGTTGGCGGAGACCCGAAGGGCCTCAAAGCGTCTGTTGCCAAACGGCTTTTATCTGGAATAACAGAAGACCGGATTGCTTCCGTGGTCACGGCCATCATTGATTACTATACGTCAAACGCAAAAGGCAAAGAAAAGTTCAGCAAATTCGTTGCGCGTATATCCATAGAGAAGTTGCAGCAAATTGCAGGGCACTAATACATGCAGCTTTTGTTTCTGAAGGAGATGGAATAATGAAAGAACCAACAGAACTGACTACAATTAGTGAAATTGAAGCATTTCTCGAAAATCACGGCTTGAGCTTTTTATATGTATCCAGGCCGGACTGCAGTACCTGCCACGCTCTGCTGCCTAAGCTGAAAGAGCTGTTGGCCGAATATCCGCACCTCTCTTTTGGGCATATCGATGCCAGCCAGGTTGAAGCAGTAGCGGAAAAGTTTCTGATCTTTAGCGCGCCGACCATGCTTTTGATCATTGATCAAAAAGAGTATTTAAGAGAGGATCGCTTTGTCCGCTTTGCATTATTAAAGGAAAAGCTGGACCGTATCTATCGGAATTATTGGTCAAACACGTAAATCTCTCAGGAAGGAAGTCCATCCTGAGAGATTTTAAAAAGGGAAACGCTAATTGTCACAGGATTTTAACTGCGGGTCTGCATTGCTGCACCTTACTGTGTTATGCGGAACGGTTGCAGAAAGCGGGCTCCGTCTCAATCCAGCCTCAACCCATCCTCAACCCATCCTCAACCCATCCTCAACCCATCCTCATATTACAGATCAATTTTCCAGCTGCCCATCCGCTTGGCTTGTTCCGGGTCCAGGTACGATAAGAACAGACTTTCTTTTGTATCGAGAGTAGAGATCCGGGCCATGTCGTCCGCACTCAGTTCAAAATCAAAAATATCGAAGTTTTCAACAATCCGCTCTTTACGCACCGATTTTGGAATCACGACGATTCCACGCTGGACAAGCCAGCGCAGCACAACCTGGGCGACAGACTTGTTGTGTTGTTCTGCAATCGAAGCCAGCACTTCATTGCCGAATAGGTTGTTAAGCCCTTCAGCGAACGGAGCCCATGACTGGTGCTGCACGCCTTGCTCTTTCATAAAAGCGGCGTTTTCAGCCTGCTGGTAGAACGGGTGCGTCTCGATCTGGTTGACGGCGGGGACGATTTTGTTATGCATGATAAGGTCCATCAGACGGTCGGGCAGGAAGTTGCTGACCCCAATCGCTTTGATTTTGCCTTCACTGTACAGCTCTTCCATCGCGCGCCATGCGCCGTAGTAATCGCCGAACGGCTGGTGGATCAGGTACAGATCGAGATAATCGAGCTGCAGTTTTTTCAGCGATTTGGCAAACGCCAGCTTGGCACTGTCGTAGCCGGCATCCTGAACCCACAACTTGGTCGTGATGAACAGCTCTTCGCGTGGTATGCCGCTGCGCTTGACCGCGCGTCCGACCGCTTCCTCATTCAGATAGCCGGAGGCGGTGTCGATCAGGCGGTAACCGGCCATCAGCGCTTCGTATACCGCGTTTTCGCATTCTTCCGCATCGGGAATTTGGTAGACACCGAAGCCGAGGATCGGCATTTCCACTCCATTGTTCAATGTGACGGTTTGCATTGTCATTCCTCCCAGTAATCAGATGGTTAAAAGCAAACGGCGCGTAATCCGGAACCGGCGCTGCAGCGGGGATTCCGCTTACGGCTGATTTGCGTTATAGTTAGCTTAATACCTTCGTGTAACACGAAGGCAAGCCCTCTACACAATTTATTTTCCCGGGAGGATTCCATATGCACACAGTGAAAGAAGCTGCTATGATAACGGGGCTCACCGAGCATGCCGTACGTTTTTATACCGATAAAGGACTGATACCAAGCGTACAGCGCAATCAAAACAATATCCGGATGTTCGACGAAGAATCGATCAACTGGCTGCTTGGCGTCAAATGCCTCAAGCAATCCGGGATGCCGATTGATGTCATTAAAAAGTACATTGACCTCTGCCTCGAAGGGGATGCTACCATTCCGCAGCGCTGCGCTCTTATCATGGAGCATAAAGAAGCTGCGCTGATTAAACTCGAAGAAGCCAAACGGCACATTGCCCACTTGGAACAAAAAACCGCTTTGTATCAAGCCATACTGGAGGGCCGCTCTATAGACACCACCAATCCCGCCAACTGGGAAAAAATTCAGTATATGCATGGGGATGTGTTTTATTCGCCTTCTGTCCGGAATGGGTGACTTGGTGTGAGGGGAGAATACATCAATGATGAACCAGGTAATATGTGAAACAAGATCGTATACAAATGAATTCACCTTACACGAGCATGAGTATGCACAATTTCTTTTTCCATTAAAGGGTTCCTTAGATTTGCAGACGGAGTGGCAAGAGGTCCAGCTTAACCCCGATTATTGTTTTTATCTCCCGCCCGGGTCCGTTCATAACTTCCGTTCTGTGGGCAGCAATGAGTTTCTAATCTTAGATATTCCAACACGCTTCTTGCCGGAAAATACAACTGACATGTATATACGGTTAGATCAGCAATGGGCTTCGATCCGCTATTTGCTTGAAGAAGAGGCGACAAATCAGGGAAATCTGCCTTCATTAGAACATTTAACGAGATATGTGGCCAACAAACTTCAAACTTCGCTGCCGCCTTCGGTGGAGTACATTCATCATCATTTTAAAGAGCCAATTAGACTAGAAACTCTAGCCCAAATAGAGCATTACCACCCCATCTATTATTCCGCATGGTTTAAGAGGAAAACGGGGAAAAGTCCAAAAGTGTACATAGCTGAACTTCGATTGAAAGAAGCGAAACATTTATTAAGGTCTACAGAATGGTCCATGTCGGCTATTAGTGAAGAATTAAGATTCGAAAATTCCTCGTCGTTTACAAGATGGTTTGTGAATTGGGAGGGAATATCGCCGCACAAGTATAGAATTCTTAATATGAGATAAAAAGAGGATTAACTTTGGTAAAGAAAAGAGGATAGAAGATGGTTTACTCTATATCTAGCTAATGTGTATTGGGGTCTGCAATTTATTGGTAAGTAAAGTTATTGATGATTTCTCTTGAGGATAGGAGGGTGGTTATATTCTATGACAACCATTGAGGACTTTTATAAATTGGATATTCGTGTGGGCACGGTCATCCAGGCCATGCCTTTTCCTGAAGCAAAAAAACCTGCGATTAAACTGCACATTGATTTTGGGGAAGAGATTGGGATAAAACATTCTTCAGCTCAGATTACAAAAAGATATGCTCCCGATCATCTGATAGGACGTCAGGTGGTGGGAGTGGTGAATCTTCCTCCCCGCCGCATTGCAGGGTTCAAGTCAGAGGTTTTGGTCATAGGCGGAGTCCCCGAAGAGGGAGACGTTGTCCTGTTACAGCCGGATCAGCCGGTTGCAATTGGAACGCGTATTTCATAGTAGCAAAAAACAGTGTTTGTGTTTGCTGGTAATTATGAACGGGGGAAATCCCATCCTTTGGCTGGCTGGGAGTGGGGGGCGCGTAACAATAGAATGTTTTAGGAAGCAACTTGTCTGCGGATGAGTTGCTTTTTGTTTATTAAGCCCAGATTTAATTGTAGGCTTGATTTGCGAATACGGCGAACCTCCAGAAGATATTAAATATGCAATTGATTGTGTGATCCAATTTCAGTCATTATATAAAGAAAAGCTTATGAGTACTGAGGGAGATATTTCCGAATTCTGGTTTGATAATTTTCCGGAGACATCTGGGAGAACTGCTGAAAGAGGTGGTTAACGATGAAAATTATGATCGTGGAAGATGATGAAACCATCCGTGAGGAATTATCGATACTGGTTTCGTTTAACGGCTACTCGGTATGCGCGCCGGTGAATTTCTCCGATATCCTTGAGGTAGTCGCCTTGGAGAATCCGAATCTGATTCTGATGGATATCAACTTGCCGGGAACTGACGGTTTTAAGCTTTGCTCACTAATCCGTGAGGAATCCGGCGTTCCGATTATTTTTGTAACAAGTCGGAGTACAGATATGGATGAATTAAACGGCATTATGAGAGGCGGAGATGATTTTATCACCAAGCCTTATAATGCTTCTATTTTGCTTGCGCGGATTACAGCATTACTTAGACGTGCGTACCCGATCGAGAATAAAGATTATTTGACCTGCAGGGATGTCTACTTTTATTCGGACACAAGTAAAGTCCACTATCATGGTGAGAGTGTGGAATTGACGAAAAGTGAAAGCAAGATTCTGGCGTACTTGTTCAAGCATCAGGGACAAATGGTCCCCAGGGCAGATCTTGTGGAATATTTATGGGACAATCAAATGTATATTGACGATAATGCTTTAAGTGTTCATGTCACAAGGCTCCGCGGCAAGCTCAGCCAAATCGGCATCGATAACTTGATACAGACTAAATATGGGCAAGGATACAAGGTATGAAGAAAAGCCAATATCTTAAGGATCAGCTGTTAGTTGGCGCACTACATGTCTTTGCTATGCTGGCTTTAACCTCGTTTCTGCTGTCGCTCAATATTCAGTTTGAAGAGGTATTATTAATTATTTTGGTGTGGCTTACAGGAACAGTGCTGTACAGCTTCCTCGATTACCGGAGCAAGAACAAAAGGATTAGCCGGATGTGTGCTTTACTGGAGGAGCTCGAACATAAATATTTGTTGTCAGAAGTGATGGATGTTCCGGATACCGGTGAAGGATTGGCGTATTTCAAAGTATTAAAAGCATGCAACAAATCCATGCTGGAAAAAGTATCGGCAACAAAGCGGGAACGAAAAGAATACAAAGATTACATAGAGCAATGGATTCATGAGGTAAAAACACCAATCGCTGCAATTCAGATTATGTGTGCCAATAATAGGTCCGAGCTTTCATCAAAGGTGCTTTCCGAACTTCAAAAAATTGATTTGTATGCGGAGCAGGCCCTGTACTATGCCCGCAGCGACGAGGCTGAACGCGATTTTCTGGTCAAAGAAGTTTCGGTAACCGATTTGGTTCATCAGGCAATAGCCGATAATAAACAGATTTTGCTCAGAAATGATGTCCGTGTTTACGTTGAGTATTCCGCTCATACTGTTTACACAGACCGCAAATGGGTGGAGTTTATTTTAAAGCAGCTGATTATAAATGCAGTGAAATACCGGAACGAACACTCGCCGGAAATTCGATTTCAAGTGAATCCAATTTCCATTGGTTTGGCACTTACGGTAAAAGACAATGGAATAGGGATCAGTGAGAGCGATTTACCCCGGATATTCGACAAAGGTTTTACCGGCGAGAACGGAAGGATGAGGAAGAAATCTACGGGGATGGGTTTGTATATTTGCAAGCGCTTAGGTGATAAGTTGGGAATACATTTGGAGGCGGCCGCTCGTCCGGATGAAGGCACTTCTATTACCTTGAAATTTCCGAAAGGAACCTTCATTAAAGTGTAGCAGACAGGGAGTGAAATCTTTCAAAGATGAAAGATTTTAGAAAGCATTTTAGATACAATGTCATACCTGCCGAAGGTACACTGTAATGGAGGTGAAAGACATGGATGAGTTACTGAGGATTGAGCATGTCGAGAAATATTATGGAAATGGATCTTCCGTCACAAAGGCGATTGATGATCTTAGTTTTACAGTCAAACAGGGAGAGTTTAGTGGGATAATGGGGGCGTCCGGATCGGGAAAAACAACGCTCCTGAATTGCATCTCTACAATTGATACGGTTAGCGCGGGTCACATTTATCTTATGGATACCGATTTGACGGAAATACCGGAGAGCGAGCTCGCCCGTTTTCGCCGAAGAAACCTCGGTTTTATATTTCAGCAATTTAATTTGCTGGATACCTTGACCATTGGTGAGAACATTGCTCTTGCTCTTACGATCAATAAGACTTCTCCCCAGGAAATTGATGTACGCGTCCAGCAGATCGCGGTTCAGCTAGGCATACACGACATTTTGCATAAATTTCCTTACCAGACATCAGGAGGCCAACAGCAGCGGTGTGCCTGTGCGCGGGCTATGGTGAACGATCCCAAGCTTATTCTTGCCGATGAGCCGACCGGGGCGCTGGATAGCAGATCATCACAAATGCTGTTGGATACCTTACAAAGCATGAATGAGCAGTTGAACGTCACAATACTGATGGTAACCCACGACGCTTTCTCTGCGAGTTATACCAAAAGAGTGCTCTTTCTCAAAGATGGCCGGATATTTAATGAAATCTATCGCGGGAGTAAATCCAGGAAGCAGTTTTTTAATGAAATACTGGACGTGATGGCTTTGCTGGGAGGAGGGCTGTTCGATGTACGCTAAAATGATTCTGCGGAATATCAAGCGCTCCAGAAAAGATTATTTGATCTACATGGTTACACTGATTTTCTGTGTCGGACTGTTCTACGCATTTATGGCTTTATCGAGCCGTTATTATAATCCCTCATTGGGAGAGGAATTCACCTTCTCCTCGGTCAGAGGGGATATGACTTTGCCTATACTGGTGATTACAGCCATTCTCTTCTTTTTAGTCAAATATGTGAATGATTACATGATTAAACGGAAGCAAAAGGAGTTTGCAATTCAGACCATCCTGGGCATGGAGCAAAAGACCACTGCAAAGCTTTTTTTTATGGAGACGCTTGCTATGGGGGGGATTGCAGTTAGCCTTGGGATTATTATGGGATGCTTTTTGTCTCAGTTAATCACGGCTATGCTCCTAAGCGCCTATGACGAGCCCTTCCAATTCACCTTTCCTCTATATACCGACACGCTGTTATTCACCCTTTTGTTCTTTGGTTCGGCATTTGGTCTGATCGGGTGCTTGAACATCAGGTCCATTCGAAAAATCAAGATTATAGACATGCTGCAAGCTGATAAAAAAACGGAAACGGATTATAAAAGAAGTGCCTGGATGCCCGTCTGGGTCATTCTGGCTGCGGCCACGGCTGCCTTAATGTTATTCCGAGGATTCTATGTCTTTCGGGAGTTCTATACCGACCGTTTGCCTGAAAGCCTTCAAATATCTCTGTACGGCAGCATTTTATCTCCAGCAATAATGATCCTTTCTGTGATATATTTTGGACTTGAGAGACGATTCCCAAAGCGGCTGGGTTTCAATGGGTTGTTAGGGATCTTGATGATTCTTGGGATTTTTTATACGGTATTTTCTTTTCAGGTATCCCGAAGCTCTCATGTAACCGTAAGCTCGAATGCTGAGATTGCAGCCGCCTTTTTTTTTGTAGCGTTTAATGTTTGCGGCTTCTTCTATTTCCTGAACCGCTGGGTAGCCTATCTGAAAGAGAAATCCCCGCGTCTTACTTATAGCAATGAAAATTTGTTTCTCTTTGGACAGCTCATGGCCAAATTAAAAACGACATCAAAAACCATGTCCATCATTTGTCTGGTGTTGACGCTGGCACTATTTCTGTTTACCTTAGAGCCGGTCATGACAGGGTGGATTAGCGGTCATTTGGAGAAAAAAAGCAAGTATGACATTCAAGTTTTCAGCCATTACAACAATATCCGATACGAGAAGAATCTAGCTCAGACCGACTATAGCCTTGTGATTGAATTTTTGAAGCACCGGAATGTCCAATTTGATGAAGCTTTAGAATTTACGAGCTATTTTGTTAACCGTGGGGATTTCAAAAAGAGAAATAAATATCAGTTTCCCGTCCTGGCGCTCTCGCTATCGGACTATAACTTTCTGCGGAGTATGAATAATCTGAAGCCTATCCGGCTAGGAGAAGAGCAGTTTACGACTCAGTGGAATACGCTGGCTGATCCAAAAATGATCGACGGATTCATTACCAGACATGAACAACTTCGAGCTGATACCGGAGATCTTGTCTTATCCTCCGTGCCATATTATCAGGATGATTTGGGGCCATATTTGTACAACACCTACACAGAGGCTGTATATGTGCTTCCTGATAAAGTCTGTGCGGAACTATTGCCTGCTAATCGATTGCTTTTCATTAATACGGTAAAGCCGCTGCCCTATAAGGATGCAGAACAATTAAGTACACTTTTTGATCAAACTGTTCGTAATGCAGAGGTTACAACAGGAAGTTCAAGTGAAATCAGGCTAAGCACTCTGCAGATCAACGACAGTACGGCAGGGGGATTCACTACAAAGGCAATGCTGAACTATACAGGTGTAGTATTGCTAATTATCTGCTTCACTGTTTTGTCTCTGCAGCAGCTTTCAGACTCTTCAGATTTTAAATACAGGTTCAGCATCTTGAGAAATATGGGCATTTCCGAGGGACAATTAAATCGTATTATTCTGAAGCAAATGGGGATTTGGTTCGGCACACCGGTTCTACTGGCTTTTATTATCAACATCCTCCTAGTATTATTTATGATCGACAGCTTTTACGCGGAATTATCCGCTTACATCGGAATACAGAGTGTAATGACAAGCAGCGTTGCGGCATTGTCTGCAGTTATGGTGCTATTGAGCTGTTATTTTATTAGTACATTGATATTGTTTAAACGCAATATTGCAAAATGATTAGTGGTTGCGATGCTTTCATAGTCGAGTTGTTGTTCATCCGAAGCAGCGGTTTGCTAACAAAATTCGAAAATGAAAAGGGGAAGAGCATTGGTTCCATTATCTCCAGGGTATTTTTATAACTTCTGTAAAGGCATCCGTTTAACGTCCCCCTTTAGCTCGCAATTCCCCTCCGGCTTCGTTCTCCGCATCATTGCAGTGTCGATAAAATCGAGGATCTGCTGCAGCGATTCCATTTGGGCGGCAATTTTGGCCCGGTGCTGCTCGAACAATCCGTACAGCTCCGGTCTCTCCTCCGGATTCAGAGTCGCGTTGTCCAGGTAAGGGCGCATGTCATCGAGTGACATCCCTGTTTTCTTCAGGCAGGTAATCATCTTCATTCGATCGATATCCGCCTGGTCGTAAACCCGGTGGCGGTTATCTTTTCGTTCCGCGCGCTGCAGCAGGCCGATTTTTTCATAATATCGGATCGTATCCCGGGGCAGACCTGTGCGTTCCGACGTTTCTCCGATGGAATAGGTTACCGCTTCGTTTAAGGTTATGGCTTTATTCATTTAAAAATCCTCCTATCGCCGAATGGTGGTATGCTCTTCTTGCCGGTCATTCGTTCATTTCCCTTATTGTATAACCTGGAGTCAGCTCCAAGTCAATCCGTTTTCGCCAGCCGCTTGACCTGGAGTCGGCTCCAAGTTATACAATGGCTGCATTCAGCCGGCGAACGGCCTGTATGAAGGGAGATTGAAGCATGAATTTGACAACAAACACGCGTGGAACAGCGCTCATCACAGGGGCGAGCAACGGTATCGGACTCGAACTCGCCCGCAAAATGCTGACGGAAGGCTGGGAGGTTATCGCCTTAGTCCGATCGCGTATGCCGGAGAGCGATGCGGTGATCGGCACGGCTGTCAAGGAAAACCGGCTGCGTACGTATCATGCGGACTTATCTGATTTTGACAGCCTGCGTGCCGCTCTGGAACAGATTAAGGCAAAGGAGAGCAAAATCGATGTGCTGTTCAACAATGCCGGAGGCAGCTTCGACCGGCTGATGTATTCCAAACAGGGCCGGGAGATGCATTACGAACTGCAGACGGTCGTGCCGTATATTATTTACATGGAGCTGAAGGAGCTTCTGCGGCGCGGATCACAGCGAACCGTCGTTAACACTTCTACGGCCGCCTTCCGGTTCGTGAAGAACTTTAATCCGGAATCTCTGGACCGGCCTTCCTCTTTCCGCAAGCTGATTGGACCTTATGCGGAATCCAAGCTTGCCCTTTCCCTGTGGACACGGGAGCTCGGGCCTGCAGCTTTGGCCGAAGAAGGCATCCGGCTGCGCAGTGCCGACCCGGGAGGCAACAACACCCTGCGTAAGGATAAGCCCTCAGGGCTGCCGCTGATCGTGAAGCTGATGATGAAGATGCTGATGTCTCCGCCAAGCAAAGGCGCTTCCCTCCTGTATGATGCCGCGCTGGGGAATCACCGCGGAGAAACGGGCGTTTATCTCAGCAAAGGGAACATTGCCGCCCTGAAATACACGGAGCACGGGGACCGGGTACTGGAAAAGGTGAAGGAGGTATATGAGCGGGAGTACCTTGCCGTTCCGGTTTCTTGAAGACAGAATGCGGGTGAAAAAGCAGCGGTTTCCGTCTCTCCGGAAATCCGCTGCTTGCTTTTTATTCAGGTATTCGTTTGGTTAATGTAAACAGGCGGGAGGCAAAATCGCGTTTTTCCATGACATTAAAATTCAGGTCTTCCGGAAGCGGCGGCGTCAGCAGCAGTCCGATGTGCATTAACTCACTGCCGGAATAGCAGGAGTCCAGCTCTTCGACGTAATAAATCCCTTCCGGGTCTAAGGCGGTCAACTTCAGGCGCAGGTAAGGCTCATTTGGACGGGAGAGCACCTGATACCAGCCGACCAGCGCATGCTCCGCGTCCGCATCGACCGTCATCCAGGCGGTTTCATTACCTTCAAACGGGCTTTGGAGACGATAAAATGTGCCTTGGGTGATTAAACGCCGGTGCTGTTTGTAAGTCTGGATTTGCTCCTTAATTATTGCGCATTCTTCATCGGTAAGCTTCAACGGATCCAGCTCGTACCCGAATACTCCAAAAAAAGCGACATGCCCCCTCGTCTGCAGCGGTGCGGTTCGTCCGACCTGGTGGTTTGGAATGGACGACACATGCGCTCCCATCGCGCTGAGCGGATAGGCCATGGAGGTGCCGTACTGGATTTTTAGGCGCTCAATCGCCTCGCTGTCATCGCTTGTCCAGGTTTGCGGAGCATAATACAGCATTCCCGGATCAAACCGGCCGCCGCCCGAAGCGCAGGATTCAAACAAAATGCCGGAATGTTTGGCAATCAGCTTGTCATACAAAGCATATACGCCGAGGATGTAGCGGTGAAAAAACTCCCCCTGCCGCTCTCTTCCAAGCTCCAAGGAATAGGCCTCCGAAATACAGCGGTTCATATCCCATTTCACATATTCGATATTGGCGGAAGAAAGCACATCATCCATCAAGCGGAACAAGTACTCCACCACCTCCGGGCGGGAAAAATCCAAAACATATTGATTCCGGCCCTGCTTGCGGGTACGGCCGGGCGTGCCGACGACCCATTCGGGATGTTCCCTCATGATATGGGCGCCGGGGCTGACCATCTCAGGCTCAAACCACAGCCCAAATTTCATCCCCAGCCGGTTGATTTGTTCCGCCAGATATGTCATACCGTGCGGCAGCTTGTCCGGGTTCACAAACCAGTCGCCGAGGGAGGTGGTGTCATCGTTTCTGCGGCCAAACCAGCCGTCGTCCAGCACCATCAGTTCGATGCCGAGCTCGCTTGCTTTCCGGGCGATGCTGAGGATTTTGTCCTCCGTAAAATCGAAATAGGTGCCTTCCCAGTTGTTGATCAATACCGGCCGCTCCCGGTCCGCCCAGCTCCCGCGAATCAGATGCTGATTATACAGGCGGTGGAACGCTTGACTCACACCGTTAAAGCCGCTGCCGGAGTAAACCAGAACCGCTTCAGGCGAATAAAAGCTGCCGCCGGGTTCAAGCGTCCAGCAGAATTTCTCCGGATGGATGCCGGCCATCAGCCGGGTGGTGGAATAAGCGTCGACCTCCGCCAAGGCCAGAAAGTTGCCGCTGTACACCAGATTGACCGCGTAAGCTTCGCCGCTGTGCTCCTGAGTTTCCGGTCTGGCCAGCAGCAGAAACGGATTGTGGACGTGGCTGCTAATTCCGCGCGTGCTGCCGACCGCTTGTACACCCGGTCTAACGGGAGTACGGTGCAGGTGGTTTTCCCTGCCCCAGGCGCCCGATAGATGAAGGAGTTCAAATTTTGAATCCGGGAGATCGAGGCTGGCGCTCATCAGGCGGTTTATTTTTAACGTCTGTCCGCCGGAATTACGGACCGATACGGACCGTGTAATGACCGGCAGATGGCTGAAGATCGTGTAAGTCAGCACTGCCGCTGCACCGGTGAGGTCATCAGTCAGCGTAATCTTGAGGGTTTCGGCATCATGAGGTTCTTTGCAAAATGTAGCCGGCAGGCCGGGGAGGGCAGGTTTTCCGGCAGACACCTCAAAACCCTGATACCGGAATTCCATTACATGCGAACCGTCTTCCTGAAGGATTTCCACGGCTGGCTCCCGGAAGTCCCCGCTCCCTGAGGAAGGAAACTCCTGTTTAATGCTCTCCAGAGAGGTGACCAAATCTCCGCTAAACTCGCCGACCGACACAGGGCGGTAGCTGCGTTCGATCAAACGGCCAAACCCGTTCAGATATTTAATCGTTTTGCCGTAATACAGATGCTCCAGATGGCCATTCCCCATTACGCGGAACAGATAGCTGCAGTGCTCGTTGGTTAAATGAAAAGTCAATTCCTCTTGATTGATCTGAATGCAGGACAATTTGGGTTCAACTGCGGACAACTTCAAGTAAAACACTCCTTTTTAACGATAAAGTTCAGATCCGGTTTGCTGAATGCTTGCATGGGCTGAAGATGAAGAGGACAAAATCTGGGCTTCAGCCGTTTCGTGACGTTCTCTTTTTTGCCGGACCTCCCGGACAATGCGGCTGTTCATCTCTTCGGTCAGCTCATAATTTTTCATCGGGAAAACGGCGAGGAACGTCACAAGTCCCGGAATCAAGGTGAATAAAAGCGTCAGCCAAATCAGGGTGGTGTCGGTCTGCACCATATTCGGTTTATAGCCTGCCATAGCCAGGGCATAACCGCCCACGGCGCTGCCGATAGCGGCCGCCAGTTTGGCGCGGAAGACGTTCGCCGAAAACACCATTCCCTCTGACCGGTTGCCGGTCTTCCATTCCCCGTAATCAACGCAGTCCGCCAGCATGGTGGACATGACCACATAATTCAGGCCTACGCCAAATGAAATGATGCAGCTGAGGATAAACACGGGAACAATAAAGCTGCCGCAAAAAAACAGCGCGATCATCGCCAGCGAGGTAATCAGGACCCCGGCTATGCTGGTGCTTTTTTTGCCAATCCATTTGGCCACAAACGGTACGGCGACGTTCCCCGCGATCTGAAAGCCGACGGTCAGTCCCATAAACAGCGGAATAAGCGCTTCGGCATCCAACGTGTATTTAAAATAATAAATCGTAAACGCATTTCGGATATTCGCGGTCATTTCAATAATGAAAAATGAGACGATCAGCAGCCGCAGCGGGCGGTTTTCTTTGAAGAACAGGCGGAGTACCCCTTTTAACGTTTGTTTTTCATGCCGGGGCACCACGTGTTTTTCCTTAACGCCAAATACCGTAAACATCATGCAGACAAAAAACAGGCCGCAAAGTACGGCAACGGCCCCTGTCCATCCGTTAAAGAAATGGACGAGCGGAAGCGCAAGCACATTGACGGTCCATAAGCCGGCGCTGGCCACCGTACGGGGAACCGTCACCACTTTTGTCCGTTCGGCGGCATCTTTGGTTATGGCAGCGGACAGCGACCAGTAGGGGATGTCCAGCAAGGAGTAGCTGATACTCCAGGCGATGTAAGTTGCATAGGCATATACGAGTTTGCCGGCGGAGGAAAAATCCGGACTCAGGAAAAGGGCGAGAGTGGTCAGTGTGACCAAAAAAGCCCCGATGAACATATAGGGTCTGAATTTTCCCCAGCGGGTATTGGTGTTGTCGACCGCAATGCCGATAAAAATGTCCATGACCGCATCGACCAGCCGCGCCACCATCAGCAGTGTCCCGACTGCAAGCGCATTCAACCCGAAGCTGTCCGTGTAGAAAAACATGAGATACACCGCGGTCAGATTGTAAATGACATTCATGCCATAGCTGCTCAGCGAATAAGAGAACAGCGTTTTCAAACTTACTTTGTCGTTATATTCCGTTGCTTTAACGGTTTGCATGCCCGTAGCCCCTTTCGTCATGTAAGCGTTATATGGGTCTCAGAATACCAAAAGCTCCAGCCCGAATAAATACTATTTCTAAAGGGGATTATGGCAAAAACAAAGATTGAATTGAGAGGAAGCTGTACACGGGGCATTCGCTGCAGGGAGTGAGAGAATTCTTTACTTATGCTATATTTAAGCTTAGATGAACCCGTTGGAAAACGGGTGAACGCTGAAGCGGGGGACAGATATGGGAGAACACATGACGCAGTTTGTCGATACACGGACAAGCTCCAAACACAAAAATATTACGGATCTGATTTTGTTTAACTGCGGCACCGAGCCGTGTGATCCCAAGCAGGATTTTGGCCCGATCGCCAGGGATTTTAACCTGATCCACTTTGTGCTGAAAGGAAAAGGCAGCCTGGTGCTGGGGGAGGAGACGTACAGCATCGGAGAAGGGCAGGCTTTTTTAATTCCCGCCAACCGGGTCGCCTATTATCAGGCGGATGAACAAGACCCGTGGGAGTACAGCTGGGTTGGGTTTATGGGAATCAAATCCGAAATGTACCTGCAGAACATCGCGATTTCCGGGGAAAATCCCTATGTGATCAGGATTGAAGATACAGCCTTTTTTCATTCGACGATCCTGGAAATGCTGCGTATAGGGAGCAACACCCTGGCCTCCTCCCTGGCTATTCAAGGATATTTGTGTCAAATTCTCGCCAGGCTGGTGCATGAATCCGAAGAAACCTCCGGCAGGGAAAAGCTGTCGTATTCTGTCCAGGCGGTCAACTACATGGAGAAAAACTACAATTCGGGCATCCAAATCAACGAAGTGGCGCAGTACCTGGGAGTCCATCCGAATTACTTGACCGCTGTCTTCAAGCAGGAAACCGGCGAGACACCAAAGCAGCACCTCATGCGGGTCCGGATCAAAAAGGCGTGCGAGCTGCTGCAGCAAACCGATTATTCCATCCAGGTGATCTCCAATTCGGTGGGATATGCGGACCAGCTGACCTTTTCGCGGGCGTTTAAACATATGGTCGGGAAGTCGCCAAGTGATTACCGGAAGGAATTTCTTTGATTTTGCTATATAGTTCTTAAAAAATACCGCTGCTCGGCGTCATGGTGTTTTGTTATCGTAAAGCTGCGGCTTTTTTTCGGTATGGCATTTTAATGCAGGCCGGAGAGACCGCACTTTATGAGAGGAGAACTCCGCGTGAATGCAATCATCGCTTTTATTCCGGCTTTAGGCTGGGGGTTCATGCCGATTTTGGCCAATCTGACGAAAGGCACTCCACGCGAGCAGCTGACGGGCACGGCGGCCGGCGCCGTGTTGTTTGCGTTGTGTCTTTATTGGTATTCGCCGGTCCCCCTGCAGACCACAGCTTTTATCGTCAGCTTCATCTCCGGCGTATGCTGGTCCGCCGGCCAGCTGCTTCAGTTCCAAGCGTTTCAGAAAGTAAGCGTGTCAACAGCTATCCCAGTGATTTGCGGACTGCAACTGACGGGAACGACGCTGTTTGCGGCGTTTATTCTGGGCGAGTGGAAGACCGGCTACCAATACGGCGTTGGATTAACGGCGCTTGTCTGTATTTTGTCCGGCATAATATTGACCAATTATAGGGGCAAATCGGGCGGCGGGACCGGGGGTTTGCCCGTCCAAATGGTGGTCATGCTGGCTTGTTCCGGTTTGGCCTTAACGCTGTATGTGATTATCAATCAAATTTTTGATGTTTCCGGATTATCAGTTATTCTTCCGCAGTCCCTTGGCATGTTCGGTACTGCGCTGCTGATTAATCTTAAGGGAGAGCGGCCGCTGCGCCGCGTTCATACAGTGCGCAATTTGTCCACAGGACTGGTATGGAGTGTGGCGAATCTGGCCTTGTTTATCTCGAACGGGCTGATTGGCGTCGCGGCAAGTTTTCCGATTTCCCAGGCGAGCATTGCCATTTCCTGCGTCGGCAGTATTTTGATTTTTCGGGAAAGGAAAAGCCCGCGGGAATGGGGGAGCCTCCTTACCGGGATTGTTGTAATGATGGCGGGAGTGGGGCTGATTGGTCTGCTAAAGATGTGAAGTCAGCTTCCTGAAGCTGGGCGAGTAATAACTGGAAAACTTGAACTATATAGTTTCACCCCTTATAATTCAACTAATCAGTTGAATTGTCGGGCAGTTAATAGATCAAACTTCTGCACTTTTGAGGTTTGGTCTATTTTAATGGCTAGTTTTCACATGGAGGTCTATGTACGAAGCACTATGCGGGTTAAGGAGGAGTCGTAATGAAATATGAATTAAAACTTGGAAAAGAATTCATGTGCCCCATTGAGTACGGCCTGGATATTTTCGGCGGAAAGTGGAAATCGCGCATTATATGTGTATTATCCGCTAACAAAGTCATCCGGTACAATGAAATCAAAAAACAGCTTAGTAATATAACAGACGCAGTGCTCGCTGCAATGCTAAAAGAATTGATTGCTGATGAAATGGTCAGCCGCAATCAATATAATGAGATTCCGCCTAGAGTTGAATATGCCCTTACCGACAAGGGGAAATCCGTTCTCCCCATTCTTCAATATATTTGCCAATGGTCGAGGGAGCATTCAGCAGAGGATTTGGAAACAAAACTGCCTGCTTGCAGAACTTGTGATTACCTATAAGTGTATGCACTAAGAAATTTATTAGTTACTAATAAAAATCCTAATATATTTACTCCTCCACCCCCCATGCTTATAGTTTAAGCATGGTTATCGAACCATAAAACAAATCATTTGGAGGGGTAAACTGATGAGTGCAAAAGCCTATCTGCAAATTACTATGGTTATTGACAATAACAACCGCCCAGCCGCTGCTAAGGTTTATGCGGAATACCGTGAACCTTTTTTGCAGGAGATCCAGGGTGCGGTTTCCAAAGATCTGCTGATCCGCGAACAAGATGTTCAGGTGCTTCACGGCTTTGATAGCGTCGAAAGCGCAGAAGCTTACTTGAGCAGCGAGTTGTTTAAGAATGACGTTTTTGTAAGTCTTAAACCCTTGTGGAGCGCTGATCCAGACGTAAAAATTCATAGCGTTGCTTAAGAAGTTTAGCCAGCATAGAAGCAGGCTCGAGATGCGCGTGCATTTCGGGCCTTAACCGGTTACTGTAATACGTTAGTTACCTGTTTTGTGGAAGTCGAAGTTTCCGGCCCGGTAGTGTTTAGGTGAAGCCCCCTTAACCTTTTTGAACATTTTGGAGAACAGCAAGGCGTCGCTGTAGCCCACAGACCGGGAAATGTCGGAGATCGACAGCCCTGCGTTTCCCATGATTTCACATGCTTTGTTCATTCGATAGCGAACCAGATAATCCTGGATGCTTTCATTTACATGCTGCTTGAATATGGAACATAAATAACTTCGGTTAAGTCCGACAAATTGGGCAATGTCCTCGATGGTAAATTTGTGCGGATAATTCATTTCGATAAAATCTTTTACCTGTTCCACGTAAATTTCCGCTCTCGTTCCCATAGGTTCAGGGGAAGAAGCCGCAGGGCTGGCTTCGATGAGCAGTGACAGCAAAAGATATAGCAGCCCGGTCAGCTTCGTTTCCCGCGCTTTGCCGGAATCCTTGGATTCATTCATCATTTGAAAATATTGATAAATCATGTCGTCCCGATCATAACGGGCGACAGGGGAAGCCTTCGACAAGCCGGCTTGCTTAAGCAGCAGTTCCGATGAGGTGCCGTTAAATCCAAACCAGCAATAAGACCAGGGATGGTTGATATCAGCCTGGTAATACGAAATGGTGTCTGGATGAATCAAGAAAAGCTCCCCTTTCCGCAGCCGGTAGCGGACACCGCCGGTTTCAAAGCTTCCCTCGCCGCTCAATACATAATGAAGCAGATAATGATTTCTTACTGCCGGTCCCCAAAAGTGCCCCGGAAGGCAATCCTCTATTCCATATTGAGTGAGGTACAGCTCCATCTGGCGTTTATTGCGAGGCAAATATTCGATCACAGTACCGCTCCCTTTAGTAAAATATCAAGCATTATAACATATTTAGCGATCACTATTCCATGTACTTAACACCTGTATATAACCTATCATTTACATATAGTTGATGGTTGCTGCTGTATGGATTTACCAAGTATTAAACCATGTTTTGGAAGCTGACATCCCCATGCCCCTTTCAATGAGAAGGGGCATTTTGCATGGGGTGGCCTAAGCGGGCCAGGGAGGGAAGGTTATGTTTTTTATTCGCATCATGAACGATATGAAGATGAAAAAAAAGTTAGCGCTTACCTTTATTTCGGCTGCCGTGCTTCCCATTATGTTATCCGGCCTGTTTTTGACCGGAAAGCTCCGGGAAATCGTGATTCAGGACGCTCTGGAACAAATATCTGACAATGTGGAGCGTGTTCAAAAACGGACGGAAGAGCTGATTAAGGTACCGCTGGACATTTCTTACCGGCTAAGCATCGATAACCGGATGAAAAAGGTAGCCACCCAAAAATACGAGGGGTACCCCGAAGTCATTCAGGCTTACCGCGAATATACAGATATCCGCGACTACATCCAGTTGTATAAAGAGATATCCGGCATCCGCGTGTATGTATCGAACCCCGGGGCGCTTAACAACTGGGAATTCATTCAGCCGGACGAGACCATCACGGCCCAAGCCTGGTACAAGGAAGCGATTGACCAGCAGGGGCTTGCCGGATGGAACCTGGTGAGGGATGAACGCAACGGATCCGACCAGCTGAGTCTGGTCCGTTCCTTTCCGGCTGACTCGTTTGGGCTGAGGGGGGTACTGATCATCAATGTCGACCAGCAGCAGTTAAAATCCATTTTGAACCAGGAGCCGTTCACCACGCTGATTGTGGATGACAAAAACCGGGTCGTCGGTTCCAATGAAGCCGGTTATTTCGGAAAGAAGTTATCGGAAATTGACGGGGACGAACAGGTCCTTTCCAATCAGGAGGGCAGCTATGACACGGTCGTTAACGGCAGCGATTCCAAAGTGGTGATCGCCAACCTGCAGCCGGAGAACAGCTGGAACGGGCTGCGGGTCATCTCTATTTTTTCCTATTCAGATATTATGCGGGATGCGAATCAAGTCATCCGGCTTGGCGCCATCGTGATAACGGTCAGCCTGATCTTTGCGGTTGTGCTTATTTATGCGTCCGCTTCTCTGCTGTCGGGAAGGCTGCTCCGTTTAAGCAAACATATGTCCAAAGTGGGGTCAGGCTCCTGGGAAACCTATCTCCATATTGACGGTAAAGATGAAGTTGGCCTGCTGTCCAAGCAGTTTAATTCGCTGGTGAGAAGTGTGCACGACCTGATACGGGAGGTCCAGGAAACCAATGACCAAAAAAATCTGGTGGAACAAAGACAAAATGAAATGCGATTTAAGATGCTGGCCAGCCAGATTCATCCGCATTTTCTTTTTAACGCTTTGGAATCGATCCGAATGGAGGCTCATATCCGCAAGCAGGATGATCTCGCGGAAGCGGTCTGGCTGCTCAGCACCCTTCTGCGCAGCAGTCTGGAGGCGGGAAATGGCAGCATTCCCCTTCATGAAGAGCTTGATCGTGTGCGCTGTTATCTGGATATGCAGAAGTTCCGGTATGAAGACCGTCTGGAATACCGTTTGACTTGTGATCCCGGTTTGGAAGATACGCCGGTCCCTCCATTAATTATTCAGCCATTAGTGGAGAATTCCATCCTGCATGGCCTCGAAAACCGTGAAGAAGGAGTGTTGGTTACGATTGAAGTCAAGAAGGCGGCAAAGGGGATGCAGGTTGAAGTGTGCGACAATGGCGCGGGGATTTTGCCGGAGCGTCTCGCCGGCATTCAAGCGGAGCTTGCGGCATCGCTTCATGAGCAGGAGAGCGAGCGGATCGGAATACGGAATGTAAACGACCGGCTGGTCCTTTTATATGGAGAACCAAGCGCCCTGACGATCGAAAGTGAATTCGGAAAGGGGACAAGCGTCAAGTTTTTGATACCTGGAGGTGCAGACAACCTTGATTAAAGTCTTGATTGTGGATGATGAACCGAAGTTAAGACAGGGACTTCAGACCTTGATTCCTTGGGAAAAGCTCGGGTTTACGGTTATCGCTGCGGCAAGTAACGGAAGAGAGGCATTAAAAATGATTGGGGAAGAACCACCCGATGTCGTGATTGCGGATATTCGCATGCCAGTGATGGATGGTCTGCAGCTCATTCAAAATTTGCGGTCGGCCGGCGGCCAGATGGAGTGCATTATTCTCAGCGGGTATGCGGATTTCGAATATGCCAAACAAGCGATTCAGTATGGAGTCGCCGGGTATTTGCTAAAGCCGATCAACATCCGCGAAATGTCGGCAACGCTGCAGCAGGTCCGGGAACGGATCGAAGCGGAGCGTTTGAAGCGGGAGAGCTATCGGGCGGGGACTTTGGACCGGGAATATTATCTGCACCGTCTGCTTGTCTCCCAGGAGAAGGCGGAAGATCTGGCAGTACTTAGGGATGGCATGAAAAAACTGGATCTGCTGTGGAGCAGCTACGAGGTGGTGGTTGTGGGTCCGCGTGTTGCCGACGCGGAACTTCCGGAAACGTTAAATCGGCTGTCGGCCGGACTGAACCAGGCGATTGAGGAACGGAACATGGGGGCTGTGACTGTACTCCCCCCTTATGTTGTGCTTCTGCTCAACACGCCGCTGCGCGGACTGCAGCGGCGCGACCAGCTGTACGGCGAGATCCGCCGAATCGCAGGCGAAATCCGGTTTATTGCCGCAACCGGCGGGGCCGTTAACGGTCCGGAACATGTAGGGGGTTCCTATGCCAAAGCCCGGGAAACGGCAAAATCCGCTTTTTTCAGGGGAAAAGATGGCCTGCTGGAGCCGGAGTCCCCGCTTTGCTCTATGCCTGACACTGCACGGCAGCCTAGTGCCGCCGGTTACGAAAAGATGCTGGAGGAGCTTGTTTTTCGCTTGTATTACAGCTTGGAGGCCGGAAACAAAGCGATGGTGCTGCCGCTGCTGAATGAAGCTGCTGCGCTTTTTTTCAGAACTGGACAAGAGGAGAAGTCCGCCAAGCAATCCTTCTTTTTTCTTTGCAATGCGATCATTCATAAACTTGCCGCAGCTTCCCGCATCGATCTGAAAGAGACGGAGAAGGTGTCGCGTTTCTTAAACGGGATTTATCAGCATGATTATTTGCAGGACCTTATAGAAGAAACCAGCCAATTTCTGCTGGAATTTGCGGAGGAATCGGAGCCGCAGGGCAAGGAGCAGGAGATTAAGAAAATGATCGGTTTTATTCATAAACATTATGCGGAGGACCTGAAGCTCTCCACCTTGGCCGGATTGCTGAATTACAGCACTCCTTATTTAGGCCAGCTGTTCAGAAACAAGACCGGGGAATATTTTAACACCTATCTGGACAAGGTCCGCATTCAAAAAGCGAAAGAGCTGCTGTCTCAAGGAATGAAGGTGTACGAAGCGGCCGAGCTGGTCGGTTATACAAACGTTAATTACTTTTTCAGCAAATTCAAAAAGTACGAGGGTCGTTCGCCGTCCGATTATAAAAATCCATAATTTATAGATGATTTTTTCCGAAATCCTTGGTATGGGAACACGTTCTCCTCTAATTTATGATGGTTATCAAGAGAGGGGAGGAAGCATGAAAACAACACTGTTGACTGCGGAAAACGCATACACAAAAAGAAAAAGAGGCGCATGGAAGGAGTTTAAAAATCAGAAATACTTGTATTACATGTCTATCCCGTTTGTGCTTTGGGTTTTTGTTTTCCAGTACCTGCCTTTATGGGGCTGGACGATGGCCTTCCAGAAATACAAACCCGGGGTGAGTTTTTTTGACCAGAAGTGGGTGGGCCTGGAACACTTCCGTACCTTGTTCCAAGACGGCCATTTCTATCAGGTGCTGCGGAACACGCTGGCCATGAGCTTTATGGGACTCATTGCCGGTTTTATTGTGCCGGTGGTGTTTGCCCTGCTGCTCAATGAGGTCCGCGTTCACACCCTAAAAAGGTTTGTCCAGACCGTATCGTATCTTCCGCATTTTGTGTCCTGGGTAGTGGCAGCAGGCATTGTGACCAAAATGCTCTCAACCGATGGCGGTGTGGTAAATGATATTCTGCTCGGCTTGCATATTATCGATCAGCCGATTCAGTTTATGGCCCAAGGACATTGGTTCTGGGGAATTGTCACCGGCGCCGATATTTGGAAGGAAACCGGCTGGAATGCCATTATTTATCTGGCCGCCATCTCGGGGATTGGCCCGGAGCTGTACGAAGCGGCAAGAGTGGACGGCGCAAGCCGTTTCCGGCAAATGTGGCATATCACGCTGCCTGGAATCCGGCCAACCATCATCGTCCTTTTGATTATGTCGATCGGGCATCTGCTGGGAACAGGATTTGAAAAGCAGTTTCTGCTGGGGAATCACTTGGTCATCGATTACTCTGAAGTGCTTGATTTGTATGCGCTTAATTATGGCCTGGCCATGGGCAGGTATTCCTTCGGAACGGCGATCAATATTTTTAACTCGGTGATCAGCCTGATCCTCTTGTTTGCCGCCAATGGAATATTTAAGCGTTTTACAAACGAAAGCATTATGTAAGGAGGAGGGGTGACATGGGAATTGCCAACAGCAGCGCTTCAACCAGTCCGCTAAAATTGAAACGCCGGTCCAAATCGCCTCAAGACCGGATTCTTGAAGTGATTGTGTATTTTACCATGATTGTCGTGACCGTATTGACGATTTATCCGTTTTTGAATGTCCTGGCGATCTCCCTTAACGATTCGGTAGATACCGTCCGGGGAGGAATTACCGTCTGGCCCAGAAAATTTACGCTCGACAACTACAGCCTGATTTTTAGTTATGGAAGTCTGATTACCGGATTTAAGATTTCCGTATTACGGACGGTGGCTGGTACTGTATTAGGCTTGATCAGCGGTTCGATGCTGGCTTACACGCTTGCGCGCAGCGATTTTCAGGCACGGAGATTCATTTCCGTTTTTCTTGCCGTCACGATGTATGTCTCCGGCGGTTTGATCCCGGGTTTTATCCTGATGAGGGATTTACAGCTGATTGATACTTTTGCCGTATACATTTTGCCGGGTCTTGTAAGCGCATTTAACGTTTTCGTTATTCGTTCTTTTATCGACGGACTGCCGTATGCGCTGCAGGAATCAGCCAAGCTGGATGGAGCCAATGACTTTACGATATACTGGCGTGTTATTTTGCCTCTTTGCAAGCCGGCATTGGCAACCGTAGCACTGTTCCTGGCGGTGGGACAGTGGAACTCCTGGTTCGACACGTACCTGTTTAACGGCTCCAATGAAGCGCTCACTACCCTGCAATATGAATTAATGAAAATACTGCAAAGCACTACAACAACCGGTACCAATTCGCAGGATATGGCCAATATGGCGGAACGCATGTCGCAAATTTCGCCGGAATCCGTAAAGATGGCCATCACGATTGTGGTAACCGTCCCAATCCTGATTGTTTATCCTTTTTTGCAAAAGTATTTTGTTAAAGGGATGACGCTTGGCGCGGTAAAGAGCTAAGAGTTATGAGCTGATAGCTGAGAGCCAAGAGTTCAGAGTTCAGAGTTGTAAGCTCAGAGTTTCGAGGTCAGAGTTCAAGCGTTAGAGCATTTGCTCCGGTGTGTCCAGGCTAACAGCCTGTCTCATACAATCTAATATCTATTCCAATAATTCTAGGGGGTTCTCTTAATGAAGCGACAGAAAAAAGGGCTGGTCCTGTCATGCGTGCTGGCACTGACGTTAGCCTCAACGCTTGCCGGATGCGGCGGTAATAACGGCTCTGCGGCAGAAGGGGGCAGCAACGGGGAAGGTTCTTCCGGAGATCTGAAGCCCATCACGTTCACTTATTTTTCGGAAGACAGCAGCACGAACTGGAATAACATGCAGGATGAAGTCGGCAAAATTATTACGGAAAAAACCGGCGTGACCCTGGATGCCGAGTTTGCAGTAGGCGATCCGGTCCAAAAGATTTCGCTTATTGCGGCAACCGGCAAATACCCTGATTTGATTGCTGCAAAGGCGGATGTCGGCAAGCTGGTTGACGCTGGAGCTGTAATCGATTTGACGGAATTGATCGACAAGCACGCGCCAAATATTAAAAAAATGCTGGGAGATAAGCTGGTCCGGACAAAATACAGCCTGGAAGATCAATCGATTTACGCCATTCCAACCTGGTCCGCTGTAGATGAGAAAAAGTTCAAAGCGGACGGAGGTTTTGAACTGCAGCACCGCGTTGTCAAAGAAGCCGGCTATCCGGAAATCCGGACAGTAAAAGATTTTGAAAAAGTCATCCAGGATTACCTTGCCAAACACCCGACGGATGAAAATGGCAATAAAAACATCGGAATCTCTCTCAACGGGGACGACTGGCATATGTACCAGGTCACCAATGCGGGCTTCCAGACCACCGGCGGACCGGATGACGGCGAATTTTATATCGATCAGGAAACCCATCAGGCCACTTATCATTTCCGCCGTCCGGAGGAAAAGGAATACTTCCGCTGGTTAAATCACATGAATGACATCGGGCTGCTCGATCCGGAAAGCTTCGTGCAAAAAACCGACCAATTTAAGGCTAAAGTGGCTTCGGGCCGGGTGCTTGGTTTGGCCGATCCGGAATGGGATTATGGCGACGCGCAAAACGCGCTGAAAGCCGCCGGCAAGTTCGACCAAACCTATGGTCATTATCCGGTCACTATGAGCGAGGAGTATAAGGACACCAGCTTTTGGCCGGCCGGGTTTGACGGCGGATACGGCATCTCGATCTCCAGCAAGTGCAAGGATCCGGTGCGTGCGATTAAGTTCCTTGACTTTTTGGCATCCGAAGAGGGACAGATCCTGAACAACTGGGGAATTGAAGGGAAACATTACACGGTTGAGAACGGCAAACGGGTGATTATCCCGGCTGTACAGGAACGTATGGACAATGACAACGCGGCATTCCAAAAAGAATCCGGTATGGGGCTGTACTGGAACATGATGGTTCATTACGGCGACGGCATTAAAGATTCAACCGGCAACTACTTTACCCGCAGTTATCCGGAGCAGCTGACTGCAAGCTACAGTGAACCGGAGAAGGAAGTGCTGAAAGCTTACGGTGCCGAACACTGGAAGGATCTTTTCCCGGCAGAAGACGAGTTTGAGCCTAGAGCTTACGGTGCAGCTTACACGATGTCGATCCCAAGCGACGATCCTGCCGTGATCCTGGGAGCCAAAATGAAGGATATTACCTGGAAGCGGATACCTGAAGCGGTCATGTCCAAGCCGGCGGAATTTGATAAAATCTGGGATGCCTATATGGCCGAGCTGGAGAAGGCCGGTGTAAAGGAAATGGAAGAGGCGTACACCCAGCATATTCAAAATCGTATCGAGTTGTGGTCCACTAAATAATTAGTCAGGTCTTGCGGGCTCATTTCCAGGTGTAATGAAATGGAAATGAGCCCTCTTGATAGAGTAGACAATAAAACTAGATACAAGCGAGTGAGAGAGAATTCACCATTTTTTGTAAGCGTTTAACAATGGCCGTACTGCAATCAAGATCTGCCAGGAGGGAAGTTGATGCGGTTGAACATGAAAAGAGGTCAATTAAGCTCGCTGTGTCTGGTTCTATTGTTTTCTTTATTCGCACAATTGGGGACAGAGGGTTCGAAAGCTGCCGCTTTTGCAGAACTCATTGACCCAAGTGAAAAAGAAGAGCGGCTGATGGATGGAGGTCCCGCCAGTGTTGTGAAGGTGACTTATGCAGAAGCGGTGTTAAAGGGTTATGGCATTGAGAAACGCGGTCCCGTCTTTGAGGATAAGGACCGGCTCTACGATGGCGAGGGTTATATCTCTTTCTTTTTCGACGAAAAAACTTCCTCATCGGAGGAAGCCGGAAATGCAACCTTTACGGTAAATATTGCCGAGGCCGGATTATACAAGATGAGTCTAGGCTACTATATTCCTGAAGGTTACGGCGGAAAGGCAACCGGCATACAAGTCAATGGGACCGGTACCGGGGAACTCATGCTGGACGCGCCTGCTGCAGGTACTGTACGGGCTGAAAAAATGGTGAGTAAAGTGCTACTGAACGCCGGCACTAATACAATTAAGGTAACCCGGGGTTGGGGGTACTATGGAATCGAGTATATCAAGCTGGAACCAGCGAAAGGGCCGCAGGCCGGAAACCTGCTTGAAGCAGAAGACGGCATGATGAATGGCGGCGTGTCGATAAGCGCCTCCGGGACTGGATACTCCGGTGAAGGTTACGCGGCTTTTCAGCAGTCGGGTTCGCTTGCTTTAACTTACACCACCCCTGCGGCAGGGATGTACGATATTTCTATAGGCTACAGCGCGCCAAACGGGGAGAAAAAAACCAGTATGGTCTTGAACGGGCAAACCTCTGAAATCACCCTTCCGGAGTCCGCAGGTTTTGCTCAGGTCCATGCCGGAAAAACATGGATGCGTCAAGGAGACAACACCATAGAGTTTTTGGCCAACTGGGGCTGGTACAATATTGACTACGTCAAACTGACGGCTGCATCCGTGCCGGAGCAGCGTGATGCGGCAAACACCTTAATTAATCCGGATGCAACACCTGAAGCCCGGGCACTGATGAACTTTTTGGAAAGCCAATACGGCCGCAAAATGATTTCGGGTCAACAAACGCTTGAGGATGTAGAGTGGATTGCCCAGCAGACCGGGAAATATCCGGCGATCTTTGCCACTGACTTGATGGACTACTCCCCCTCCCGGGTCCAGTACGGCGCCACCTCCACTGAAATTGAAAAAATGATCGAGTGGTACAACCGGGGAGGTATGGTGTCGCTGTGCTGGCACTGGAATGCGCCGAAAGGGATTGGAGCAGAAGAGCCGGGTAAGGAATGGTGGAGAGGTTTCTACACGGAGTTTACTACCTTTGATGTAAAATATGCGCTCGACAACCCCGATTCGGAAGACTATCATTTGCTCATCCGGGATATCGATGCAATTGCAGTTCAGTTAAAACGTCTGCAGGATGCGGGTGTTCCGGTGTTATGGCGCCCGCTGCATGAAGCGGAGGGCGGCTGGTTCTGGTGGGGAGCTAAAGGTCCCGAGCCAACGAAGCAGCTATGGAAACTGATGTACGACCGGCTGACCAACCATCACCGCCTGAACAATCTGATCTGGGTATGGAACTCTGAGAAACCGGAGTGGTATCCGGGAAATGAATTCGCCGATATCGCCAGTGTCGATACTTACAATCCAGCAGGCGACTATAATCCTATTATTGCAAAGTATGAAAATCTGGTATCCCTGGTGAATGCGAAGAAGGTAGTTGGCCTGGCGGAAAACGGGCCGATTCCCGATCCGGACATGCTGCAGGCTTATGGGGCCGACTGGAGTTTCTTCACCACCTGGACGGGGAATTTTATCAGGGATGGAATCACCAACTCTGCTGAACATTTGCAGAAAATTTATAAGCATGACTATGTCCTTACGCTTGATGAACTTCCAGCTGACCTGTACACCTCACAAAAGTATGAAGCGGAGAAAGGGGAACTCACGGGTTGGGAGATAAGCAATCAACAGGGGAATTACTCCGGAACGGGTTATGTGACTGGCATGTCAGCCACCGAGAGCAGACTGCGGATTAAAACCAATGTATCGCCTGGTACTTATACACTTATGATTCGTTATAAGTCGGACAATACCCGGATAAACCGCATTTCGATTAATGGCGCTGAAGCGGCTGATTATACATTTGCGAAAGCAGCGGAATGGACGGACACTGTAACCGGAGCCCATAACCTGCAAAAAGGGGAGAATACAATTGATATTCTCGGTGCCGGAGACCACACCGACATTGACTATATCAAGTTAACCCGTCATACGCCGCCTGCCGATCCCGAGACTGGGGCTGGCAGTTCCGGTTCCGGAAGTATAGGGAATACGGGGATGATCAATCGTGTTGGATCACAGCATATGGCGGCGGATCGAACAAAACGGATTGAGGTAGATGGAGTACAACTAATTGATGCCTTGAAAAAACAGCTGGGCCACCCCGCCGAATCGCAGTTGTATGTCATTCAGGCAGCCGGCAGTGATGTTACGGAAGTCAGCTTCCCGGCGTCGGCTCTTGCCCAGGCTGCGGATATCGCTCCCCAAGCAAAAATTGTGATTCAATCGGATATAGGGGAATACCGTCTCCCGGTTACCTTTGCCGATGTGGATGCGATTTCAGATCAATTGGGGACGGAGACTCAAAACATTCATATTTCAGTCCATATGAGAAAGCTCACCAGCGAGAAAGCAGGTAAAATCCATGCACGGTTAAGGGATACGGGCAGCCGGTTGGACAGCGATGTGTACGAATTCAATGTCCTTGCTTCTTCGGTCACCAGCTCCATCCCAATCAACACTTTTGGGGCCAGTTATGTATCCCATACGCTGTCATTTTCTCAAGCAGCCCGCGGCAGCTTAACAGCAGTGTTGGCCGATCCTGTAACGGGAGAGCAGTCGTTTGTTCCCGCTATATTCCATACACAGGACGGCAAAACGGTTGCAACAATTAGGCGGAACGGCAGCGGGATGTATACGATAGGCCAGTTCAACCGGACCTTTGATGATCTTGGCGGTCACTGGGCCAAGGAAGATATCGGGTTGATGGCGAATAAACTGCTTATAGATGGAATCGATGAGAATCATTTTGCCCCAAACCGGTTCATTACGCGGGCTGAATTTACTGCACTGCTGGTAAGGGCGCTCGGTTTCTCCGCTCCATCAAAAGCAGTTCCTTTCTCTGATGTCCCGTCAGCAAAGTGGTATAAGGAGGCGATTGGGGCTGCCAGCGAAGCGGGTTTAATTTCCGGCTATTCGGATGGCACCTTCCGTCCGGACGCTTGGATGACGCGGGAGCAAATGGCGGTTCTAATAGTTCGCGCTGCGGCTATCGCAGGCCAAAAAGCGGATGCGGAACGGAATGTCTTGGGACAATTCCTCGATGCGTCTTCCGTCAGTAATTGGGCTGCGGACAGCGTCAATGGGGCATTAAGCGCAGGAATTGCCCAAAGTGTTACGGATGACCAGTTTGCGCCTCAAAGTTTGGCGGACCGCGCACAAGCTGCCGTTATGGTAAAGCGTTTACTGGTGTGTCTGAACTTTATTAACGTCTAAGTGTAATTTTAAAGAATTGGAGCCGTGGAAATGAACAAACCTATGAATACTGCACCTCATGTTATTCCCTGCAACGCGAATGCCATTAAGGAGGTAAAAAACGTTCTCCGTTATTTGAGCGATCTGTCCGGCAAAGGGATCATCACGGGGCAGCACACTCAAACCACCGTACAAAAAGAACTGCGGTATATCGAAGAGTTAACGGGGAAATTGCCGGCATTATGCGGATTTGAGCTGCTGTCGTATTCCCCTAACATTAACTACAGTGATGCCAGCGAAGAATGCTTGATTGAGGTAGAGGAAAATAAAAACACGCTGGATAACGCATGGGACTGGGCCTTGAACAAACGCGGGCTGGTTACCTTCACTTGGCATTGGTTTTCACCGTTTGGCAGCCGGGATAAAGGGTTTTACACGGAGCACACCACGTTTGACGCTTCCCTTGCGGTAAAGGAAGGAACGGAAGAGAACAGGCAGCTCATCGCGGACATGGACCATATGGCTGAATTGCTTAAACCTTTTTGTGAGCGGCGGATTCCGATTTTATGGCGTCCATTCCATGAATCCGAAGGCGAATGGTTTTGGTGGGGAGCCAAGGGACCCGAGGTGGCCAAGCAGCTGTACCGGATCATGTATGATCGGTATACCCATCATCATGGTTTAAACAACCTGATTTGGGTATGGAACTCGCCGCTGCCCGAAGGGTACGTGGGCGACGATGTCTGTGATGTGATCTCGCTGGATCTCTATCCGCCAAAACACACGCATACGGATCTGGAGACAGAATATCACCAGCTGGTAAAAATTACGCCGGCGAATAAACTGACCGCGCTGGGCGAAATTGGCGTTCTTCCGAGTATCCCCCGTTTGGCGGAGACGCGCATTCCTTGGGTTTGGTATATGACTTGGTCAAATGACTTCGGCGCTACCGAAGAATGGACGACAAAAGAGGAACTCCGTGCTGCTTATGCCCATCCTTATGCGGTGACATTGGATACGCTGCCGCGGCTGTATTAGTACGTCCCTCAGAATAGGGAGACTTGTCAAGAAGGATGGCTTGCAAGCAAAGCAATCATAAAATCGATAAGACGAAATGATAAGAAGGAAGGAAAAAAGGGGACCTGTCAGCCGGCAGGTCTCCTTTTCTAACGGCCCAATCTGCACGCGAATAGCGCAGCTTAACCGCTCCCCCCGCCGATTAAACCAACAGCTGCCGCATGTTGAACTGAATGCCTTCTCCTTAGAAATTCACCTTCAGCTAGCCGATTTAATATGAAGTTATCCCCTCTCCATTCCTGCTTCCCTCAAGCAGCTGCAAAATACTGCAACCCGTTCAAAAAAGTGCAATGTCCTGAATCCGTCCGGGCAAAAATGTCTTATTGCTGGAAGCGGCTAAGGTAAGTATGCTACGGGTGTGATTTTTGGCGGCCTGGCATTTATCAGGTTAAGGAGAAAAAGATTACCGGAGGAAAAATCTGATTTGGGATGATTAACGGAGGAGGCTAAGGAATGAGCGTGCAAATGGAGCATTTAGACCGGGGGCTGGCAGCAGTTTGCACTTCCGAGGGGATATTTATCAGCTGGCGGCTTCTGGGGCAGGAGGTGACCGCCGTTTCAGAACACGGCCTAATTGCTGCGGATTTCCGCTTATATCGCAACGGCCGGCTGATTGCGGAAATCGGTGACAGCACGAATTACCTGGATAAGGAAGGCACAAAGGAATCGGAATATTCGGTCGCCGCTGTAATCAACGGAGAAGAACAGGACCAATGCGCCGGAATCCGGCCGTGGGAAACCCCTTATCTGGAAATCCCGCTTCAAAAGCCGGGGGACGGGGTTACGCCCGCGGGGCAGCCTTATACATACAGCGCCAATGACATGAGTGTGGGCGATGTGGACGGGGATGGAGAATACGAATATATCGTCAAATGGGACCCGTCCAACTCCAAGGATGTTTCCCACACAGGTTATACAGGGAATGTGTATCTGGACTGCTACAAGCAAAACGGCACGCTTTTGTACCGGATCGATTTGGGGATCAATATCCGGGCAGGGGCTCACTACACCCAATTTCTGGTCTATGACTTTGACGGGGACGGCAAGGCGGAGCTCATGTTCAAGACGGCGCCGGGAACCCGGGTGATCCGGTACCGGGACGGTGCTCCCGTCTCCGCAGCCTTCATTACCCTGCTGCCTGAGGATGCGGCGGCCGGTTACAGCCATAATGACGATTACCGCATGAGCAGTGCCGACTATGCGGAGCACGTGGCGGATATGTTCCAGAGCTGGCACAAGCACGAAGAGGTAGCGGCCGGCCGCTGGCCGGCTACGTTGGAGGAGTGCTTCGGCATCGCCCCCCAATATCCCTATCCGCTATCGCGTGTGGATGCGGTACGCTTGGCAGATTATTTCCTTGATGTGTATGCACCCGAAAGAAGCGAACGCAACAAGCTGCGGCAATTTGAGGGCTTTATTTTAAAGGGGCCGGAGTACCTCAGCGTTTTCCGCAGCGAAACGGGAGAAGAGCTGACGACGGTCCGCTACAAGCCGGGGCGTCACGACGACGGGCTGATGTGGGGGGACTATTCCTGGAACCGCATCGAACCGGGGAACCGGGTGGACCGCTTCCTCGCAGGGGTAGCCTATCTGGACGGCTGCAAGCCTTATGCGTTGTTTGCCCGCGGGTATTACACTCGGGCCGCCATGGCTGCTTACAGCTGGGACGGACAGGAATTGAAGGAGATATGGTACACCGACAGCGGTTGGGTGACCATGAATAATCCGTTTCGGGATACCTTACACCTGCAGGACGGCCGTAATCCGGAATTCGGCAGCTTGGCCAAGCAGGGCGCCCATGCCCTGTCCACTGCGGATGTGGACGGGGACGGCTGCCAGGAAATTATTTATGGGTCCGCCACGATTGACCAGGATGGCAGCCTTCTTTATAGCTCTGGAGGAATTTTGCCTGAAGGGAGCGCGGCTCCAGGGGAGTATGCCAAGTTGGGTCATGGGGATGCTCTGCATGTGGCAGTTGTGGATCCCGGCCGGAAAGGTCTTCAGATTTATATGGTTCATGAGGAGGGGATTCATGCGCCTTATGGATATACTTTGCGGGATGCTGCTACGGGTGAGGTGCTGTACGGTGCTTTTGCCAAAGAGGATGTGGGCCGGGGGATGATCGGGAAAGTGGAGCCGGAAGTGCCGGGACTGCAAACCTGGTGCAGTGAAAGCCACCTGGCTCACGAGCCGTCCAGAGGATTGCGCTCGGCCAAGGGCGAGAAGCTGGATGAGCGGGCACCTGGCACCAATATGAGCATCAAGTGGGCGGCAGATATGACCACCCAGTTCATTAGCGGCACCTTTGACGAACCGGTTGCTGTTGAAGACTGGAAGCGTGGACGGCTGCTGACAGCCGAAGGCACACGCTCCAATAACGGCACCAAAGGCAATCCCTGCCTGGTGGCAGATTTGTTTGGAGATTGGCGGGAGGAACTGGTTGTGCGGACAGAGGATAGCACGGCTATCCGCATTTATATGAGCACGGAACTGACGGACCGTAAGCTGTACACCCTGATGCATGATCCCCAGTACCGGACAGGGGTAGCCTGGCAAAACGTGGTGTATAACCAGCCTTGTTACACCAGCTTTTACCTGGGGACGGATATGAACTGGTCCAAGGTTCCGGTGCCGGATCTGTCATCATAATCATAAAAAGTCAATAACTGATGAGGAGAAGTGGATATAGGAGGAGACATCGCCCATAGCGTGGAAGTAAACTGGTAATAAAGCCGGGGGTTGAGGTCAATCCCATCCGTAACAGGTCAATCCCAGCAGTCATCAGTAATTGGTGAATCACTCCTTTGTTGGCGAGGTGGCATATGAAACCAAGTCTGGAACCATTACATCCGGAGCCAACAGACGAATGGGTTGCCGGGGATATGAAGGAGAAGCTTGAGCATGGAGACAAGCATTTCCGGATGAGCGTGCATAAGACGACAATCTCTCCAATAAGCAATTTGGTGTTGTATTCCCATTGGCATGAGGAAGCCGAGTTATTATTTATCGAAAAGGGCAGTGCGCGCTTTTATGTAGGGCAGGAGCAGTTTACGGTAAGAAGCGGCGAAGTTGTGCTGATTCCACCCCATATGCTGCATTCCGCAAGCAGGATCTGCCCGGGTGAAATCGTGTTTTATGCGTTCCTGGTTCACTACAATTTTTTGTCCAGTTTGAGCAATGATCAAATCCAGCAGCAGTATATCACCCCGTTTTTTTCGGGCCGGCGCAATTATCCGTTGCTTGTCACCCAAGAGATGGAGGCCGGGATGCGGCTGATTCCTGTTCTGGAAGAGGTAAGGAAGGTCTATCAGGAAAAAAAACAGGGTTATGAACTGCTAATCAAAGCCAGATTACTGGAGGTTCTGTACAAGCTGGAGAAATGTGCCGCCGAGCAGCCAGCGACATCACACGCTAATCTTTCCCGAAGGAATCACAGCTCCGTATTGGCCAAAAAAGTAATCGCTTACGTGCAGCAAAATTACAGTAAGCCTGTAACGCTAAGCGATATGGCGCAGCAGGTGAATATGAACCCCTCTTATTTTTGCCGGTTCGTCAAAAAACAGTTTGACCTTTCGCCAATGGAATTTCTAAATGAATATCGGATCGCGGAAGCCGTCAACTTGATGGAGACGACCGACAAAAAGATCATCGAAATTGCTTCCCAAACCGGCTTTAGCAATGTGAACCGTTTTACGCAAATTTTCAAAAAGTATTATGGCTGCACGCCAGCCTGCTATCGGCATGCCATTGTGGACCGTTCGCCGGACCGATAAGGGGGATAAACGTTATGTTTCGCGCGGAGAACAACCGGTTAATCAGAGAATTTGACCATGAAAGGGTATGGATCGAGCCGTGGGGAGAGAACTCGCTCCGTGTCAGGGCTTCCTATGCCGACATTACAGATGATGCGTGGGCGCTGCTGCCTGTTCCTGCAGTCACTCCTGAAATCCGCATTGAGGAACAACAAGCAACCATTACAAACGGGAAAATCAAAGCGGAAATTTTGAGCAGCGGACAAATTTTATTTTATAATCAACACGGAAAATTGCTGTTAAATGAAACAAAAGACACGTATCAGTTAAAGTATGGGGGCCGGGAACTTAAGGCCATTCCGGGCGGCAGCGATTTTGCCGTTAAACTGCGTCTGGAATCCAGCCGTTCCGAAAAGTTGTTTGGCATGGGCCAATACCAGCAGCCTTTCCTGAATGTAAAAGGATGCACATTGGAGCTGACTCACCGCAACAGTCAAATTAGCATTCCGTTTGTTCTCTCCAGCGAGGGATACGGCTTTCTTTGGCATAACCCGGCAATTGGCCAGGCCCATTTCAGCTTGAATGTAACCGAATGGACGGCACCTTCCGCAAAGCAGCTGGATTATTGGATCACGGCAGGAGATACACCGGCGGAAATCGAGGAGTCGTATGCGGCCGTGACGGGGAAAGTACCGATGATGCCGGATTACGGGATGGGATTTTGGCAGTGCAAGCTCCGTTACCGCACGCAGGAAGAGCTGCTGGAGGTTGCGCGGGAATATAAACGGCGGCAGCTTCCGATTGATGTTATAGTGATCGATTTTTTCCATTGGACCAATCAAGGGGACTGGAAATTTGACCCTGAATATTGGCCGGATCCCGAAGCGATGGTGCGCGAACTCAAGGAAATGGGCATTGAATTGATGGTTTCGGTATGGCCGACCGTGCAGACGGAAAGCGAAAATTATCAGCAGATGCTGGAAAAAGGTTACTTGCTGCGTTCCGACCGGGGCGTCCGTACGCAGTTCCGTTTTCTTGGAGAAAATGCGATTTTTGACGCCACAAATCCGGAAGCACGCCAATTCCTGTGGAACCTCATCAGACAGAATTATTATGACAAGGGAATCCGGGTGTTTTGGCTGGATGAAGCCGAACCCGAATTGAGCGTTTATGATCATGACATCTACCGGTACCATATTGGGTCCAGCCAGCAGGTCGGCAACATTTATCCGATGAAGTACAGCCAGACTTTCTTTGATGGAATGACCGCTGCAGGCCAACATCAAATTATGAATCTGGTCCGGACCGCTTGGGCGGGCAGCCAGCGATACGGCGCTGTTGTCTGGTCCGGTGACATTCATTCCAGTTTCGAGGTATTGGGCATACAGGTAAAAGCCGGCTTAAACATGGCCATAGCGGGCATTCCTTGGTGGACTACGGATATCGGAGGGTTCCACGGCGGCAACCCGCAGGACCCCTCCTTCCAGGAATGCATCATCCGCTGGTTCCAGTACGGCGCATTTTGTCCGGTGTTCAGGCTTCACGGCGACCGGCAGCCATATGCCGCTCCGATCGGAACGAAAGGCGGCGGCGTCTGCGGCAGCGGGGCGGATAACGAAGTATGGAGTTATGGGGCGCAGGCTTACGCCATTTTTACGGAATTTTTGCACATGCGCGAACGCTTGAAGCCGTACATCTCGGGATTGATGCAGGAAGCGCATGAAAAAGGGACCCCGCCGATGCGGCCGCTTTTCTACGATTTCCCGCAGGATGAAGCCGCCTGGAATGTAGAAGATGAGTATATGTTCGGGCCCGATTTGCTGGTCGCTCCCGTTGTCATTGAAGGAGTAAGATCACGGCCGGTGTACTTGCCCGCGGGGGCGGTATGGGTGAATGCTTACACTGGCGATAAATGTCCAGGCGGCCAAACAATCGTGGTTCAGGCGCCGCTGGAGCAGATTCCCTTGTTTCTGAAAAATGGAGCCGATTTGCCGATTATTCCGGCTAGATAAGCTGGAATGCGGCTTGCAGGCGATAAACTGTTCATTCAGTGAACGCATACCCCGATTGTACGTTAACGGACAACCTTCAGCGGTTGTCCGTTTTCTTTTCCATAAACCGGTGCCGTTCCCGATAAAACTTGGGGGTGACTCCGGTTACCTTTTTAAATACTTTGGTGAAGTAGCTTTGATCGTTAAAGTTCAGCAGCGTACAAATTTCGGAGATCGGCGTTTTGCTGTAGGCGAGCAGCTTTTTGGCCTCCGCGATCCGGGTCTGCTGAATATAATCGCTGACGGTAATCCCGACCTCTTTCTTGAACAGCACAGACAAATATTTGGGGCTGAGCTCAACCGCGGCCGCGAGCTCCTCATGTCCAATATTGCTGTAAATGTGTTTGTATATATAGTTTTTGCAGGAGGCGATGGTGCGGGAGTATTTTTCATTTTTGGCCTGCCGCACTTTATCCGCGTAGGTATACAGCACCTCCTTCGCTAAGTCCCGAACCTCGTCCAGGGTTGTTGTCTCTTCCAGCTGCTGAATAAAACGGTCATGCAGGCTAAACGCAATTTCCTCATGCAATCCCCCTTCGATTGCAGCCCGCGAAACCAAGGCGATCAGCGTGATAATATGGTTTTTGTTCGACCGGAAGTAGCTGGATTTCGACAGCACGCTGGCGACCTCTTCTTCTTTTAGAACGGGCAAATGCTTTAGTTCATCGACCCGGCCTTCTTTAATAATCTCCAGCATTTTTTTCTCAAACAACCGTTCATGAAAAGTGTGGGTCTGCAGGTGTTGCGACACCATCAGTTCCGTTTTTTCCAGCTTGGCGGCATCCAGCACCTTGCCGTTTTTCTCCCGCACGGCAGCCGGGTCCAAAAGGATCTGATTAAACAGCTGAAACACAATGATGCCGATATATATCAGCCGTTCATGTTCAATAACGGGAAGCGATTTGTAGTACCGGTGAACCTGGTCACGATAAAAAAAGCCGCGCGCATCATGGATAATTCCGTTCACCACTTCATCGGATACCGGGTGGGAGAGGGCAGGGCCAATCAATACGGTGCCTGCAAAGGTTTGATCCCGGAATATACTGACTAAAATGTATTTTTCGGAGAACACGGATTTTGTAATCAAGGGGAAGGCATACGACCGGGTGGAATACAAATTGAGCTGGGTGAATAAGTGATGATTCTGGTTGGCATAAAGCGGGTTTAATCCATGCTGGCTGGAGGCTTCATAGATGATCTTCCCCCCGGTATCAATCAGAAACACGTGCAGATCAAAGCTGTGACAGACCAGGTCACAATATGGCTGGTATTGATCCATGTAAGAGTCCATGCGCCCTTCTCCCTTTCCGCTTGGAAGATCAAACTTACGGATTATAATACAAAAAATCAAGCGGAAATACCATAAAGATTTTTTGGCTGATGTTATGATGCAGATGTGCTTATTTATGATAGCGGTTACATTGGGGCGAATCTTTTAGAAAGGTTGGATGGATATGAGCAAATTTCCTGAAAATTTTCTGCTTGGGGCGGCCACTGCAGCGCATCAGGTAGAAGGCAACAATATCCACAGTGATTTTTGGGCAATGGAGCATGTTCCGCATTCCGTATATAAAGAACCTTCTTTGGATGCGGTAGACCATTACCACCGGTTCAGAGAGGACATTCAGCTCCTGAAGGATGCCGGCTGCAACGCCTACCGGTTCTCTATAGAATGGGCAAGAATAGAGCCGGCCAAAGGGCAGTTTGATCCCCATGAGCTGGAGCATTACCGGCAGGTTCTCGATTTTTGCCATGCACAAGGGATTACTCCGATTGTGACGCTGCATCATTTTTCTTCGCCAAAATGGCTGATCTCCGAGGGGGGATGGGAGAGCGAATCGACAGTGGAACACTTTGGAGCATATACCCGCTATGTGGTTTCCGGGCTGGGCCATCTCATTCCTTATATTTGCACCCTTAACGAAGCCAATATGGGCAAGCAAATCACAAAAATCATGAAGCGGATGATGGCTTCCAGCCCAAAAACCGGCGCCCAGGCCGATGTTCAAGTGGGGCTTAATGCAGGGGCCGCCGACCGGATGCTCCATTATTACCGGGAACTGGGCGAAGTATTCGGGATTGATCCCCGCAGTGTACAGCCGTTTTTGTCACCGAGAACGGAGCAGGGGGAACGGATCATTATGAAGTGCCATGAAACCGCAAGAAGCATAATCAAGGCGATTCACCCCCAGATTCAAGTGGGAATTACGTTTTCGCTTTACGATCATCAGGCGCTGCCGGGCGGAGAACCCTACGTGACCAAAGAGCAGCAGGAGGATTTCCTGGATTATTTGCCGTTTATTCTGGAGGATGATTTCCTGGGTGTCCAAAATTATTCGCGCAAAATTCATGGTCCGGACGGTGTCGTTCATCCGGATGATCAGACAAGACGGACCAAGATGGGATATGAATATTATCCGGAGGCTTTGGGGCATGTGCTGGATTTTGTGGCTGAACACTGGCATAAACCGATCTTCATTACGGAAAACGGGCTGTCGACAGACAACGACGAGGAACGGATTGAGTTTATCCGGCAGGCGATGGCAGATGTGCATGAGCGGATAGAGCGGGGACTTCCCGTCATTGGGTATACTTACTGGTCGCTGCTGGACAATTTTGAATGGCAGCTGGGTTATGACCAGACCTTCGGCCTGATTGCCGTGGACCGCACAACCCAAATCAGACAGCCTAAACCAAGCTTGTCCGCATTGGGGACGATTCGTCATACCGGTCTGTAACCGGTTTACTCAAACGGCTTTACGGAAAAAGGAGGGCGAACAAATGAAGGTAGCAGGCAAAGTAATGGTAGTTACCGGTGCAGGCGGCGGAATCGGGAGGGAGCTGGTCTTAAACCTGCTTTCCAAAGGCGCACGCGTGGCGGCGGTGGACATCAGTAAGGCAGCCTTGGAAGAGACGGTCCGGCAATCCGCCGGCAAAAGCGGTCTGATCTCCACCCATCTCGTCAATTTGACCGAACGCGCTGCTGTGGAAGCTCTGCCGGAGCAGGTCATCCGGGAGCATGGCAGCGTAGACGGCGTTATTAATAATGCGGGAATAATCCACCCGTTTGTGAATGTCAACGAATTAAGCTACGACAAAATCAAGCAGGTCATGGACATCAATTTTTACGGGACGCTCTACATGGTCAAAACCTTTTTGCCCTATCTTCTGGCAAGGCCGGTGGCGCATATTGCGAATGTCTCCAGCATGGGCGGCTTTCTGCCGGTTCCCGGGCAGACGATCTACGGCGCTTCCAAAGCGGCGGTCAAGCTGTTGACCGAGGGGCTGAGAGCGGAGCTTAAGGATACAAATGTGAAAGTAACCGTGGTTTTCCCCGGCGGCGTAAGCACCAATATTATGCAAAATTCCGGTTTGGAGAACGCTCCTTCCAAGGAGATGAGCAAGGAACAGGTCTCTCAATTGCTGACGCCCTCCAAGGCTGCGGAGCTCATTATCGATGGAATCGAAACAGAACGGTATCGTGTTCTGGCGGGCAAGGACTCCAGAATGATGGATAAGCTGTACCGCTTGAATCCAAGACGGGCCGCGGAGCTGATTGCCGACAAGATGAAGGACTTAGTCTAGGACAAAAGGAGATGCTGGCGTGCGGAATGTGGTCAATCTTAACTCATCCTGGAGGTTCCTGCAGCGGGATGAGATTGAAGCTAAAGAAGTAAACTTCAGCGATCAGGACTGGGAGCGGCTGTCGCTGCCCCATACCTGGAATGCGTACGATGGGGCCAATGGCAATGAATATTACCGCGGTGCTTGCTGGTACCGCAAAGATTTAACAGTCCCAATGACCTGGCAGAACCAGCGGGTATTTATCGAATTTCAAGGGGCGAACAGCATCGCCGATGTTTATCTGAACGGACAGCTCGTAGGCACGCACCGCGGAGGTTACTCCACGTTTCGGTTTGACCTCACGCCATATTTGGCGTTTGGCACATCCAATCTGCTTGCGGTCCGGGTGGACAATTCGCCGGTTGAGGATGTCTATCCGTTAAGAGCGGACTTCACCTTTTTTGGCGGACTATACCGTGATGTGAATCTGATTCTCGTCCATCCTGTGCATATCGACTTGATGGATTACGGTTCTTCAGGCGTTTATGTGGTGCAGGAGGAAGTCACGGAGCCGGCGGCCAAACTGCGGGTGCAGACGCGGCTGGCGAATGATCTGCCGGATGAGAGCAAGGTCCGGTTATGGATTGAGCTGCTGGAAGAGAGCGGCCATGCCGTCTGCGCCTCTGGAGCGGAGGTTGTTATTCCGGCGGGTGACAGCCGTGCTGTTGATCTAAAGATGACCCTTAAGCAGCCGCATTTATGGAACGGTACCGGAGACGCCTACCTGTATCAGGCGCGGGTTACCCTGCAGCGCTTTAATGACACAATCGATGAAGTGAAAATCCCTTTTGGTGTCCGCTATTTTCATGTAGACCCGAATCAGGGATTGTATTTGAACGGCAGTAATCTCCGGTTAAAGGGAGTTTCCAGGCACCAGGACCGGAAGGACAAGGGATGGGCAATATCGCATCAGGAGCACGATGAAGATATGGCCCTTATCAAGGAGATGGGAGCAAACTCGATCCGGCTGGCCCATTACCAGCATGACCAGTATTTCTACGATCTGTGCGACCGTGAAGGCATGGTGGTGTGGGCTGAAATTCCGTTTATTACCCAAATGTCGCAAAGCGATTTGACCGGGGAAAACGCCAAGTCCCAAATGATCGAACTGGTCCGCCAAAATTTTAACCATCCTTCGATTTTTTTCTGGGGTCTGCAGAACGAAATTCAGATTGGCAGCAAAAACGCGGACCGTGTCCGCCAGGTGGTCCGTGAATTAAACGATTGGGTGAAGCGTGAGGACCCGTCCCGGTTAACGACGATGGCCAATATGTTTATGGTTGAGGATCAGGATGAATACAACTATATCACCGACGTGATCGGATACAACAAATATTATGGCTGGTATAACGGCAAAGCCGAGGATTTTGCGTCATGGCTCGACCATTTTCATGCCGTCAATCCCGCGACCTGTTTATGTATTTCAGAGTACGGCGCGGAAGGTATTATCGAGTATCACAGCGATAAGCCGGTTGTGAAGGATTACACCGAAGAGTATCACGCGGTTTATCACGAGACGGTCTGGAGGATTTTTGAAGAACGTCCGTTTCTGTGGGCGACGTATGTATGGAACATGTTTGATTTTGGGGCGAATATCCGGGATGAAGGCGGCGTGAAAGGCCGCAACAATAAAGGGCTGGTTACCTATGACCGCAAAGTTAAAAAAGATGCGTTTTTTATGTATAAAGCACATTGGTCGACGGAGCCTTTTGTGCATATTTCGGGAAAAAGATACCTGGAACGTCCAAACGACACCATGAATGTGAAGGTATACACGAACTGCGAAGCCGTAACGTTAAGGGTAAACGGGGAGGTAATCGGGACGTTATCCGGCGGCGGCAACGTTGTGGTTTTTCAAGAGGTCATGTTGGGGGAAGGTGTCAGCCATATCGAGGTGACCGCCGGTCATGACGGAGCGGCATATGCGGATCAGGCATGGTTTACCAAAGTTGCCGCCGCCAATACCTCCTATACCGCTCCGGTAGAAGATAAAGGGGAAGCCGTCGCCAACTGGTTTCAACTGCCGGAGCATGCGGACGATGAGCCGCTGGAAGAGGTGGACATTCCGGACGGAGTCTATTCCTCCCGCGACACGCTTCAGGATTTGATGGCCCATGAAGAGGCGAGACAGGCGGTGGTCCACGTGCTTGGCGATCTGACTCAGGTTCCGATGTACGGAATGATGGAAGGCTTCAAGCTGGATGTCCTGGCCTCGCTGGATAACGACAGCCTGCTGTTTAATAAGCGGAATCTAAACAAGCTGAACCGCGAGTTAGTGAAAATCACAAAGCAGACGGGCAACTCGTGATGCTGGAAAGGAGATCCGCATGAACCCAAAAATCAAACAGCTGCTAAATAATGAAGGGGAAAACTATATCTTCCCGTTCCTCTGGCTGCATGGGGAAGAAGAAAATGTATTGAGAGAATATATGGAAGCCATTCATTCCGCGGGCATCGGTGCCGTTTGCATCGAAAGCAGGCCGCATCCCGATTTTTGCGGTCCGAAGTGGTGGCATGACTTGGATATTATCTTGGATGAGGCCAGAAAGAGGAAGATGAAAATATGGATTCTTGATGACAGCCATTTTCCTACCGGGTATGCAAATGGGGCTTTGGAGAACGCGCCAGCGGAATTATGCAGACAGTTTATCTATTATTCTTCTGTTGAGGTGGCCGGGCCGGCAAAGTCCGTTCAATTAAACGTGGCAAACCATGCGGTGTATGTCAAAAACCCGTTTGAAACCAGCATCTTTGGCATGCGCGCCAAAAAAGAAAAACGAAAGTTCGACGACGATGCCCTGTTCAGTGTCTGCGCAGCGCGTGTTGACCAAGGTTTTGATGCATCCACCTTAACGGATATTACGGAATATGTTAAGGATGGAGAACTGGTCTGGGATGTCCCGGCAGGAAAATGGATGATTTACGTTCATTATCTGACCCGCAATGCCGGCAGCCGTGACGGTTACATCAACATGCTGCATAAGGAAAGCGCAAGAAAACAGATTGAAGCCGTGTACGAACCGCATTGGCAGCGCTACAAACAAGAGTTTGGCACGACCATTGCCGGCTTTTTTTCAGATGAGCCGGAGCTGGGTAACGGCAAAATGAATGCGAACCAGCCTATCGGCGCGGATCAGGACCTGCCGTGGAGCCCTGAGGTAGAGGCGCAGTTGCTGGCCCGGCTGGGCGGACAGTGGAAAACCCGATTGCCGCTGCTGTGGGAAAGCGGGAACCATCCGGACCAAACGGCTGAGGTTCGTTATGTTTATATGGATATTGTCACACGGCTGGTGGAGAAGAACTTTTCGCAGGAAATCGGGGACTGGTGCGCGGAGCATGGTGTGGAGTACATCGGCCATTTAATCGAGGACAACAACATGCATGCCAGACCCGGTTCCAGTCTGGGGCATTTTTTCCGCGGCCTTTCCGGACAGCATATGTCCGGTATTGACGATATTGGCGGGCAGGTTATGCCCGGCGGCGAAATTTATCCCAAACGGACGGTTATCGGCGAGCGCGACGGCGAATTTTTTCATTACCTGCTTGGAAAATTGGGAAGCTCCTTTGCGGCGATTGACCCCATCAAGAAAGGGCGCACCATGTGTGAAATTTTTGGAGCCTACGGGTGGGGCGAAGGCGTCCGCACGATGAAATATCTGGTGGACCACTTCCTGGTGCGTGGGGTCAACCACTATGTGCCGCATGCTTTTTCCGCCAAACCTTACCCTGACCCGGATTGTCCGCCGCATTTCTACGCTAATGGCCATGATCCGCAATTTCGCCATTTCGGCGCGCTTATGCGGTATGTAAACCGGATGTGCGCTTTGATCAGCGGCGGTACCCGGATTGCCCCTGCGGCTGTACTGTATCATGCGGAGGCGGAATGGGCAGGGGAGTATATGCTGGACCAGAAGCCGGCGCACGTGCTGCTGGATCATCAGATTGATTTTGACATTGTGCCTGCCGATGTCTTTGTGGAGCAAGACCGTTACAGAACCCGGTTGGGGAACTGTTTGTACGTGAATGACCAGGAATACAAGGTTTTAATTGTCCCGTATGCGCAGTATATGACAGCGGGTACGGCCAAGGCCGTCCTTGAGCTGAAGGCGGCAGGCTGCCCGGTGCTCTTCATTGACGGATTGCCAAGCGGAATACTGAGCGGAGAAGCCGCTTTACTGACAGAGCTGTCTGCCTGCCGGGTGGTTACCTTGGATACGCTTGTGTCCGAGCTGGAGAGCCATTCCGTAGCTGAGCTGGCGGTAGAGCCGGCTTTTCCGATGCTTCGTTATTTGCATTACCGGGAAGATAACGATCTTTATCTGTTCACCAATGAAAATATGGCCGAAGCATTTACCGGTACGGTACACGTGCCTGCTGCAGGCCCGGTATACGGTTATGATGTATGGAACAACCGCCTGGTTGAAGTGCGGGCTGAGCCTACAGATACAGGGACAAAGCTCTGCCTGGAAGTAAGGCCTTATCAGAGTGTGGTTATTGTGTTTGGCCGGGATGAGGAAACCGGTGCGCGTGCGGAAGCCCCCGCTTGCTGTGATCAGGAAATCCAACTGGCCGGCGGGTGGACGATGAGCCTGGCGGCAGCGGCGGAATATCCTCATTTTCACGACCATCAGCCGATTGAAGAATGTACAAATGTGGGGCTAAACTACCCCGCATTCTCCGGCTTTATCCGCTATGAGCGGGAGCTGGAGCTTCCTGCACTGCGCCATGCCGAGCTGGTGATCGAGGAGGCATACGAAGGCGTAGAGGTATTTGTTAATGAGCAGTCAGCAGGCATTCAGGTCGCTCCTCCATTTCATTTCAGGATCGGCCACCTGCTGAAAGCAGGCGGCAACAAGCTGCGGATCGAGGTAGCTACAACACGAGAGCGTGAACAGCACTATGCTCCGCCGCAGGCGGGAAGCTTTTTTGCCGCTTTTCTCAAAGCTCCCGCGCTTCCGCCGACCGGAATAATCGGCGATGTAAAGATTTTGGCTCAAGCCTAACCTTCAAGGGGTATTTTAGCCGGTTCCTGTCTATAGACGGGGGCCGGCTTTATTTTTGGGATTTATTAACAGTATGAATAGTCAAAATTAATGATTGATATCACCAAAAAAATGACCAAAGTACCATAAAGAAAAAAAGGCAGATGCTAACATTGGAGTTGAGCTCAGCAAGTAAAGAAAGCAGTCGGCCGATAAACGATGTTTTGAAAACGCTTAACCCATAAAATGTAAGCGCATTATTTTTTATTGTTGTTGATCTGAAAGGGGCGAATGGTATGGCGCAGATTGCGTTAAAAAAGCCGGCAAAGCAGCAAAAAGCAATCATCAAAGCGGAAAGAGAGAAAATGTACCGCCGGGCCAAGGGCTGGGAGCTGGCGCTTTATCCGATTGGAGGCTTCGGCCACAATGCCTTTATGTTTCTGATGGGTCTGGTTTCCTATTATGCTGCTGGAATTGTTGGTCTGGGTACGGTGATTGCCTCCATCGTTATCACTGGCTCCAGGGTAATGGATGCGGTGACGGACCCGATTATCGGCATTATTCTCGACAAAACCAATGGAAAGTACGGGAAAGTCAGACCTGCTTTGCTGATTGCTTATCTCATAATGGCTGCGTCAACGTTACTGCTGTTTTTTACTAATCATCTGATACCTGACGCATTGAAGCTTGTATACTTTATTGGGCTGTATATGGTTTTTATTGTCGGTTATGCGTTATCCCAAATTTCCCTTAATATCGGAAATGCCATTTTGACCAATGATCCGGAACAGCGGCCGTTGTTCGGCGGACTAACCATGATCTACACGATGGTATTTTATACGGCCGCTTCGGTTTATCTGTCGTTTTATCTCACCGGCAAATACGGCGGTTATACCCAAGTTGGCTTGTTTCAGGAAATGACCATTTCCACAGTGATTCTTGCGGGTGTCGGATATGCGTTTGCCATCATCGGTATCTCGTCCAAGGACCGGCCGGAACACTACGGCGCAGGCCAGCATTCGGAGCCTCTGAAGCTGAAGGAAATCTGGCCGCTGCTTAAGAGCAACCGGCCGCTGCAAATGTTTGTGGTGTCCGCCTCCATTGATAAACTAAGTCTGCAGATTGCCGGCAACCAGATTGTTAACGTGATGCTGTTTGGGATTGTGCTTGGCAATTATTCACTGCTGGGGACAACCAATGCGATCGGGATGATTCCCAATATATTAATTTTGATGTTCGGCATCCGCTATTCGATGAAATTTGGCTCAAAAAAAGGTTTTGTAATCGCTACCTGGGCATGTCTGATCAGTTACAGTCTGCTCTTCCTGCTGTTATGGCTGGGCGATCCGAATCAGATCCGGATGGAGAACATGGGTTTTATGACCATCAGTTTTTTATTTCTGTACCTGATTGGCGGAGCGTTGCGTTATGTAGGCTCCGGCCTGATGATGCCGATGCTGGCGGATGTCATTGACTACAGTATGTATAAAACCAACCGCTTCGCTCCGGGCTTGATCTCCTCGGTCTATGCCTTTATTGACAAGGCCGTTTCTTCGCTGCAGCAGACCTTCATTGGAGTCATGCTTGCTTTTATCGGGTTCAAAACGGCTTTTCCGGACGTAGATACCCCGTATTCCGGCAAAATCTTTTGGATGACGATGTTCCTGTCCATCGGGATTATGCTGCTCGCTTGGATCATCTCGCTTATTGCCATGCGGTTCTATGAACTGGATAAAGCGCGGATGGTTGAAATTCAGGCGGAAATTGAAGCACGGCGGCAGGCCGCACAATCTTAACTTTGGAAGGAGCCAATAAAGATGACGGATTTCACCAGTGTAAAAGACAAAGTGGCGGTAATCACCGGCGCAGCCGACGGGTTGGGTGAGGCGATTGCCCGCTGCTACGCGGATAACGGCATGAAGGTGATCGTTTCGGATATTAATGCCGAGAAGGGAACACAAGCAGCGGATCAACTGAGAGCACAAGGCGGAGAAGTATCCTTTTACCAAGCTGATGTCACTTCTGAAAGCGGTATCAGGAAGCTGATGAATTATGCAGTGGACACGTACGGCCGCCTGGACGGTGTCGTTAATAATGCAGGCATAGCCGCAGCTAACCGGCCAGTCCATGAATATACGGCTGAAGAGTTTGACCGGGTTACCGCCGTGGATTTGAAGGGCGTATTCTATGGCATGAAGTATGGGATTGAAGCGATATTGAAGTCCAAATCGCCCGGCGGATTTATCATCAACATAGCGTCGCTGGCCGGTCTCCTGGGCAACAGTTCCATGGGGCTCTATACGGCCTCCAAACACGGCGTGGTTGGATTAACCAAAACGGCCGCGCTGGATTATGCTCCCTATAACATCACGGTAAATGCGATTTGCCCCGGCACCTTCCGGACCTCGATCTGGGGCCAGGCGCCTGAAGAGGTGGTTACAGAGTATGCCAAAATGATTTCGCCAAACGGGCAGCTCGGCGATCCGCGGGAAATCGGGCATTTGGCCTTGTTCCTGGCCTCCAGCCTGGCCCGGTATATCAGCGGCGCAGCCATTCCGATTGATGCCGGGGCGGGCGCCGGCAAACTCACGCCTGTGAAATGGGAACATCCGGAGATTTTACATTAGTTTTAGAAGATCAGGAGGAAGAGAGAATGGCAACTTTCCGTAATCCGGTCATCAAGGGCTTTCATCCCGATCCTAGCGCCTGCCGGGTTGGCCAAGAGCCACCGGGAATGGAAAACACTCGCAAACTCCGGCACATTTTGATGAGTTGGCCTATTCTCCAATCGAAGGAGAACGCATGAACGTCTTTGCGATAATGACATGATTTTGAGCAGAAAGCTCCTTATCGGCGGATAAGGAGCTTATGCTTTTTAGAGCTGTTATTTTGCCGGCGAATCCTTAAAAATGCCTTGAAAACCCTATAATTCCTCCTTTTGACTTGAAGTTTCAGTCCGGTATATTTTCATTGATCAGCGGGATGGGAATTAAAGCCATGAATAACTTTTTGATAGCACCTGTGGAATAGGTTATGTACAATCGTTACTAAAGTCGAATCACAAAGGAAGGGCCAAACATGAGGTTGCGGCAGTGGGCACAAAAGCCAAAGACAACAATAAGGAATATGAAATTCCAAAATAAGTTAATGGCGGGGTATCTTCTGGCCTGCGTTATTCCCTTAGTATTTGTAAGCGTCTTCATATTTCGCCAAGCGGCCGCGGGACTGGAGGACTCCTCCCAGGAATTTGCTTCCCTGTATACGTCCCAAATCAAAACAAGCTTAAACGAGTTCCTTGAAGAGTATGACGAGGTCACCAAGTCGGTCCTGGTCGACAATGAGCTGATTTACCGTCTGGGTGAAGCCCGGAAATTGCCTATGGCCGAGCAGGTGAATCAGAGAGTCGCTGCTCAGCGCCTACTGATGCGCGTTGCCCTGCTGAAATCCGAGATTAGCACCGTGATGTTAATCAGCCGCGACAACAGTGTGTACCAGTATACAGCGACAACCAGCAGAGTCAATGAAGAAGCGCTGCTGTCCCGGCCGTGGTACCGGGAAATTGACAGTTCAAATGAAACCTTCTTCATTACCGGACTGCATGACCGTTCCCATTATGAGGATAAAGGGGCGGGAGCGGTTGTAACGATAGGCAGAGTGCTGTACAGCTCGAACGGAGCCTATGCGGGCCTGCTGCTGTTGGATTTGGATCCGTTTACTCTGCTGCAGCTCGATCATGAATTCATCATGGCCCGGGACAAATACGGGATCAGTGTATTTATCAGCAACCGTAAAGGGCAGATGGTGTATCACTCTGACGCCGCAAGCGGCCGGATGTCCTGGGAAAAGGTGCTCGAATCCGAAGCGGGCTACATGGAGGACAGCGGAAGGAAAGACCGCATCGTCCTGCTGGGCAGCACCGGGCAGGGGGAATTGTCGATCCGGACGGAAATTCCGCGGGTCAAACTTCTGCAAAAGATCAATGATATGCAGGGCATGACCGTCATTATTATCGTGCTGAGCTGTCTGTTTATCACCTTGATCTCCTTGGCTTTAAGCTACACGATCACCAAACCGATCAAATCGCTCCGCCGAAGCATGAAGCAGGCGGAAATCGGCCAATATGTGCCGATTGAAAAAGAGCAGTCGCGTGATGAGATTGGAAGTCTGGTCCACAGCTACAACAAAATGATCCTGACGATCCGCGACTTAATAGAGGACGTCTATATCGCGGAAATCAAGCAGCGGCAGGCCAAGTTCATTGCGCTTCAGAATCAAATCAACCCGCACATGCTGTATAACACCCTGGAATCCATCCGCATGAAGGCGATCGTAAATGACGACGATGAAGCGGCTGAAATGATCCGGATCTTGGCGCGGATGTTCAGGCTGGCCTTGGGTAAAGAGGGGCGGTCACATGCTATTCAGCATGAGCTGGAATACACCACCAATTATTTGCAGCTGCAAAATATCCGTTTTGAAAATATGTTCAGGCTCAGCGTCCGCATTCCCAAAGACATGCTGCGCTGCCGTGTCATTCCGCTTATTTTTCAGCCAATTGTCGAGAACAGCATCAATCACGGATTTACGGATTATGACCGGCCGATGGAAATCGGAATCGAAGGGAATTGGACGGAGGAAGGCGATCTGCTGATCCGGATTACGGACGATGGAGCTGGCATGTCTGAGGCCAAACGGCTTGAGCTTATGGCCCTTCTGGAGGATGTGGAAACCAATAAAACCAAGCTGGGGCAGACGGACGCTCCTGCCGGCAAAGGGCTGGGGCTTGTAAATATCGCGGAGCGGATCAAACTCCAGTATGGAGACCGTTATTATTTGGCCCTTCTTCCGGCGGCCGGAAACGGTACGGCAATTGAAATCCTGCTCCCGTCATCAAGCTATGAAGAAAGGAAGGAATCACCGTGAAGATTGTATTGGTAGACGATGAAAAAGGCATTGTGGAAGGTCTCAAAAAAATGATCGGCCGTTCCGTTCCCGAATGCAAGGTCGTGGGCACAGCCCATAACGGGGTGGATGGCTGTGCGCTTATACAACAGCTTGATCCGGACATCGTTGTTACGGACATCCGAATGCCAAAAGCCGATGGTCTGGATATGATAACCATGCTTAAATCCGCGGATGTACATGCCAAATTTATTTTGCTTAGCGGGTATGCGGATTTCGAATATGCGAGGAAAGGCATACGGCTAGGCGTAGAGTTTTATCTCAATAAACCGGTGGATGAACAAGAACTGAGCGAATGCCTGAAACAGGTCATGGGATCGATCCGTGCGGACAGAACCAAACTGCAGGAAGTCAATGATTTGAAAAAGGAGGTTCATAAAAGCATCCAGGAAAATGCTCTGCGGGATATCATCGATCTGGGCAGCGAGCAGACAGACCTTGTGGTGGAACTGGTGCAGATCGCTGGAATTCCCGCGGAGTATAAACGGTTTGCGTCTCTAATTGTAGAAGCGGGAAGTATCGATTATTTAAAAAAGTTTGGTTTCCAGTCCATTTTCAAGCACATCGATCTGGCGCTGCGGCCCTACAAACAGGTGTACAGATTCCGTTATACAGGAACACAGATAGCTGTGGTTATCGCCCACACCACCACGATTGAAAACGGCGGCCTGATTCGTGCGGCACAGCGTTTGCGGGAAGCGGTTAACCGGGAACTGAACCTGCCGGTTACGGTTGGAATCGGCACGGCGAAGGAGCGGGCATCGGGCATCGGCCAATCTTTTGAAGAGGCCAGAAGCGCGCTCAGCTACAAATTGTTTAAAGGCGCGGATGCCATCATTTCATTTCCGGAAATCAAAAATTTGGCCGGTACATGTGAAGCGGTGCATGGAGAGTTGATTGATAAACTGGACGCGGCCCTCGACAACAAGGACGAGGAGGAGTGCGCCGCCGTGATCCGGGAGATTTTCCGGGGAATGGAGAAGCATCCCGGCTTAAGTCCGTCGGAGCTTCAGAAGCAGTGCCTGAACATTCTTTTATCCAGCATCCGCAAGCTGTCCTTTCAGCAGCTGCAGCAAAATGAACGGCTTGGCCGCCAATTATTGACGCTGGAGGGGATATCGAGCTTCCGGACCCTGGAGGAACTGGAAGAGTGGATGAATCAAGTGATCGGAGGCATTATCGCGTTCAAAAAAAGCCACAACGTTCCCCACAAGCAGGACATGATCTCCGAGATCAAAGAGTATGTGTCGAAGCACTATAATGAGCAGATTAGTCTGGCTGATCTTGCGTCGCGTTTTTTCATTAATCCCTATTATTTGAGCCAGATTTTTAAGCAGAAGACGGGAGATACTTACTTGAATTTCCTGACGAATATCCGGATCGCAAAAGCCAAAGAGCTGCTGGAAACGACCGATCTGAAAATGTACGAAATCTGCCAAATGGTCGGTTACTCGGATCCCCAGCATTTCTCCCGGATGTTTGAAAAAACGGCGGGATGCAAACCCAAAGAATACCGGAAAAACCTGTCGGATACGTAGCGCGAGCAGTATGGCGAACCCGCACCGCTGCCGGTTAAACGGATATTAAAAATGACCCGGTTATCCTTAAAAATGCCTGATTGAGAGCGGTTTCCCCCGGCGGTATAGTAACAGCGAAAGCGAATTCAACAACCAGAACCAGGGGGGGACACATTGAAACACACTGCAACGCATCAAATGAAGGTGTATTGGCCGCTGTATGTGATGGCGATTCCGGGAATCGCTTTTCTGATCGCATTTAAATTCATTCCGCTGGCCGGCGCTGTAATCGCCTTCAAAGACTATTCCGTCTTCCAGGGGCTGATCGACAGCCCGTGGGTGGGCCTCAAGCATTTTAAGACGCTGCTGGATCATCCCGACTTCATCCAGGTATTCGGCAATACGCTGATGCTGGGATTTTTTAAGCTGGTCCTGATTTTTCCGGTGCCTGTATTATTGGCGCTGATGATCAACGAGGTCCGCAAATCGGCGCTGAAAAAAGGCATTCAGACCGCTCTATACATCCCGCATTTCCTGTCCTGGGTAATCGTCGGCGGCATCTTGTTTGATTTCTTTTCGCTGAGCGGCTTGTTCAACATCATTCTCGGATGGTTTGGGGCAGACCCGGTGCTGGCCATGCAAGAAAGCGCATACTTCCGGCCGATTTATGTCCTGGCGTCGATTTGGAAGGATGCCGGTTGGGGAACCGTGGTTTACATGGCAGCCATCAGCGCCATCGATCCCCAGCTGTACGAATCGGCGATGATCGACGGGGCGTCCCGGTTCAGACAAATCCGCCACATTACGTTTCCAATTTTGCTGCCGACCGTGCTGGTGCTGTTCCTGCTGGATATCGGGAATTTCCTCGATCTCGGCTTCGACCAGGTTTATAACCTGCTTACTCCAATGACGTACAATGTCGGCGATATCCTGGATACCTACGTATTCCGGACCGGAATTCAGCAGGGGCAGTACAGCTTCGCTACGGCGGTAGGACTGTTCCAGTCCATTATCGGATTTATCATGGTATTCACCTTTAACAAGATTTCCAAAAAAGTTTCGGACGGGGGGCTCTGGTAACTATGCTGGAAGCAAAAGGAGAAAAGGCGTTTGTTACCGCGATAACGGCCGCTCTCATCCTATTTTCGGTCATCGCGCTGGTCCCGCTGCTGTCCGTCATCGCAACTTCATTTAGTTCAAAAAGCGCCGTGGATATGAACCTGGTTACGCTGTGGCCCAAGCAGTTCACCCTGGATTCCTGGATGTATATCCTTGACCGCCCGGATCTTTGGAAATCCTTTTTTCTGACGCTGGGGACAACGCTCATCGGTACCGTACTGGCGCTGCTGATGACCGCCTTGTTTGCTTATCCGCTGTCGAAGCCGGAATTCCGCTGGGGTTCGGTGATTATGATATGCGTGGTCGTCGCCATGATTTTTAAAGCGCCAATTGTGCCGTATTTCCTGACGGTGCGCGGGATGGGTCTATATGACAACCCGCTGGTGCTGGTCATTCCGCATATTTTGAACCCGTTTAATCTGATTATTATGAGAACCTTCTTCAGGCAGTTTCCGAAGGAGCTGGAGGAAGCGGCTTTCCTGGAAGGCTGCGGGTATTTCCGGATGCTGTTCCAATTCGTGCTGCCGCTGTCCAAAGCCGTCCTGGCAACCCTTGCTTTATTTTACGGTGTGGTGCTGTGGAATCAGTTCCAGCATCCGCTCTTTTTCCTGCAGGACCCGGACTGGTTCCCGCTGCAGATCAAAATCCGGCAGTTCATTACCGATGATAATGCGATTATGGCAGGCGTCTCCTCCGCTATAGACCTCAACTACAATGAGCGGACCCTGCGGGCGGCCACCGTTATTTTTGCCATCCTGCCGATTGTGGCGGTGTATCCGTTCCTGCAAAAATATTTTGTTAAAGGAGCCATGATCGGTTCAGTAAAAGGTTAAGGCTAACCTCCGGTTTCACAGCAGCGCCAAATATAAACCAATTCAAAGGGGAAACGCTCATGAAAATTAAAAAGTTCGGATTACTGTTATCCGCCGTTCTTCTCTCTGTGACCGCTTTATCCGGCTGCGGCGGAAATAATGAAGCTTCCAATGCCGCCAATTCGGCCAATGCAAGCCAAACCGCAAACGGGGAAGAAATTGTGGATATCGAGGTATGGGGGACGAACATCGGCTACCAGCCGATTGCCAAGGGCAGCAAGCTGTATGAGTTTTACAAGGAGAAACTCGGCGTCGGCGTCATTCATCCGTATGTCGAGTGGAACGGAGGCACCAATTACCTGAACCAGCTCAACATGAAAATTGCGGCAAACGAAATGCCGGACCTGTTCCTGCCCCAGCAGGGCCTGGAAGACAGTTTGGCCAAAAACGGCGCAATTGCGGATCTGACGGAGCTGCTGCCGAAATATGCCCCGAATCTCTGGGAAGCCATTCCGCAGGACATGTGGGATATCGTCAAGGCCAACGATCCGACCGGCCAAGGGAAAATTTATTATATCCCGGGCATGGTGGATTACGGCAGATATGCGGGCATGATTCGCCAGGATTGGCTCGATAAATTGAACCTGTCCATGCCAACCACGCAGGAGGAATATGTAAAAGTGCTGGAGGCGTTCCGCGACCAGGATCCAAACGGCAACGGCCGGAAGGATGAGCTGCCTACCGGCGGCCGCGAGCAGGCCCGCTGGATGGACCACTTGTTCGCCATGTACGGAGTCGCTATGTTCGAGGGTTATCCGGACTGGGATATTTACAACGGCGAGTTGACTTACTCCGCAGTGACGCCGAACATGAAAGCCGCGTTGGAGTTCTTGGCGAAGCTCTACAAGGAAGGGCTGATCGATAAAGAATCGCTGCTGAACACCAAAGACAAATGGGACGGCAAAATTTATTCCGATAAAGCGGGGAACTACTTCCATTGGGTCGAGCAGGGGTATTTAGCTCTGGAAAACAACTTCAAAAACACAGGCGTAAAAGCAAACTTCACGATTTTGCCTGTGCCGAAGGTTGAAGGGTACGAAGGCTTTTATACTTGGAAGCGGTTTACGCCTCCGGCTTGGGTAGTCAAGAACAACAAGGATGAGAAAAAGCTGATGGCGACGCTGAAGCTGCTCAACAACATGTATGACAAAAAAGTGTGGAATGACCTCTACCTGGGTGTGGAAGGCATGCATTATACGATGAAGGACGGCAAAGCCGTTAAACTGCCCGATGATAAAAGCACCCAAGAGAACTTGATTCTTGATCCATACTCCAAAATCTCGACCCTGGATTTCATGATGGACCTGAACAAGAACACTGCTTCGGAAGACAGAATGTGGGCGATTGACCAGGTGAACCGGAACATGCAGGAAGCCCAGAAATATGCCAAAGTGATTGCCGGGGACGGGATGCCGGCCAGCGTATATGACGGCTACCCGGATATCAACAACCGCACCCTCTATGTTGAATACGCCACAAAAATTATTTTGGGACAATATCCGATCGATAAATTCGATGAGTTCGTGGAGAAATGGAACAAGTCCGGCGGTGAAGAAGTGACCAAACGCGCCAGAGAATGGTATACGAAGGTGCAGAAATAACGTGTAAATGAAGATCATCCGCTCGATTCGAATTGGAGTCGGGCGGATATTTTATCCGGGGTATAGAGTGGGAGGTTGTTATGGGAAACCGTTTGACGGAAGTATTACAGGGCCGGGAGGCCAATTATATCCTTCCTTTTCTCTGGCAGCATGGCCAGGAGGAAGCGGTGATCCGGGAAGAAATCGCCCGGGTGCATGAATCGGGAATCGGAGCGGTGTGCGTGGAGGCGCGGCCGCATCCGGATTTTCTGGGGCCAAAGTGGTGGCAGGATATGGACGTCATTATGGATGAGGCGCGGAAACGCGGCATGAAGGTATGGCTGCTGGATGACGACCATTTTCCGACAGGACATGCGGCAGGCCGGGTCAAGCAGGCTCCGGAAGAGCTGCACCGCAGGTTCCTGGGCGAACGCCATATGGATACCATAGGTCCGGCCCCGGGAGCGTCGGTGCTGCTGGATACACTGCTGCTGTCCGGGCTTCGGCCGACCTTCTCCTTGCGTCCTTATGCCAGCGGCAAACATCAATTGGTGTCTGTCGTTGCGGTCCGCCGTAATCCGTCCGATGGAACGCTGCTTGAAGATTGCGTAGATTTATCGGCAAATGTGCAGGATGGAGTGCTCTATTGGGACATTCCCGACGGCTATTGGCGCATTTTTATCATTTCGGAGAACAAAGACGGCGGCAGCAAACCGCAGGAAGATTACCTGAACCCGCTTGACCGGGATTCCGTCCGCATTCTGCTGGACACCGTTTATGAGCCCGTTTACGCGCGTTATGGAGCGGATTTTGGCCAGACGTTTGCCGGATTTTTTTCGGATGAACCTGGATTCTATAACGATCCAATCACCTTCCAGTTCGATTCAAAGCCCGGTAAACCTGGAGTACCGCTTCCCTGGAGCCGGGAAATGCCGGCTTTGCTGGAACAGGCGCTCGGTAAAGATTACGGCAAGCAGCTGCACCTGCTTTGGCATGACGCAGGGGAGGCATCGAACGTTGTCCGGTACGCTTACATGAATATTGTCAGCAGGCTGTACGGGGAACACTTTTGCGGTCAAATCGGAGAATGGTGCAGGGCCCGCGGAGTGGAGTACATTGGCCACGTTCTTGAAGACAACAACGTGCATGCAAGGCTGGGCTCCGGCGCAGGACATTTCTTCCGCGCGCTTGGGGGACAGGACATGTCGGGCCTGGATGTGGTGCTGTGGCAGATTGTTCCCGGCTTTGATGAATTATCCTACCGGCAGCCTACAGGGGTGACGGACAGCGAATTTTATCATTATGGTCTCGCCAAGCTTGGCGTTTCGCTTGGGCATCTCGATCCCCGCAAGCAGGGCAGAACGATGGCCGAAGTATACGGAGCGTACGGGTGGACAGAAGGGTTAAAACTGATGAAATGGCTAACCGACCATATGCTGGTTCGAGGGGTTAACTATTTTGTCCCGCATGCCTTCTCCCAGAAGGACTTTCCCGATCCGGACTGCCCGCCGCATCTGTATGCAGGCGGACAAAATCCGCAGTATCGTTATTACAAATATTTAAACCGGTATATGAACCGCATCAGCCATCTGATCTCAAGGGGAAGACATGCGGCAACCGCTGCTGTTTTGTACCATGCCGAAGCCGAATGGTCCGGCCAGGCGATGCTGTTTCAGAAGCCGGTAAAGGCCTTGATGCAGCACCAGATCGACTGCGATGTGGTTCCGGCCGACTATCTTCTGGAATCGGGTCATGTGGCGGACGGCAGGCTGCACGTTAACGGGGAAAATTATCAGTGTCTTGTTATCCCTTATGCCGAAGCGCTTCCGGCTGAACTGCTGCAGCGCCTGGCCGGGTTTGCCGCACAGGGGCTGCCGATCCGTTTTGTGGAGGCGCTGCCAGTGCGGTCGAGTGAAGGCATCGACGTCTCTGCCGCGTTGTCGGCGCTGTCCGCATCTCCGCATGTGGAGATTACCGGACTGAATCATTTGGCGGATGCTTTAATTGCCGACGGAATTTATGAGCTGCGCATTGAGGGATATGAACCCTATCTCCGGAATTATCATTACGTTCATACGGATCTGGATGTCTATATGTTTTTTAATGAAAGCCCGCACTGGATTATTACCACTACCGTTGAATTGCCGGTCGAAGGCGAGCTTTATGTTTATGATGCATTCCTTAACCGGTTGACCGCTGCAAATGCGGCGGGACAGCAAGGGATAACAAAAACTAAACTGGTGCTGCACCCTTATGAATCGATTGTTCTGCTGCATGGGCCGGCCTGCAGGGATGCTGCAGTAAAGACGCAGCCAGCTTCCGTGGTAGAGCCGTTGCCGGCTTCCGTGGTAGAACCGCCGCCGGCTTCCGTGGTAGTGCCGCCGAGTGTTGCCGCAGGGCCAACTCTTGAGATTCTAGGTGAATGGACGGTCTCCACCGCCGATGCCTTACAGTATCCTCAGTTCAAGGAATGGGGAAAGCTTAACGCACTCCAAAATATGAGCGCACCGGATGTCCTGCCGCGATTCTCCGGAACCTTCCGTTATGAAACCGAATTTAAATGGAGCGGACCTTCGGGCAGTGTGCTGCTGGAGCTGGGCGAGGTGTATGAAACGGCCGAGGTATGGCTGAACGGGGAGCAGGCGGGGGTGAAGCTGTGCCCTCCTTACCGGCTGGAGATTGACGGCTTGGTGCAGCAAGGGAACAACAAGCTGGTCATTGAAGTCACCAATACATTGGTTAAGGACCAGCATGATTACTTGTCGGCGTTCGCCCAGCAGGAGCCCAGCGGGTTAATGGGTCCGGTTCGCCTCAGCAGCAGGGGAGATCAGGGATTCATTTGTTGACTATACGCACCGTGAAAGGGGAATCAACCGGTGAACTATGTATGCAACCCCATAAATATCGAATATAAATATCAGTTTGTGGAATTCGGCAAAATGATGCTTTATAGAGAAGCTGCGGACCCGTCGCTAATTCGCTTTAAGGGAAAATATTATCTGTTCCCGTCGATGACAGCCGGATTTCTGACGAGCAGCAATCTGGCGGATTGGGAATATCATGCCCTGACCGGTGTGCCGCTGTACGATTATGCCCCCGACGTGCGGGTGATCGGGGAATGGCTGTATTTTTCCGCGTCCTCCAAAAGTAAAAACTGCTCCTTCTTCCGCACCAAAGACCCGATCAAAGGGAAGTTTGAGGAAATTCCCGCAGGGTTCCCGTTTTGGGATCCCAATCTGTTTTTAGACGATGACGGCCGGATTTACTTCTATTGGGGTTGTTCCAATCTGACGCCGATTTATGGGGTGGAATTACATCCGGAAGACATGACACCGCTCGGGGAGCCCGTTGCGCTTATTTTTGGCAGGCCGGAGATGCATGGTTATGAAAGAAACGGAGAAGATCATGTTTTCGGCAGAACGCCTGAACAGATTGAAGAACTGGTTCAAGCCTATGCGAACAGCGGAAACGTGACCGAGGAGAACTTGAGGAGATTCAGGGTTGCTGTTGGCAGTGACCCGTACATGGAGGGAGTGTGGATGGACAAATATGACGGCAGGTATTATTTGCAGTATGCTTCCCCAGCCACAGAAGTGAATGTATATTCCGACGGCGTATATGTGTCCGATCATCCGCTGGGACCGTTTACTCCGGCCAGAAACAACCCTTATTCCTACAAGCCGGGCGGGTTTATTCCCGGAGCCGGCCACGGCTCTACACTAGAGGATGAATTCGGAAACCGGTGGCATGCCGCAAGCATGAGAATCAGCGTAAACCATCCTTTTGAAAGACGAATGGGACTGTGGCCGGCAGGGTTTGACCCCGACGGGGAGTTATTCTGCAATCAACGTTACGGGGATTGGCCGATGAAGATCGAACAGGCCGCAATGGACCCTTGGAGCCAGCCGGAATGGATGCTGCTCTCTTATGGAAAGCCGGCCCGGGCTTCTTCCTGTGCGGAAGGAAAGGAGTCTTCCCTGGCGGTGGACGAAAGCGTCCAGACCTGGTGGAAAGCGGCGTCTCCGCAGCCGGGCGAATGGCTTGAGCTAGACTTGGAGCAGGTATGTAATGTGCATGCCGTACAGCTTAATTTTGCGGATGATGGGCTCAGTCTTCCTTTTCCGGAAGGGATAACGCCAGCGGTAAACGGGGAATTGCAGAAAACGAGAAGACACATCGAAGAACGGAAGCACGTTACCAGGTGGCTGCTGGAAGGATCAGTGGACGGTACCGGGTATTTTGTAATTGAAGATAAATCAGAGGCGGATTCCGACCTGCCGCATGACCTGATTGTCAAAGAAGCCGGAGTGAAAGCGCGGTTTATCCGCTGCACCGTTAAGGAGCTCCCTTATGGCCAAACGGCCTGCATTTCCGGCCTGCGGGTGTTTGGACTTGGAGAAGGGGAGCGGCCGGATAAGGTAACCGGTGTCCAGACCCGCTTGATGAGCGAACTGGATCTTACCGTATCCTGGGATCAGGGAAAGGCTGCCGGGTATAATGTGCTATGGGGCTTCGCGCCGGAGAAGCTGTATCACAGTTATATGGTGTTTGGCAAAAATGAGGTGAACATCGGTGCATTGGTCAAAGGCCAATCCTTGTATGTCAGGGTGGATGCTTTTAATGAAGCAGGCATCACCGAAGGCGACGTGTATAAGGTGATTGATTAAGCCGCAAGAACGGGCTGCCGGATATATAGCGGCAGCCTGTTTCATGCGTAAATGTTACGCCAAAGGTGTATAACTTAAGCCCAATAGCCAGCCGTTAAATCAGATCAGTATGCTGAAGATAGCGGCTGGATATCCGGCATAAAAGTATATAGCGAGCCTAGACCTGACGAGCAGTTGCTATTTCCGAACTGAATAACTTGTCAAACCGCCGCATCAATGTTTCGAGCGGGCCGGCGGCAAACCGCGTGATCAGCCAGCCCGCCGCCAGGGTTACGGCTGCGACGAGCAGATCACCGAAGGGAAGGCCGCCAAGCCCCGGATCGATTCCCGACAGTCCAAGGATCCAGATTACAACGAATTGAGCCGCATACAGGGTCAGCGCCACACGTCCAACTGCGGCAAATGGTGTCAATACAACAGGGATGTTTTTCGGGATAAGAAATACCAGTCCCAGTACGAGACACGCGGCTCCAAGTCCTATAAGCGTCTGAAAGGTGGATGCGCTATGCGGAGCATCCCAGAGAAGCATGTGCCAAAGGGGAGTCTCCGTGTTATAGGGCCAGATGGCGTAAGGATCCGGCTGAGCGGGGGCGGTGCCTTGAACAGTAACAAGCCACTGCTCGAAGGACTGCCGCAGATCCGGCAGAACGTAAGCAGCCAGTATCTTGCCGGCGGCCAGCATAGCGGCGCCGACTCCGGCGATCTGAAGCGCGATCCGCTTTTTGGTGAGGTCGAGACGGCCAATCGCCATTCCCGCGGCAAAGGCTGGGGCGAGAGCGACAGCTGACATCGGCCCTCCCGCAATATCGCCAAGGAACCAGGCCCCCTTTAAGAGGCTCATTCCCATCATCATCACAGGCGGACACGCGAGGAAGAGCGCGGCGGCAGTTCCGAATATCACCTTTGTGGAACGGTGAACCAGCACCAATGCCACTACAAACAGCCCTGCATAAGCGGGCAAAATTACCCCAAAAGGTGTGTTCAGCAGAATGAGGAGGTACCCTACCACATCAATAAAGACGGCTCTGGCCAGCATCCGTGTACGGAAAGCCGCGATGTCCGAACCCCGGTTTTTCATACCCCGCGCCATAATCGAATACGAGATGCCGCCGCACAGCACAAACAGCAGCGTCGTATTGCCGGAGACAATCGAGGCGTTTCGCTCGTTTAACGCAAAATGCTGCAAAAACATGCCTATAACGGCCAGTCCCCGTGCCGCATCAAGCGCTATAAGACGTCCCTTCCTGCGGGGGGGTTCTTTAGAGGTCTCTTGCCCTCCGCTATTTTCTTGCTTCACTTGATTCTCTTGACTCTCCGGGGGGAATACCTCCGGTCCGGACGGATTATCAATGGGCTTTGGCCTCGTACTATCCATCATCAAATTCTATTCCTCCTCTGTCCTTCCTTCTCTTCCCCCACCTTCATTAACAGTAGTTGTAAGGACGGTGTCAGGCTAAAACCCAATATAGCCGGCAGATGTCGCTAAAGTTTGATCAACTTGTAAACAAGTTGTCACAGCGAAAATCAGGGTTTGATTATTCCGGTTCCAATCGATAATATAAGTACAATGCCGGCGGGTTTACAGGCATGAGAAGAACAGAGACGGGGAAATGCAATGAATAACTCGAAGATTTTGATTATCGAAGACGATGGGCCAATTGCCGATTTGCTTGCCTATGGACTTGCCATGGAGGGCTATCAGACCCGCACTACGTCTACAGGAGCTGCAGGAATCAACGAATTGCAGGGCTTTCAGCCCGATTTGCTGGTGCTTGATTGGATGCTGCCTGACATGAGCGGTCTGGATATCTGCAAAAAGGTTACCGCGGAATATAATCTTCCCATTCTGATGATCACAGCGAAGTCCGACATCACTGACAAAATTCTTGGCCTCGAATTCGGTGCGGATGATTACATTACGAAGCCGTTTGACCTGCGCGAAGTCGTAGCGAGGGTTCGGACCATTCTCCGGCGGGTGGACCAGGCGAACAGCAGCCAGCCTGTCGAAGCTTCAAAGACGGAGCCCATCCGCTTTAAACAGATTGAAATCCTAAAAGATGAGCATGTGGTCAAAAAAGAGGGCTGCCCTGTTGAGTTAACGCCCAAAGAGTTCGACCTGCTGATGATGCTGGTCAAAAATCAAGGCAAAACGTTTACCCGTGCGGAGCTGCTGGACCTTGTGTGGGGTTATCAGTTTGTTGGCGATACGCGCACCATTGATACGCATATCCAAAGGCTGCGGAAGAAGCTGGATGCGAGCGAATATATTACGACGGTTTTCGGGATCGGTTATAGATTTGAAAAACAGGCGGAAAAGGAATGATACGAAAAATCAGCGTCAAATTTCTGATTGGTTTTTTTCTTATATTCTCTTTTTCCTTTGTTGTGCTGAACCAGACCGTCAAAGAGTACATCCGAACCAGCAACCAGAAGCTGGTCACCTCCGAGCTGGTTGGACTTAAAAGCAACAGTAAGGTCTATGTACGGCAAGCGTTCCTGATCAATCATTATTCAAGCAATGAGCTCTATTTCGGCGAAATGGCCCAGGAGATGGCGAGTGATTTAAACCACTCCACCGGCAGCAGCGTCGGCATATATTCGGTGGACGGCAAACTGCTCCATGCTTCGGATCCATCAGTTTTTCCGCCGGAAAAAGACAGCGATCTGAGACAGGCTGTTGACGGCAACACCGCATACAGCATTACCTTTGAGTCTAAGAAAAAGGGCGCCTCCGTCCTGTTTTCTTACCCGGTCGTTATTGACGGAGCCAAGGTAGGAATTTTGCGCTTCGCCAAGGATTTCAGTCTCCTTTACCGGCAAAGCGGACAAATTCTGGAGCTTGTCTTATATATCACACTTGCTATATTTGCCGCCGCTTTTTTGTTCTCCTACATCCTCTCCAGACATATAACGATCCCGCTGGTCAAACTTGCGAAGACCTCCACCGAGGTAATGAACGGAAACCTTGACGTACGCATCCGGTTTAACCGCAAGGATGAGATTGGCCGGCTTGCCGACAATTTTAATGACATGATCGACCAGATCAGCCGTCAAATTGACATCATCAAAAAAGACCGCGATCAGCTCAAGGAACTGCACCAGCAGGAAAAACTCTTTTTTGACAATATCACGCATGAGCTGAAAACGCCGCTCACTTCCATATTAGGTTATGCGGAAATTATTAAGAAAAATGGGGAACGGGACCCGGTCTTTTTTGAAAAAGGAATGAAGCATATCATTGAAGAAAGCGGGCGTCTGCATACGATGGTACTGAGGCTGCTTGAAGTATCGCGCAGTAACCAGACACTGGACGAGCCGGATAAGGTTGATGCCGCGGCGATTCTCCAGGATGTGTGTGAGACTATGGGGATGAGGGCACAGCGGTATAAAAAGACCATAAAGTATACCGTCGAAGACGGTCTGCTTGTTTTCGGGCAGGAGGACAGGTTGCGCCAGCTGTTTATCAATTTGCTGGATAATGCAATTAAATACAGCTTGCCGCAGTCGGAGATTCTCGTAGCGGCCCATGCTGCCGGTGAGAAAACCCGGTTTGTGTTTGAGAATCCAAGCGATCCGCTTGAGGCGGAAGAACTGGCGAGCCTGTTTGAACCTTTTTATGGGGCGCATGCCGGGAACCGGGAAGCGGGCAGCGTGGGTCTGGGTCTGAATATTGTTAAAGCCATTGTTGATGATTACGGGGGCGACATTGCTATCGCCAATGAGAACAAGCGAACCGTGGTTACAGTAGAGTTCGATTCGAATAAAATGTTAAGGATGGAGAGCGGAGGATGAAGCGCAACCGTGTATTAAAAGGACTGGCGGTAATCTCGCTTCTCTGCATGCTGCTGTCGGGCTGCAAGGCAAGCCCGGCGACAGAAACAATCGTGATTCCGGGCACCGACGAAATCTATACCGGACAGCAGGGAACCCAGCCGTTTCAAGTTAAGCGGATTTACCGCATCCCGGATCAGTTACTGCATGCTGATCAATGGCTGGGATGGTCCGGCTCCGATTCGATTCTTGCCGCATTCAAGACGAGAGTATCGTCTGAGCAAATGGTGCTGCAGCGCCTGGCCTATCCTTATGAGCAAAGCCGGGAGATCGGTGGCCTTCAGCTTGATGGTCCTCAGATCAGGATGTCGCCCGACGGCAGGTATATTTTCCATACCTCCACAACGTCTTCGAAATTGACGCTGAAGGTGACTTCGCTGCCGGATGGAAAGGATGTACACACCAAGGAAATCAACCCGAACGAAAAATTTCTGCAGGCCGTCTCTTGGTCGGGCAACAGCAGGTACCTCGGCTGTTTGCTCGTAAGTCCCTTTGGCGATGAAGCCTCCCTCGTAGTATTCGATCAAAGCGCCCAAACCTTCAAAACCTATCAGCTGAGGGATGTGCCCCGGAAAGCAACGCTTCTGAATCTCAATATTTCGGATGACGGTGCAGGGGTGTTGTTGACCTCTTTATATTATAGGGAGCGGAGCAACCCTCTTTATATGATGTTGGGAACGGTTGATGGAGGGGAGCTTAAGGCGGAATACAATCACGACATTGGCGGAGAACAGAATACATGGATCACTAATGATCAGATTGCATTTCTTGGTACCGGCGGAGATCTGCTCCTCTATGACCAGCGGAACCACGAGCTTTCGGTGATGTTGGAAAAAGTGAGCAGCTTTACTATCTCCAATGATAAAAAAAGCATCGCCTACACCCTAAACAATGAGGATGTTCTCTATGCCGGCAAAATACAAGGGAAAAATGTGCTGTACAATGAGCCGGTATATCATGGAATTGTACCGGCCCAAATGGAATGGAGTCCCGATAATACAAGTTTGTTTCTCCACGGAGGAAGACAGTTTACCGATTCCCTGTCCGCAGCGGCGGATTCAAAGACGGGTCAAACCTTTATCCTTACCTTTCAGTAAAGCGGCCCGGCAGGACGCGCCTGCGGGGACATTCCTTGCGGGAATCTCTCTTGTGGGGACCTCTCCTGTTGGGACCTCTCCTGTGGGGACCTCTCCTGTCGGGACTTCACCGTCATAACCTCGACTGCTTCTTCAGGCCCAGAGTTTTTCTCCCTCCGGGCAAAAATCTGCAGCTTTCATTAAACCTTATTTCGGCGGCTGTTCCGAAGTAAGGTTTTTTTGTGCATCTTTTTATTTTCCCGCTTGTGACATCTTGTTTACATCCCGATCAAACTTTCTCGACATCTCCCCGCTATATTGAAATAGAGCCTTAATACTTCCTAAACAGACAAGGAATGAATCAGAATGAATGGGAATCTGCCTCAACCGATTATGCGGTATATGCCGGGATTGGACGGGTTGCGTGCGCTCTCTGTAATTGCGGTTATCTTTTATCATCTCCACCTCAAATGGGCGCAGGGGGGATTTATAGGAGTAGGCATCTTTTTTGTTCTGTCGGGTTATCTCATCACCGATCAGCTTCTGATCGAATGGAACACGAACCGGAGAGTGTCGCTGGTGAACTTCTGGATCCGAAGGATAAAAAGACTGCTGCCAGGGATGGTCGGCATGCTCCTGTTCGTGGCATTATGGCTGCTTGTGACCGATTCGGGCAGATTGCAGGCTTTGAAAGGAGATGTTTTGTCCTCCGTTGCTTATGTGAACAACTGGTACCTAATCTTTCATCATGTTTCGTATTTTGAAAGCTTTGGTCCTCCGTCTCCGATCGGACATCTGTGGTCCTTATCCATTGAAGAACAGTTTTATGTGCTTTGGCCGCTAGCTCTGCTGCTTGGCATCCGGATTGCGCCCCGCCGGGGCAAACTTTTGCTGTGGGTTCTAGGGGGCGCGCTTCTCTCCGCTCTCGCCATGGCGATTATCTATGTGCCGGGAACAGACCCCAGCCGGGTTTATTACGGTACGGATACCCGGGCTTTCGCTCTTTTGGTAGGAGCGGCTTTAGCGGTCATTTGGCCGAGCTGGAAACTAAGCAGCCATGTATCTTCTTTCGTCAGGAACCTGCTGGACATCTGCGGGGGGCTTGGAATTCTCGCATTGCTTTTATTGATGGGCTATACCAATGAATACGACGATCAGCTTTATCAAGGCGGTTTGCTGTACGTATCCCTGCTCACCGCCGTGGTCATCGCCGCACTAGCCCATCCAGCCGGACGGTTAGGTAAACTCATGGGATGCAAGCCGCTGGTTTGGACGGGCAAGCGGTCCTACAGCCTGTATATCTGGCATTATCCTGTCATTATATTGACGGATTCTGCCGTAAACGCGGAAGACATCCGCTTCCTGCCTGTTCTTTTGCAAATTACGGCCAGTTTTATTCTGGCAGCTTTATCTTACCGTTTCATTGAAGAACCCGTCCGGAGGGGGACGTTTCAAAGCACCTACAGACAAGCGGGGCGTATAGCTATAATCGTCTTCTTGTTCCTCATCATTCTGTCCATGAGCATGTATTTGGAGCGTTCTCCATCCAATGCGGGGGTTCCGCTGTAGTACGGGAGACACGCCCGCTGGAGCTAATGGAAGCCAGTCTGGCCGCCGGGATGACCGGGCTCCTTCGAAAACATGATACGCAATGAAACAAATATCAAAGACATAGATTCATTACATGGAAAGGATGAAATGGAAATGAAACCGAAAAAGCCGGGGATGCTGTTGCTCGCAGCAATAACTGTTGCTCTTACTATCGTATGTGTTTATGTTTTCAGCCGTAGTGAAAAGGAGGAGACCGTCGCTCTTGTGACACCTCCATCCGCCTTTGAGGGGGCGGATTCCATGCCGCAAAGTAACGGGGCGGCCACACACGAATTAGCCCAGGTAAGCAGTCCGGTCCAGCAGGATCAAGGAACAAGCGGGAAACCCAAAACGAAGCAGCAAACCGGGATGACGGGGAAAGGAATTACCGTAATCGGCGATTCCGTTATTATCGGAGTGGAACCATATTTGAAGGAACAACTTCCGGAAATTACCGTGGACGGGAAGGTCGGCAGACAGATGTCGCAGGCAAATAAAATCGTCGACACGTTAAAGTCGCAGGAGAAATTAGGCGATCAAATCGTGATTGAACTAGGTACAAACGGTCCTTTTAACAAAAAGCAGCTTCGGTCACTGCTGGATTCCCTTTCCGAAGCCGACCAGGTATTGCTGGTAACCACCCGGCTCCCGAAAAACTGGCAGGATACGGTGAACGCAAACATTAAGGAAGTTGCCGGGGAATACAGCAATACAGAAATTGTGGACTGGTACGCAGCAAGCGAAGGAAAAAAAGAGTACTTCTACAAGGATGGCGTGCATTTAAAGCCGGAGGGCTGCAAATTTTACACTTCTCTGCTAATAGACGCACTGCAGAAATGAGAATGCCTGATTTTTTGTGAGAGGAAAGGAAGGACAGCATGACGCGTACGAAAAAAAAGACCATCGTATGGACCAGCTTGTTTCTGGTTGCCCTGGCGGGAATCGCACTTTATTATGTGACGTCAATCTATAACGGTCTGGAAAGCTTAAGCAAATCGCCCGAAAGCTCCCCGTTTCACGCGGTGGAAGCGGAGGAGACCAAGGAAGTCGAACCTCCTGTATGGACGGGAACCGAGCCGGTAAATATTTTATTAATGGGAGTGGACGCGCGGGGGATGAAAAAAAATGAAATTCCCCGTTCCGACAGCATGATGGTGGTTTCACTGAACCCTGTCCAGAAACGAATTCATGTATTTTCCATCCTTCGCGATACTTATGTCGATATTCCGGACCATGCCAAAAACCGGATCAATACGGCAATAACGCATGGCCCGAATACAGCGATGAAAACGGTAAGTGATCTGCTGGGCATCCCTGTGCAGTACTACGTATACACCGACTTTCAAGGTTTTATTAAGCTTGTAGACGCGGTTGGCGGTGTTGATTTTTATGTGGAAAAGGACATGCACTATTTAAGCGAGGCGGACAAACATGAATATGATATCGATCTGAAAGAGGGCGAACAGCATTTGGATGGCAAAACGGCGCTGCAATATGTTCGTTTCCGCCATGATGCGATGTCCGATTTTACCCGTACGGAAAGACAGCGGGAGTTCCTGAAAGCAATCGCCGATAAAATGAAAAAAACCACTTCGATCATGAAGCTGCCGTCTATCCTTAGCGAAGTCAGTCCTTTTATCGACACCAATCTGTCGGTAAACGATATGTGGAAACTGGCTTCCTTGGGATTTGCAAGCAAGGTGGAGGGAAGCGAACAAATCCCCCCGATGAAGCTGCTGGAGCAGACTTATGTTGGCCGGGCTGCTGTATTAACCGTATCAAGCGGCACGGAACTGAAGGAATATGTCCAGGACGTAATCAATAACTCCGGCCCTGCGGCAAGCCCGGCGAATGCAGGACAGGAGTCCTCTGAGTCCGCAGAGTCTGTTAAGTCTATTGAGATGAGATCATGAATCGTAAAAAACCAAAAAGAACATGTAGGACGCCAAGCGGATTTCAGAAGACTGAATCCGTTTGACGTTTTTTGTTTAGGGTCCGCTGCTTATGGTACGATCGGAACAGCAGAGTAAATCCAGCGGGCATGTTGCCCAAAAGGGCATGCCCGTCTGCACCTTCGGACGATGCCCGAGGTTGTCCGTTCCTATAAAATGAAGGAATGCGGTGATGCCGGGGTACTGTAGGGACAGCTCGCTTCACCTGTACTGCTCCAGTTTAGTCTAAATAAAAGAATCCTTTGAATGGAAATGGGTGGTCTATTGAACGAAAAAAAAGATGGGCTAGAGACGATCAATGAACTGTTTGCGACCCGTCTGCCTATACTCATCTGGCTGAGCCTTGTCTATGCAGGGACAGTGGTCCTCCAATTTTTGCGTGACCCTGTGATTCTGCAGAGTGCCGTGTTTACGGGACTATTTACAGTCCACGTTCTGCTTCACTTGAATTCTTATCGTGTGACCCCAAAGCAGTTCTGGTTTTATTTTGCGGGTCAAGGGATTCTGATATATTTGTGCGCGATCCTTATGCCGGGAGGGTACCAGGCCGTACTGATCGGGCTGCTTCCCGTATTGATCGCACAAAGTCTTGGTTTTTCTGTCCGGAACCGCAGAATGGTGTTTGTGGCTCTAATCAGTATTGCTATATTTTTTGACTCCGCCTTAACCGTTGGGGATACGGATGAATTGCTGATTTTTCTCCCTCTCTTTACTTTAATGTTAATCATCGTGATGGCTTACGGCACTTTATTTTTTAGGCAAGTCCACGAACGGCTGCGGATTCAGAGTTTTCTGCATGATCTTCAAGAGGCGCACCGGAGGGTGGAGGAGCTTACGCTGTCCAATGAGCGGCAGCGGATGGCCCGGGATTTGCATGATACGCTGGCGCAGGGCGTGGCGGGATTAATTATGCAGCTTGAAGCGGCGGATGCCCACATGACCCGGGGAAATGCGGCGAGAGCGCAGGGCATTATCAATCAGTCCATGCAGCAAGCCCGCAGAACATTGGCCGAAGCGCGCAGGGCAATCGACGATTTGCGCATAAAATCGGCTTCCGAGCTGAATTTCAAAGAGGCTGTTGAAGATGAAGTGCAGCATTTCGAAGAGGCGACGGGCATTCAGGTTTCAGCGGACATCCGGCTGACCAAACGGCTGTCGAGAGTCGTCATGGAGCACAGCCTTCATATGATCAAAGAGGTCTTGACCAATGTTGCCCGTCACGCACGGGCGAGCCAGGTCTGGGTGCAGCTGTCGGATGAAGGCGGCAGCCTGCAGATCCAATTGCGGGACAATGGGATTGGATTTAATGCAGAGCAGATGGGCATGGAGCCCGGCCACTACGGGCTGCTTGGCATCCAGGAGCGGGCAAGGCTGATTAACGGGGAAATCCAGGTCCAGAGCAGTCCGGAAGGAACAATCATTAGAATAACGATACCGTTTGTTGAAGGAGAACACCGATGACTGCCTATAACATTATGATCGTCGATGACCATTTTGTAGTTCGTGAAGGGCTTAAGCTTATATTAGAAACAAATGAGCGGTTTCAAGTGGCGGGCGAAGCCGGAAACGGGCAGGAAGCCCTTAAGCTGTTAGAGCACATTCAGCCGGATGTCATCCTGCTGGATTTGAATATGCCTGTTATGGGCGGACTGGAAACGATGAAAGCGATGAAAACCCAGGGATATTCCATCCCGGTGATTATTTTGACGACATACAATGAAGACGAGCTCATGGTGAACGGCTTAGCCCTGGGTGCAAAGGGCTATTTGCTGAAGGATACGAGCAGGGAAAACTTATTCCGGAGCATTGAATCCGCGGTGCGTGGCGAAACGCTGCTGTCGGCTGAAATCATGGAGCGGGTCATCGCGGCCAAAACACAGACGGCTTCCCCTTCAGCCAAAGCTGATCCAAGTCTGCTGAGCGAAAAAGAAACGTATATTTTGCAGTGTGTGGCAAAAGGGTTCAAAAGCAAAGAAATTGCCTACGAGCTGGGGATTGCGGAACGGACGGTAAAAGCCCATCTAACGAGCATCTATAATAAACTTGGAGTGGATTCGCGTTCTCAAGCGGTTGCCGCCGCACTGGAACGGGGACTGCTGAATCTGTAGCTAAGGCATGCGGGAAATTTATCCTGCATGCTTTTTATTTTGTGTTCCCGGCACAATGGGCTGCCCGAAAGGGCAGAAGCCCGTCGCCCTTTCGGACGATGTTCCTCCGCCACTGCGGCTGTAAGATAGGAGCAGAAGCAAGATACAGAGTAGAGGAGACGATGCTGCAATGGCTAAAATGTTATACCGGCTCGGGTTCTGGTCGGCTAAAAACCGCCTGAAGGTGCTCATAGGAGGCATAGTGATTTTACTGGCAGCCGCTGCTGTGGCGCTATCCATGGGAACCAATTTTAAAGAAGAGACCTCCATTCCCGGTTTGGAATCACAAAAGACGCTGGAGATGATGTATAAGGAATTTCCCGCCATGCAGGATAACAGCGGAAAAATCCAGCTGGTGATGAAGGCGCCGGAACACGAGACATTAACCTCGGAGACGGCGAAACAACAAATCGGCGGGCAGCTCAAGGAAATTGCAGAGGATCCTGCAGTTGCCTCCGTAGTGAGTCCATATGACAATCATTCCTTGAACGCGGACGGAACGATTGGTTATGCCGCCATCACCTACAAATTTCCCGGGGATGAAGTGACAGACGTTTCGAAGGAACGGGTATTGGAGGCGGCCGATAATCTGCGCGCTGCCGGTTGGCAGGCTGAATTGACCGGTTCGGGGTACGTGCAGATGGAGATCGGAGGTGCGACGGAAGGAATTGGCGTATTGATTGCCCTGCTTGTGCTTACAGTCGCCTTTGGGTCGCTGCTGACCGGGGTGCTGCCGATTTTAACGGCGGCGATCGGGCTTGGCACCGGGCTGATGCTGATCATCATTGGATCCAATCTTTTTGAGACCCCGTCCTTCGCTTTATCCCTTGCCGCAATGCTGGGACTGGCGGTCGGTATTGACTATGCGCTGTTTATTATTTCCAGATACCGGCAGCAGCTGGCCGAGGGATATGAACGCAGAGAAGCCATTGCCATTGCTAATGGAACCGCTGGAAGCGCGGTGGTGTTTGCGGGAATTACGGTTATGATTGCTCTTGTTGGGTTCTCGTTCGTCGGCGTGCCGTTTTTGACAGCGATGGGGGTAGCCGGTGCGCTGTGCGTTTTTGTTGCGATTCTGACCGCCATATTTATCGTTCCGGCTCTGCTGGATTTGCTGGGCGGACGAATTAAAGCGGCGAAAAAGGCCAAAATGGAGACTAACCACCCTTTGGAGGGGGAATCCGGCAAATCCCGCAGCAATTTGTGGGGCCGGTTCGTAACCGGGAAACCGTGGATAGCGGTAGTGCTGGGGATCGCGCTGCTTGGAACGATTGCCCTGCCGTTTTTTAACATGGAGACAGGCATCCCTGACAATGCGCAGAAATCAACCGAAAAAACGGAACGCCGTGCGTACGACCTGATGACCGAGGCTTACGGCAAAGGGTACCACAGCCCGCTGGTGATCCTGGCGAAGACGGAAGGGGACCAAGCGGCGGAAGCCAATCTGGCTCGTGCCATTGAGGAACTGAAGACATATCCCAATATCGGGACGGTCGCCCCGGCTGTTCCGGGACCCTCCGGCACTTTATCGCTCATCAGCGTGATTCCTGCAACGGGTCCTCATGATGTGGAGACGGTTGATCTGGTGAAGCTGATTCGTACCAAAGCTCCGGAAATCCGGCAGAACACTTCTGTAGAGGTGATGGTAACGGGCAGTACCGCCGTTAATATCGACATCTCCGAGAAGCTCAATCAGGCCCTTCCTAAATTCTGCTTGATTATTGTCGGTTTGGCTTTCCTGCTGTTGCTGGTCGTATTCCGGTCGATTTTGGTTCCTATTAAGGCAGTTCTCGGTTTTATCCTTTCCTTAGGTGCAACCTTAGGATTTGTAACCTATGTCATCCAGGATGGGCATTTGCAGAAGCTGTTTGGGTTTCACGCCGCATCACCAGTGCTGAATTTTCTGCCGATCATCGTTGTCGGAATTTTGTTTGGGCTCGCCATGGACTACGAGGTGTTCCTGGTCAGCCGGATGCGTGAGGAGTTCAAACATAGCGGCGATGCCAAAAAATCGGTTCTTGCCGGTATCCGTCACAGCGGCGGAGTGGTAACTGCAGCGGGATTAATCATGATTTCGGTCTTTACCGGATTTATGATGGCGGAAGACCCTACCATAAAAGTGATGGGCTTTGCGCTCGCCTTCGGAATTTTGTTTGACGCCTTTGTTGTCCGGATGCTCATTGTTCCGGGCGTGATGACCTTGATGGGGAACTCAGCCTGGTACCTGCCAAAGTGGCTGGACCGACTGCTGCCGAATTTGGATGTGGAAGGCGAGGAAGTCATGAAAGCGGCCGAAAGGAAAGGGCCGGCAGCAGGTACGGCGCTTGGTTTTTCAACAGAGCCGTCTAAATAAATCGCTAATGGTATTGAGCGGCAGCATGCCGGCGTTATCCGGATCAACCGGCCCTTTTTCCGGTGATGCTGATTGATAAATAATGTAAGGGAGGTGGCTTCCCGTGACCCGGGTTTCAGTGGTGGTACCCATCCATAATGCAGAGGCCAACCTGTTCGATCTTTATTTCGGCATAAAAGAGGCAATGCGGGCCGAAGGGGTCGACTATGAAATGATCCTGGTAAACGACGGAAGCAAAGATGGCGGGGCCCGAATCCTGGATGAGCTCTCCCGTGGTGACAAAACCGTAACAGCCGTTCATTTTGACCGGCATTATGGGCAGGCCGCCGCAATCCGGGCGGGGATCCAGCAATCTTCAGGGGAGCTAATCGCGCTGATGGATGCCGGACTGCAGACGGACCCGAAGGAACTGTTCCGGCTGATGCCGTTTATCCCTAAAGTCGATTTTATTAACGGGAAGTGGACGAGCCGCAAAGGAAACTGGTTAAACAAGCTGTCATGGCGCACAGGGAACCGTATCCGCAATTGGATCACCGGCGAGCATTTCTGCGATACAGCATGTCCGATGAAGCTGTTTAAACGGGAGGTTGCTGAAAGCTTTTATTATTTTAATGGGATGCCCCGATTCCTGCCGACCTTGGCAAGAATGAACGGATTTTCCGTTATTGAAGTTTCGGTGACGCACACGGAGGCCAAGCGCGCAGGTGCCAAGCCGGATGGAAGAAAGCCGTTTTACGCAGGGGTTGTAGATGCCTTGGTTGTAGGGTGGCTTAAAAAAAGAGTTGTGCAGTATCGGATAAGAAATTAATGTTGAATGCCCAAGTACACGGAGAGGGTTAGGAGGAGGACAAATATCAGTAGGGGACAAAGAGGCAGATAAGTCAAGGAGTTTAGGAATGATTAAGCAGCCGTTTCCTGATTAAATACCGGGAAACGGCCGACACCTACATCTCCGCCTTAATATGATGCTTTGCTCTGCCTGTTCTGTCCTATATTTGGCATAAATTATCCATATTCTTTTCGAGGGAATGAAAAAACTGGTCTTCCGCATGAAGCACATTGGCCATGTGTTGCTCCATCTGGCCAGTAAGCTTAAATTCATTTATGATATATTGTCTGGTCATGGCATTCCTTAATACTTCCCATTGTTCAATGCTTTGTTCAGCGCAGTGAATGACATCGCAAAATGCATTTCGATTATTCAAGGAATTAAGCAGCAGCAACAGCACCTTTTTTTTGTCTGAATGCCGAGTGAGCGTCGTTCGGGTTAAAGAGTAAAGATCATGGGGGCGGTTAGCAATCTTCGTATTGAGGATGAAGCGACCGCTTGCAAACAAATGATTCAATTCCTGGATGGCCGAACGTCCCAAATATTCCAGACGCCCATTAGTGCTAGAGTTGGGCTTATAATAATTCTCTAGTGAGGTTCTTAGAATGAGCGAGGCTCTGGCGGGCAACTCGGCAAGCTCTTCATAGTTAGGATGTACAGTAAAGCAAGTGAATTGCCGGTTAAATGCATTTCGGAATGAATTCTTCGCATCTTGACCGATATTTTTGTTGTGCGGATATGGCTTGAAGTACTCTTTGTTATAATTTATATAATTGTCTAAGAAATAAAAATCTGTGGCTGTCTGACCTAAAACTAAAAAGATATGGCCATCCACAATGTGGTCCGTTTCCAAGGCCGGATTTAATTCAAATGTTCTGTAAAAGGGGACGCGCTTCATAAGTGTGTTCACAAATACAACTTCGTTATTCGCTAACAGCTTTTCTATTGTCCGGATAGCTTCTTCTGCATTACTGCTAATGACATGTCTATTACCGACTATTATGTAATCCTCCGGGTCTTTAATCTCGTTTAAACCTAATTCAAAATGATCATTGCCAACATGGGTAATTAATTTTAAGTTAAAATCATCCAGGAACATTTTGCACAATACACTGGAGTCCTTTATGTATCTCCTCAGCACGAAAAAAATATTTCGGGTATAGCAGTTCCCCAGTGATTGCACCTCATTAATGGGCGCTCCTTCAGAGTTGTAGTAATATTCCATTTCTAACGGCTGTACTGCCTGCAATGTCCACCCCTCCAACTGCGCGTTCTTCAATTAAATCACTTGGATCCAAGCGCACTTATTACTTCGCCTAATAACTTGGCTTCGTCTGTTTGAATGCTTAATAGAGAACCCTTAAGTGAAACCAGCACATTAGGGTCCATGGTTAAATTGTATCGAAGCGCCACATTTCTGTTCAGCAGGGAACGGTCCTCCAGCTCTTTACAACGCTCTATCCAGCGATCCCCTTTGGGCAGGAGATCCTTTTGATAAAGGTATTCCAGACGTAAAGCCATAAGCTTTTTGTGCTCCCAAAACAGATGAAAGGCTCTAATATCAAGCGCAGGTTCTTCCTCTTTAGGGTGCTCCATTTGATATATAAGCTGCTGGTACACCTCCTGCCCGTAGATGCTGGTAGTTGAATGATTAATAATATCAAAAGAGCGCTTGGAGCACAGATACCGCTGTAAACTGTCGACGATCTGTTCAACGTTTATATCAAATTTAGCGTTGATTTTGGTAAGCAAGGATACGCGCGTTATGAAATTTTCTTCCCCTGCCAAATAGGCATAGGCGGATTCCAGTTCGGAAAAAGAGCACTCAGCCTCGATAAATTTACCATCCGTGATATTGTCTCGAATGCATATGGTTTGGCGTTCAAGATCATAGCCGTAAATTAATGTCTCATGAAAGCGGTGTTCTTGACCAAATTCTTGATACGCCGTTAAAAAGTACCGGTCAAGGTGGCACCACACATAGTTGTTGCCGTTAATAGAATCCACAACAAAATCAGTAAAGGCAGGCCATTTGGAAATGATAGTTCTAGGTAATACGAATTTATTGAGAAAGGGGCAATAATCTACAAGGAATTCATGATTATCGAAAAAATAAGTTTCCCAATCCGTTACAAAGCGGAGTTGAATGAAGTTGGAAAATACCCAGGGCCATATGTGGTTATCCGAAGAAATAATGGAAAATAAGGTCCCATATATATTGGAAGTGTTTACTAATGGATCGGAAACTGGTAATGTAATTTTACTCAATTCATACCTCCATAATACCCTTTTATGTAAATGAAAGCGAAATAAATTACATTATTATACTATAATAATCCTTCATTCCATTTATGTGACCATAATCATATCATGATAATAAAGGGAAGGTTTAATCTGGCGGAGAATAGTATTTGGTAATATATTTAAGAAAATGGTTTTTAGTCACACGTACCTCTGGTGAATAAGCTGCAGAAGATGGGGGAGCTGAATATTGCGGATAGTAGTTTGTCTAAAGTTTATTGCACACGTGAACGGAGATAGCACACACAGCGGTGACGGCGGCCGAAAGCCTTCAATCTATACACGGCAGAAAGCAGCTTATCAGCTTAACTCTCCGGACAGGCAGGCCATTCATGCAGCATTGGAACTGAAGAATAGCAGCCATGCCTACGTAACTGCCATTTCTATGGGGCCGTCCGGCTGTAAAGCGGCTCTACAGGAAGTCATGGGTCATGGAATAGATGAAGCAGTTCTGCTAAGCGATCCCTCTTTTGCCGGTTCGGACACATTGGCGACGTCGTTGGCGCTTGCCCGGGCTGTAGAGAAGCTTGGGGGTTGCGATCTTATTCTCACGGGCAGCCATTCTACTGATAGTGATACCGGTCAGGTAGGTCCGGGGATCGGTGAATATCTGGGCATTCCTCATGCCATCAATGTAACGCAGGTTGAGCACTTTTCAACCGATGAGGTACAGTTCCACCGCCGGTATGACGCAGGGGTAACCATTAGGCAATCTTGCCTGCTTCCGGCAGTGTTAAGTATGAGCGGTTTAGGATCAGCATCAGATCTGAAACCGCTAACAATTGCAGCCAAATTGTCCGGCAGAACAAAAGAGATTCGAGTATGGTCTTGCCAAGATCTTGACCTTGCTCCGCAGACTGTCGGTCTATCGGGTTCGGCTACGGAAGTTGTGTCCGTGTATGAACAATACTCCGTAAGAAAGGGGATTTTGCTGGAAAGCGATGAATATCACCGATTGCTTGACCCGATAATCAGCAAAGTCAGTGAGGTTAGGAGCAGATGATTAGGATCGATCAAGAACAATGCACATACTGCCTCCATTGTGTGAACCGTTGTCCCGCCGCCGCAATCAAGGATGAGGAGGCGGGGCTGCAAATCGATGATACGGCTTGTACTTATTGCGCAATCTGCGTATCCTGCTGTCCCAACAATGCCATTGTTATAACGGACAGGATTCAGGAGCCCAAACAGCCGCTGCCGGAGAGTGAAGGTATTTGTCTCGTTGTGGAACATGCTGAAGGTGAACTCTCTCCATATTTCCCGGAACTGGTAAGCGTGGCAAAACAGCTTCAGACAATGGGAGGACAGCACATTTATGCATTGGTTATTGGAGAGGGTGCAGAAGACCTTGCCTGCCAGATGCTCCAGTGGGGACTAGACGAGGTGTGGGTGGTGGACAAGCCGGAAGTTCATCTTTACGCGGAAGACACTCATTATGATTTGATTTCTGCGGTGCTCTTGGACAAAAGGCCGGATATCGTGCTTTGTATGGCTACCGCCTGGGGCAAATCTATCTTCCCCAGAGTTGCCGTCCGCCTGCGGACGGGGCTGTGCGCCGATTGTACCGACTTAAAGGTGGGGCCTGATCACAAGGATTTTATTGTTACCAGAGCGACGCAAATGGGAGCGCAGTTTGCTGAGATAAAAATACCGGTAAGACGGCCGCAGATGGCAACTGTAAAAACCAATTATTATCCAAAAGCCGTTATCGCACAGATGGTTCAAGGCAAAATCGTTGATCTAAGCTCCCGGTATTCCTATAACCCGTCCATTCTGAAGTTCTTAGGAGTAATTGAAGAAGCTGTGAACAAGGAGAGCATTGAGAGCACAGATATTATTGTTGCGGCCGGAAGGGGAATTCAGAACGCGGACAATCTTCGTTTAATTTATGCGCTTGCGGATACGCTTGGCGGTAAGGTAGCGGTTACAAGGCCGCTTGTGGAGTCTGGTTGGATAGACAGTATGCATCAAGTGGGGCTCACAGGCAAAATGGTCAAGCCCAAACTATACATTGCCTGCGGAGTGTCCGGCGCTGTTCAGCATAAAGTCGGAATGCAGCATTCGGAGATGATTATTGCCATAAATACTGACCGGAACGCGCCTATTTTTGATTACTCCAATTATGGGATCGTTGGAGACCTTTTTACAGTTATACCTGAAATTATGTCGGCTTTGAACACCTTACAGGAGGTCGGACGATGATTGAGAAGGAGCTGTTAAGACAGCAAACGCTGCATACGATTGAAGTTATGCTCGATGAGCGGTTACTTCAGAAGGAGGATATGCTTAGATTTCAAAGCAATGTTCATGATGCCTACTCTCCGGAATATATCCGAAGCGAGATGGAAGACTGGTACAGAACATTAGGAATCGAACATATCAGCAGGCGGAAATTTTCACTTCGGATGCCGCAGTTTACAAGAGAAGAACTGAAGGAGGCGGAGCAGAGAAACGAGATTGTTTTATGTGTGCCCCAAGGCATCAGCCGCAAGCAGCTGGGCTGTTTGTTTAATATCCGCAACTGGACGCTGGAGAGTGAACTGGTTGCTGCGACCCCGGAAGTTGAAGATTTTTGGTTTACAGCGCCGCGCACAACTGAGCCGGAAATGCTGGACCGAACGGCGGTAGAGATTCAGCGTACATACAAGAAGACCGGAAAATTGGGAATGAGCCTGGAGCGGTACCTGGTATTTGTCGCACGTATGAGGCACATAACAGGAGAGACGCCGGATACCAAAACAAAGACGTGGATAACCAACGGCAAATATGAGGGAAAGGCGTTGCTTGTGGCCGGTTTTGACTCAGCAAGCGAGTTTACAGCCCATGGCTGGATGCCGAATTTCCACTCTCCTATGGTGGGCGGACGATATACCTGGATACCTGATCATATTTAAATGAAGGAGAGTCTTTCGGCTATGTACAATAGGTATTGCGCTCCGGAGCCTCATCAGCCGGTCACTCCGATTCATGTTGCTGGCCAGGCGGAACCGGGTCCCAACGAGTTATTCATTACCAACCGGTTTACTCTAACGGGAACTGAGAAGGATCCTTCCTGTTTACAGATTTTACACGGATCCTGCCATTTACCCGGACATTATCCTTACTCCAGTGTCGGGGTAGTGGCTAAGGCGGGGCCTGGAACAGAACATCGTACAGGCCAAACACTTGTATTTTCTCCGCATTATTCAAAGGATGTATGGTTACCCCTGCAAAGCGGGATGAGCGGACAGATCTTTATCTCCAACGATCTGGACCCCGTGGCTGCCGCATTTATGCCATTATTGTGTGTTGCACTGAGCGCGTATGAAGAACTGGATGATGAAAATATCAGGACAGTTGAGCTGTGGGGGAGGGGACTGCTGGGGAAGCTTTTGCTGAGGCTGCTTGAGCTGGAAGGAAAGTTAGGATTCACAATGGAAACGAAGACGGACAGGAATCAGATATGGGCCGGATTGGACAGCGGGGTATGGGGTTGTGAGGAAACGGCCATTGTTGCGCTTGATTGTGACCTGCTCGCACAGGTTCGCCACCATTCTGCTTTAAAAAGTTATCCGCCAGACCGGCACATACGATTTATTGATTTGACCAGACCAGAAATAATCAAGGAATCGATAACGCATGACCATGTTCAGGAAATCTCCCGCAGAATCAGAAAACAAGAGTTTAATGTAACCGGTCTGATTGCCCAACATATTCATGTGGAACATATGGAGCAATTTATTTTGCACGCGGCGGAAGGCTTGTTTGAAGGGAAAACAGTAGTTTATGACTGGTAGAGGAGGACCCTTATGCATCTGACACAAAAAGTTTTGGATGTGCCCGCACTCAATATTGCATTTTCCGAGCAGGAGCGGCGTATCATTTTGGAGCGGATTGATGACTGTTTATCGAGGGGGGCGCTGAGCCAAGGCAGGTATGTACAAGAGCTGGAGGAACGTTTTGCCCGGTACGTGGGGGTTCCGCATGCTATTGCGGTAAATTCGGGCACAAGTGCTCTTGAGGCGGCAATGAATGTGCTCGAAGTAAAGGGGCAAGAAGTGCTGGTCCCGGCAAATACGTTCATGGCCACGGCTTCCAGTGTGCTGTTTGCCGGAGGTCATGTCCGCCTTGTAGATATCGATCCCCTTACTTTTTCGGTATCGTTGGCTGAAATAAAGAAGCAGGTCACAAGCCGTACCCGGGGCGTGATTATCGTACATATCGGCGGAATTATTACTCCGGAGATTGAAGAAATCAGGCAATGGTGCGAAGAGCAGGGTCTCTGGTTGTTTGAAGATGCCGCGCATGCGCATGGCAGCAGGATGTCAGGAAAAGGCGCGGGAGCTTTCGGGATTGCCGGAAGCTACTCCTTTTTTGCCACGAAGATCATTACCTCGGGTGAAGGAGGGATCATCGTAACAAGCGATCATTCCATGGCGGAGAAGCTGCGAATGTTCCGAAATCATGGCAAGCCTCAGCCTTGGGAGACCTACCATACTTCGCTGGGCAACAATTATCGCATGAGCGACATCACAGCTGCAGTAGCACTCACTCAGTTTGAGCGGCTTGACGCGATTATCGAGCAACGTGAGGCGATCGCCGACCGGTATACTTCCTTCTTTACGATGAATCTTCCCGATTTTGAAATTGTGAAACCGCAGGACAGATGCAGCTGGTATAAATACATTGTTATTTTGCCCGCGGACATTGAAAGCTCCGATTTGAAGCGCAGACTCAAAGAGAAAGGCGTCTCGCTCCAAGGGGAGGTTTACGGAACACCGCTTCATAGGCAGCCAATTGCTTCTTCCCTGCAGTTTAGCGGGGAATATCCACTGGCGGATGAGTACTGTAGGCGGCATATCTGCTTGCCTATCTATCCCAATTTAAGTGATGAGCAGATCGAGTATGTTTTAGCTGTATTTTCAAGTGTTGTAGCGGAGGTAAGGGGGCAGCAATGAACGAGGGAATTGTTATTGAGAATCTAAGGAAAGTCTATCGTATTCCTGTCAGAGAGCATGGGCTAAGACATGCATTCAAAAGTCTGATCAAGATGAAGTACAACGAAGTTGAGGCGGTAAAGGGCATTAACCTCAAGGTTGAGCCTGGAGAAATTGTCGGGTTCATCGGACCTAACGGCGCGGGTAAAACGACCACGCTTAAGATGCTTTCCGGGATCCTGTATCCGACATCAGGCAGCATTTCCGTCTATGGCTTCAAACCGTGGGAGCGTCAGCATAAGTTTCTGCGCAACATCAGTATGGTAATGGGCAACAAATCAACGTTAACCTGGGACATTACGGTTGAGGACTCTTTTTTTGTTATGAAGGAGATCTACGGGGTTTCAGACACCGATTTTAAACAAAGACTCAATGAGCTGACAGAACTGCTGGATATCGGGCATTTGCTTAAAAATCAGGCGCGGAATCTTTCTTTGGGAGAACGCTCCAAGTGTGAATTAACGGCCGCATTGTTACACCAGCCGCGAGTTTTGTTCCTGGATGAGCCTACATTGGGACTGGATGTCAGCATGCAGCTGCGGCTGCGCAGTTTTATTAAGGAGTACAACCAAAAACATGAAACTACTATCCTGCTCACCAGCCATTATATGGAAGATATCGCTTCTCTTTGCAAACGGGTTGTACTGATCAATCAAGGCAAACTGTTATACGACGGGTCGCTGGAGCAGCTAAGCGGCAAGATCGCTCCCTACCGCATTCTTAAGGTCAGCTTTATGGATGAAGACGTAACGGACACCATCGAAGAGCTAAAGGTAAAGTTTCCCGACAGCCTGCAGGTCATGGAGCTAGCCGAGAGCTACGTATTGTTTAAAATTCAGAAGGAAGCTGTTCCTGTCATTGTATCCGACATCTTTAACAGCTATAGCATCGGAAATGTCACCATCAATGATGCTCCAATCGATTCAGTAATTGATGAAGTGTATCGAGAGGGGAGGCTGCTTTGAATTTTCGCGGAGGTTTTGCACTGATACGTAGGACCATGTTCGGGTTTATGGCCGAAAAAGGCTTTTTCTGGACATTGGCGCTTGGTTGGATGATGGGACCTGCCATCTATATGTTTGTTTGGACTGTTGCCGCGGGAGACGGTAGCATAACAGGCTTTACTCAACAGGATTTTGTCAGATATTATATTCTGTTAATTCTCGTGAATCAGCTGACCTACCCTACCTCGCACTGGACGGTTGGCGATCAAATCTATGGCGGCAAGATGTCGATCGTATTGCTCCGGCCAATATCGCCTTTTTACGATGTGGTTGCATCAGATTTGGCTGTTAAGATCGTCTGTATGCCTTTTGTTATTTTTATTGCCGGGATGGCCGCCATTTTTATGAACTTCAGGTTGGCTATATCTGGTCTCGATTTGCTGGTGGCTGTGTATCTTCTTCTTATGGCTCAAATTATTAGATTCATGCTGGCCTATACGCTTTCCCTGTTTGCGTTTTTTACCAATAAAATCAGCTCACTGCTTGCAATTAATGACACCTTGGTATTTCTGCTGGCCGGACAGGTGGCACCTTCGTCGCTGCTTCCGGGATTTATGCAGAAGATTTCCGATTACTTGCCTTTTCAATATATGATCAGCTTTCCCATAGAGTTTGCTCTTGGGAAGTTGGATCGTTCGCAGCTGCTTTTTGGCGTCATTGTTCAGCTGGTTTGGGCAATCGTTATCATCATTTGCAACCGTATTGTGTGGAAAAAAGGGATTCGCGCATACATGGCCGTGGGAGGGTAGAAGCATGCTGAGATATTTGCGTTTGCTGAAATTGTTTTTCTCAACAGCGCTTCTAAAGGAAGCGTCATTCCGCGGTGACTTTTTAATCAAAATTTTGTATACCGCAATTAATTTAACAGGGACCATTGGCGGGATCGCAATTCTGTTTTCCAACACAAATTCACTTAACAGCTGGACTTTTGCGGATACGCTGGCATTGTCGGGTGTGTACTATTTTATTTTGGCAATGAAAAACCTGTTTGTCGGTCCAAGCCTGGGCTCATTGGCCGGGATGGATGGGGAGCTGTGGACCGGCGGATTTGACTTGACACTGGTCAAACCTATTGAAACTCAATTTTATGTGAGTACGAGATACTGGTCACCGCTGAATCTATTTGATGTTGTGGTGGGAATAGCGGTCATGGTGCTGGGTGTTGCCCAAATGCCGGAAGAAATAAGTGTATCCTCCTGCCTGATGTTTGTTTGGGCCATCTTCAATGCATTACTGCTGCTATATTCGATTCTGCTGTTATTAAGCTCCTTGGCGTTTTGGTATGCCGGAAGTCCGATGCTGAGTATATTCGACAATATTATGCAGATGGGGAGATTTCCGGTCAATGTTTATCAAAAACCTATCCAGTTAGTACTTACCTGGGTCATTCCAGTCGCCTTTATTGTCTCTATTCCTGCGGAGGCATTGGTGGGCAGAGCCAGTCTGACCTATTTATTCGGTGGCAGCTTGCTTGCCGCGGCTCTTCTGGTTCTGGCTAGCCTATTTTTTAAGCGAGCGGTAAAAAAATATGCAAGTGCTTCAAGCTGAAGGAGGAATTTAATTGGACACTTCTTCCATATTGAACTTGATTGACTTCAATTGCTCGGAGTATCCCGGGCGTACCGCTATTGATTATGAAGGAACAAAGCTCACCTATGCAGAACTCCGGCGGGAGCTGGAGCTCTGCAGTAAGGAGCTGGATCTTGCGGGAATCGGGCCTGGAAGTAGAGTTGCAGTAGCCGTTGCAGATAAAACTGTTTTTATCAAAATATGGCTCGCTTGCTGGCGTACTGGAGCCATCCCGATCCCGTTTGAACCAGCAAAGAACTTGCCGGAACTGGAGAAAATGGTCTCGACAGGACAATGCCATTATTTAATTTGCGATCCTATGGATCCTGAGACCGGCAGCCGGCTTGAACTGTTGCTAAGATCGCCGATATTTATCTTTAAGGCGGCAGCGTCATTTGCAGATGAAGAGCGGGATCAAGATATGGCTTTGAATTTTTATACCTCAGGAACAACCGGGCTGCCTAAATGCGTACAGTTCAGTCATCAGGCCATCTATCATAATGTGATGTCCATCTGCCGAGGGATGGAGATGACTCCAAGTGACAGGCTGTTTACCCCCCTGTCCCCTTGGCTGCCCGCAGCACTAACTACTGCTGTACTTCCGGCCCTTTGCGCGGGTGCTGCTTTAGTTATGTCGAAGGGTACAATGCCTGCCAGAATCTTTGAACAAATCAAACGTCAAGAGATAACCATTTTTTTCGCGGTTCCTTATCTATATGCTTTGCTTAATGAGTCTGTCGTGTCATCGTCAAGTGTCGCTTGGGACAACGTGAGATTGTGTATTAGCTGTTCTGCCCATCTGGATGCAGCGACTTTTAACGACTTCTATAAGCTGACGGGAAAATCTATCCGCTCATTGTTCTGTTCTTCCGAAGGAGGAGCGATTGCTTATAATGGTTCAAATCAGTATGAGCTGATCAAAGCTTCAGTAGGGCAGCCGCATCCGGGAGTTTCCGTCCGGCTGCTGGATCCGGAGGGGCACGAGGTTGCTGCCGGAGAGGAAGGAGAAATATGGGTCAGCGGCGCTCACATATCTTCCGGATATTACAGACAGCCCGAACTTCAAGCGGAGGTTTTTCAGCAAGGCTGGGTTCGTACGGGCGATCTGGGCAGGTTGGATGAACAGGGGTTTCTTTATTTGTCGGGAAGGCTTTCTGACAACATCAATGTAGGCGGCCACTTGGTAAATCCAACAGAGATTGAACAGGTCCTGCTGCTCCATAACGGTATTAAAGAAGCGCTTGTATATGGCATTGCCGACAAATATTATGGCAGCAAGCTGATTGCGGAAATTGTGCCGCTGAACGCCAGGGTGCCGGATGACGATATTATCAAATTCTGTTCAGCAAGACTCCCGGGGCATAAGGTGCCCAGAGTTATCAAATGGACAGATAGTATTCCAAAGGGCCGTTACGGCAAGAAGCTGAGAAATCAAAATCAAGCCGTTGGGCATATCCCGACACCATGAGATTTCTTGTGACAGGCTGCAGCGGATTTATCGGAAGCAGATTAACAACCCGTTTGCTTGAGCAGGGCCATAGCGTCAGAGGGCTAGTATTGCCGAAAGAAATAGAGGTTGGCCAAACACTTGCACAGCTGGGTATGGAATTGTGGGTAGGCGACATGCTGTGCCCTGAAACGCTGGACGGCATAGCTGAGGATATTGACGTTGTGTATCATCTTGCAGGTAAACATTCCGCTTCTATATCCCGGATGAGTCAGCTGTATGTGGAGGGAACAAGAAATTTGCTGGATCAGCTTAGGTCCAGCGGAACAGATGGTAAATTCATAGCGGCTAGCAATGGGGCTGTATATGGGAGCGGCAGCGAATTTGTGGCTGATGAATCCGCACAGTGCGATCCTGTTCATCCTTTTGGGAGACTTACACTCGAAATGGAACGTCTGGTCCAGCAACACTGCACACAGGGCAGTTGGTCTTATATCATTCTCAGGATCGCCGAAGTGTACGGCCCGCATGAGCATAACTATATTCGGCAATTTATGCGGAGCGCACAGATGCTGGGAGATGGAAGCAATTATTCTTCCAAAGCGCATATAGACGATGTTGTTTCAATCATGCAGTTGGCCTGGAGCAGTCTGGCAGTACAAGAGGTCTATAATGTAAGCGATGATCTGCCTCTCACACAGGAACAACTAATAAAAGAAATTCAAAAATACGTTCAATTGGCTGAAATACAGTGGATCTCCCCCGATGCTGTGCCTGAGCGTATCCGGCTAAGTATACATGGTTTACGCGCCTTATCCGTACGGATGGCAAACGAGAAAATTAAACACTATGCCGGCGTACGGCTGGAATACCCTACTTACATTCAGGCAATTCCATATCTAATAGAAGAAATGCTCAATCAAAGCGAGGTGAGATGATGTGAGTCCGCCTAGAATTTTGCTCCTTCCGAGTCCCCCCAGTTCCGGCTCCGTAGGGTCCGTAAGCAAAACACTGGGAATTGCCAAAGTTCTGCAAAGTGAGGGATGCACAGTCAGCTTTGTGGTTGGCGGCAAGCTTGCAGAATTTGTCCGCACCAACGGCTTTCAGGTTTTTGATTATCCGATTCCTCTTCCTTCAGGAGATTCTGGAGACGTTCGCAGCGCTGCCGATTATGTGGAGTGGACGGGAATGGCGGAACCTGGTTTTATTCGTCAAGCGGTTGAGGCGGAACTAAAAGCGATACAGACTTTTCAACCGGATGCTATTTTTGCCGAGTCCCGGCCGAGCGCTTCTATTTCAGCAGCCGTTGCCCAGATCCCCACTTTGATGATTGCAAGCTGGCCAAGCCATCCTGCCTTTCCGGCCAATTTGCAGTATCCAGGGTCTGCGAAAGCCATAGCTGCTTTCAACGAAGTGTTGGCGGAGTATTCACAGGAACCTGTTTCAAATCTGGCAGAATTATTATTCTCAAGAGCTACGATTCAAATGGCACCTACGCTGCCCGAACTGGAACCTGAGCTGGATGCGTTAAAGGAATGCGATTTTGCTGGTTACATTCTGGATTTAAAGGTAGACCAGGCCTCAAGTTTGCAGTGGCATCCGGACTGGCAGGATAAGCCGCTGATTTTCATCTATTTAAGTGTAAGTGCGATCCCCCCCTTAATTTATATTGAGATGGTCAAGGAGATTTTTGACAAACAGCCTTACCGTGTTGCCTGCTTATGCGGATTTCATTATGAACTTAAGGAGCTTCCCGACAATACTGACAATATTCAATTCCACTGGTTTATTCCTGCTGCTGAGATTATGCCGGAAGCCTCTCTGGTCATTTTCCATGGCGGACAAGATACCATGCTTACGACAATGCTGTATGGACTTCCTAGCATAGCGATTCCCGGCCAGCATTTTGAACGGGACTATAACAGCACACAACTCCAAAATCTTGGCCTCACTTACAAGCTGCCTGTTCAAGCGTTCAGGCCCAGTCGTATCCGCAAGATAGTTCAGACAGCGCTGACCGAGGACGCGGCGGAGCTTCGGGACCGTTATATGTCCAAGCTGAGGTCCTTAAGCGGAACAGAGAATTGCTGCGCTGCACTAATTTCGTTGGCACAAAAAAAACAGCTGGCAGGTGAAATTTTATGAAGTTATCTGTTCCCTATAACGGCGATATCCAGCTTATTGACGAGCTGGGCGGATATGAACATATCAGCTGCTTCTTCGGCGGCTCTTCCCAAGAAGGCTGCGGCAGCGGAAGATCGGCTGCGGCTATGCCGACAAGCACGCGGAGCGATATTGAACAAGCAGTTAAGCGGGCTCATATGTACAAAAAAGAATTTAACTACTTGATGAACAGCTCCTGTCTGGGAAACAGAGAGTATGAAGATGAGGGCTACCGGCAAATTGTAGATCAAATGGATTGGGCTGCGGATATTGGCGTGGACTGGATCACCTTAGCTAATCCGCTGCTATTGGACATTTGCAGGAGAAGACATCCTGAAATCAAAGTAAGTATATCCTCCTTTGCTGTGGTCGAAAGTGTTGAACGCGCGAAATACTTTGATGCAATGGGCGTCAAAGAGATCACCGTAAGAGAGAACATAGCCAGGGATTTCCGGCTGCTTGAACGTATACAGAACAGCGTTGAATGTGAAATCCAGGTTATTGTCAATCAGACTTGTCTTTATGAATGCCCCATGCAGGTCTACCATGACAATGTAATGAGCCACGGCTCCTCTAACCGGGGCACAGATCATCAAAGCTTTATGGATTATTGCTCTGTCAAGTGCACATACGAGAAATTTAATGATCCGGGGAATATCATGAAGGCGCGTTGGATCAGACCCGAGGACTTGACCGAATACGAAAAGATTGGCATTCGCCGCTTTAAGCTGACGGACCGATCGAAATCAACCGCCTGGCTGTTGCAGGCGGCAAAAGCCTATCATGACAAGCAGTATGCGGGCAATCTGGCCGATATTCTGAACATCGTTCATACCAACCATCGCAGAGCGGCCACTGCGGTTTCCCGAGAAAAGGCGGATGTCCCCCGGCACAAGCAGATGAGCCGCCACAGTATCCGTGCCCTGACCTTATTGGATGTTTATATTGATAACGCTAAGCTGGAGGGATTTATTGATTATTTCAAAGAGATAGATTGCCGTTCGCTAGATTGTACAGTGTGCGGGTATTGTGATCAGTATGCTGCTGAAGCGCTTTCGTTCCCTGATCCTTCTGCCAAGTCCAAGGGCTTAACCATGCTGCAGCAGCTGGTACAGGATACGGCGGAACGGCAACCAAAAGTTTTTTGAGAGGAGATAAACCCATGCAGAACAAGGGAATTTTGGGTAAGCTGGCCGCTATTTTTTCAGAGGTCTTAAGCAAAGAGGTTACGATCGAAGAGCTCGAAGCTCACACAGACCTGCTTGAAGCCTTTCATATGGACTCCCTGATTGCTTTGCAGATCATTGTTAAGATTGAGCAGCAGCTGGGAATCGTTATTGAAGATGATGACCTGGCGCTGGAACTATTAAATGATACCGGGAAACTGACGGCGTACATTGAAGGACAGTCGGAAAGGGTGAGCAGCTGACGATGAATCTTTTGTTTCTTTCGGAAGGCGCTTACTTTGCCTATTACCAGGGGGCGGTTAAAGCTAACCGCGCTGTATTTGAGTCACTGGCAGCCAGGGGACATCAATGCACTGTAGTTCACCTGATGGACCAGGGGGAGTCACTAACGCAGGTAGAGGAACAGCTGCTGGAACATGGGGTACAAGATATCAATCGTTCAGCGCATTGTCTTAGGGGAACAGTGAACGGTGTAGAATGCCATTTTACTACAAGTGTTATGCACTTATATAGAACAGCGGGAAATGTAATGAGTAAAAGTAAGCCGGATGTGGTTCTGGTTAATATGGCTTACCATACCATGGTTGCTGCTGGAATCAAGCTTGTGGCCGGAAGCGCAACAAAATTAATTGTCATCTGTCATGACGTAATTACTCTCCCTTTTGGACCGCATAGCTGGATCGATAACCCGCTGCTCCGGGAGGAGCTTGTCCATGTCTCCGGGTTTATCGGCGACAGTGATTTCGTAGCCCGATATATCACTGAGTGGGGCGGGTACAGCAATGCTGTTTCGCTACGCTTCCCGATTTATGGGAACGGTGTGTTTCCGACGTTCCACAATTTTGCTAAAGGGTACATTGCGATATGCAACCCTACGGAGATAAAGGGATTATCCATTTTCCTAAAGCTGGCTCAAGCTTTTCCGGACTATCCCTTTGCGGCTGTCATTACTTGGGGCAATTTAAAGCAGGACGAGCAATCCGCTTTACGCGCTCTTCCTAATGTGACGCTGCTAGAGCCGGAGCGCGACATGAATTTGATTTTTGAACAGGTGCGGGTATGGCTCCATCCTTCAATCTGCGCGGAAGCATTCGGACAAACCGTAATCGAGGCGATGTTAAGAGGCATTCCTGTAATTGCAAGCGATCAAGGCGGTCTGATGCAATCGAAATGCAGGGTGGACTATAATCTTCCGGTTACGCCAATCACGGAAACTTATAAGGATGAAGGAACGGGACTCACTATGCCGGTCATTCCCGAACAGGACGCTGCCGTATACGCCTTATGGGTGGAGACATTGCGGAGGCTGCTGACGGACAAAACGCTCTATGAATCCATTTCCGCCGCCTCAAAAGCAGCTGCGCAGAAATTTATTATGGAGGCCCAGCCCGAAAAATTCGAGTTATATCTGGAGAGTATGCTGCAGTCTGAACTTACGGCAAGGTGAGGTGTGAAAGTGGGAACAACAATGAATATGTCCGCTATTTCACATACTTTGCTCAGCCGTCTCCATCGAGCTCTAGCAACGGGAGACATGAAGATGTGGCTGGAGACCCTGTATTTCGAAGACGAAATGGAAGCTGAATCACAGCGGGCCTGGTTTAAGGGGTACTTGCACAAAACCGTTCCGTCTCGTGTAGAGTTCATCGTGCAAAATGTCAGTTTAAGTCCTGACGAAATTAATGCTGCCTGTACTTTGATTTTCACTTACGAGCAATTTGATCAGCTGAAGGACGAGCATATTTATACGATGCGTTATGTTGAATGTGAAGGAGAATGGAAGGTTGTAACGATTAACAAAAGCTGGCTGCCTTTTGGGACGGCGGAGATTAATCCTGTCCTTTACAGCGATTATTCCACGGCCGATCCCTTTTGGTGGAGTAATGAATCGGAACTGGAACTTGTCCGAAACAGCAGCGATCCGCTGCCGGCGAATTTGTACGCCCGTGCAATACCGCGAAATATACGTTCCCGGGAAGTGCACTCTGACCTTGAATGTGCGGCTGTTCTGTCTAACATGTTATCCCTGCGGACAGCTGATTTAGCTGCATTGCTGATTCGGCCAAACGATCTACAAACGCTAGAGGCCTTGTATCATTTTGCAAGCAAAAATATCAACTTTCAGATTGAACGGCCTGACCGTAACAGCAGCTGGTCAAGCAAATTTACCGCTCCAACATTCAGTTTTGATGAACTGTTGGCAATGGCTGGAGGCCACTTCCCATTAACTGCTAATTGTACGCCGGTTATGTCTCTTTATTTTGCCGTGCTCCGGCTTTGCGGCTATGCAGCTTCGGATATCGTCCAGCTCCGTTTAGTGAATTACGATTGTTTGCTCGTCTCTATCAGTGGGGAAGCTCACCTGTTTTTTACAGACCGCATTGTGAAGCTGAACGCCGGAACCTTCTATTATCAGAATGAAATCAGCAAGTTATTTAATGAAAGAGAATACTGGTCCGCTGCCGGAAATTCGAGTTTATCGAGCCAGATGGCGGATCGATTGAACAGCTGGTTCGGTGAGGACGTCGTATTCAAATTCTCGCATCCTTTAACAACCGGAAATGGTGGCGATAAAAGTGACTGCCCAATGCCCAGTTTAAGAGACTGCGCCGATCCGCTGGAGCTTCACGGTTTGCTCCGTCAAGCGATCCTGAAGTACAGCTGCGATCTTCCGGATTCTGTTTACACTTACGCCAAGTATGCGTACCAGACAATATTGGTCAAAAAGCCGCAGGCCTATGTGCTCGCCTCAATGAACAGTCCGGTTATTCGTCAGTTTTTGAGTGACTATGATACGAAAGAACGTTTTTTCGAGTATGTGAGTCTATTGAAGAAGAAGTCCATATTTCGGGAATATGACCGGCTGATGACCGCAGATCAAGTTATCCGGCACGGTACCGGGGATCCAGCTTCCCTTAGTGTTTTGGTGTTTGTCTGGCTGAATTTAAGCTGCCGTTCTCATGGCGGAGTCTGTGTAACAGATGAAGACAGCTATTGCTGCTTTGATGGAGAAATATGGAGCGGCAAAAAACGAAAAAACGTATCAGAGATACAAGGAAATCTGTTGGTTGCCTTTAACCACGAATCCTGCTTCAGTGAGCTGATGAATATGTATGAGGCGAAGGATGATGGATGGATAACGTTCATAAGGCAGCGTATGAATGTGTCATGAAGGAGCGATATACATTGAATGACTGGATTCATATTCAGGGTGCAAGAGAAAACAATTTAAAAAATATATCTTTATCGATTCCACGTAATAAACTGGTTGTGCTGACTGGTTTGTCCGGTTCCGGCAAATCAACGCTTGCCATGAATACCTTACAGCAGGAATGCCAAAGGCAATATATGGACTCGCTCGGAATGATAAGTGATTTTATCCACAAACCCAAGGTGGATTCTATTGAAGGCCTGTCGCCTTCCATATGTGTTGACCAGCGCCATACCAACCGTAATCCCCGGTCAACCGTCGGAACGACAACGGACCTTTATACCTTGCTCCGCATCATGTTTGCCAATTGCGGAGAAAGAACCTGTCCTGGCTGCGGAAGTCAAGTCAAAGGTTCCAACAGCGCTGACAGCTGGCAGGAAAGCTATGGATCATTTGAAACAGAGATTCAAGATCTGCCGATGTCCTATTCAGACGCAGGCAAAACCTTGTGCCCGGTGTGCAGCCATGAACTCAAGGAATTGACGATGGCTCATTTTTCCTTTAATAAACCCGAAGGTGCTTGCCCAGTTTGCATGGGGTTAGGGGTTGAACGAAAACCGAATCTGCAAGAGATTTTCAATGACACTCTCAGTATGAAGCAGTGTGCTCTTAAAGGGAGCAATCCGCATGGCGCACAGCTGATGGCAGATAATCTGGTCGCAGCCGGTAACTATTACGGATTTGTGTTTGATCCGGATAAACCTTTGAAGGATCTAAGCACAGTCGAACGGGATCTGCTGTATTACGGTGTATACAGCCCGCGGTTTACCAGGCATTTCCCGGGGAAGAACCCTCCAGCCTATGCCGCGGAAGGTCGATTTGAGGGGATTTTGACCAACCTGGAACGCAGATACAAGGAACGTGGACATGAATCGGACTATCGGGAGAAACTCGAAAAATTCTTCCATTTGCAGGAGTGTTCGGGCTGTCACGGCATGAAGTTGAACGCTGAGAGCAGAGCCGTTACTCTGGCCGGGAAAAGTATCACTGAAGCCTCTGCATTACCACTTTTCCATTTACTTGACTGGTTACATAAGGTGTCCGCCCAGCTGCATATGGGAAGTCAGGATGCGCTGATGAATGTGGTGGCCGAAATGGAAAAGAAGCTGGCCCGCTTGTTAGAGGTAGGAGTCGGTTACTTGAGCTTGGACCGTTCCACTGTTTCTTTATCTCTTGGAGAAATGCAGAGACTTAAACTGGTCTCATTAATTGGGGCCGGTTTAACAGGAGTCTTGTATATTCTCGATGAACCGACAGTTGGACTTCACCCGGCAGATACTGAAGGCCTGCTCCGGGTGCTCCGGCAGTTGCGCGATCTTGGAAATACGGTCTTAGTCATTGAGCATGATCCCGATGTTATGCGAGCCGCTGATTATCTTATAGATATCGGGCCGGGTGCCGGCAAGCAAGGGGGAGAAGTGGTTGCGGCCGGATCCGTGCAGCAGCTGATGCAGTGTACCAGATCGTGGACAGGGCAATATTTTTCCGGAAAAGATACGGTTAATCTGCCTGAGCAGCGGCGTAGAGGAAACGGGGAATCCATTCAGATTGCCAACGCCCGTTGCCATAATCTTAAGAATGTAAATGTAAATATTCCGCTTGGCAAGCTCGTTGTGCTGGCCGGGGTATCCGGATCTGGAAAATCGACGTTAATGTTCGACGTTCTGGCTCAATCGGCACAACTTCATTTTGCCCAAGGTACCGGATCTAGCGGATATGCAGAGGTTACAGGCTGGGAGAATGTGCATAAGGTTATTAGTTTTGACCAATCCCCTATCGGCCAGACAGCAAGATCCAACGCAGCAACCTACACGGATGTCTACACGGCGATAAGAAACATCTTCGCTTCGCTGCCCGAGGCGAAACGGCGTAACCTTCAGGCCAAACACTTTTCGAGCAATGTACCCGGCGGCCGATGCGAACGCTGCCAAGGGTCAGGAGTAGTGCAGGTGAATTTGCAATTCCTGCCGTCGGTTGAGGCACCTTGCCCCGTTTGCCGGTCCAAACGATTTAAGCCGGAAATATTGGATGTAAAGTACAAAAACCATACCATTTCGGATGTATTAGCCTGCTCAGTAAAAGAAGCGATGGAGCTATTTGAGGATGAACCATCCGTATACAACAAGCTGAATGTGATGTGCCGTATCGGGCTGGATTACTTGATTCTCGGGCAACCGGCAACAACCTTGTCCGGAGGGGAGGCTCAGCGGGTGAAGCTTGCCAGAGAGCTCTCCAAGAGCAGCAGACATCATACCTTATATTTACTTGATGAACCTACAACAGGCCTGCATCCCCATGATGTGATTAAGCTGATTGATATGCTTGGGCAGTTGGTCGATTCAGGAAATTCCGTCGTTGTTATCGAGCACAATACCGATGTCCTAGCCATGGCGGACTGGATTATTGACATGGGTCCGGAAGGAGGGTTGGAAGGGGGAGAAATTCTAGGCGAAGGTACGCCGGAAACCGTTGCGGCAATCATGAATTCCAAAACAGGCCGTATTGTTGGCCAGCTTCTCAATCTATATCGACAAAACTTTAAGGGGGAGTTCATGTGTTAATTCTTGGACTAAGCGGCGGTTTAGGACATGATTCAGCGGCATGTTTAGTGCATGACGGCAATCTGGTTGCTTATGCCGAAGAAGAACGGTTTAGCCGGAAAAAACATGCTTATGGGGAGCCGCCGGTTTTATCGGTCCTCAATTGCCTGACCCAAGCTGGCGTTGCTTTTGAAGATATTGATCTGATCGCTTTATCATGGGATCCGCAAAAAGCTGAGGAATTGGGGATATTGGAGAAGTTCAAGAAGCATCCGATGTTTATAGGCAAAAAAATGCCCGATATTGTTTCGGTCAGCCACCACTTATGTCATGCGGCAAGTGCGTACTATTTATCCGGATTTGATGATGCGGTGATTTTGGTCATGGACGGACAAGGCGACGACATATCTACCACAATAGCCTATGGGAAAAATGAGGACATTGCGATTAAGCAGGAGTACGGGATCTCGCAATCGCTCGGGTTCTTTTATTCCATTGTCAGCGATTATTTACAGCTTGGGTCATCGGGAGAAGGGAAGCTGATGGGCTTGGCCTCCTACGGAGAGCCGGTCTATGACTTTGCTATACGGTTGACGGAGGACGGATACGAAATACCTATTGGAGAACCGGACAGTTCGCTTGGGTTGGAGGATAAGTATAACAAATTGACGCGAATGTGGATGAAAGAGATGTACCGCAAATTCGGTGATCCCCCTAAGCGAAAGTATAGCAGCAATACATTGTACGGCGGTTTGAACTATACGGTGGAGTACGACAAAGTCCACAAAAATATTGCCGCATCGGCACAGCAGGCGCTGGAAGATACTATAGTGCATCTTTGCCGCCAAGCTGCCCGGCAAAGCAATAGCAAAAATTTGGTGTTAGGCGGAGGCGTAGCTCTTAATTGTACGACAAATGGCAGGCTGGAACGCCTCGGGATTTTTGAAGATATCTTCGTTTTGCCAGCAACCAATGATGCTGGGGGATGTATCGGCGCTGCAATGATGGTGTCGAAAGGGCATTCCGTTCTTCCTGTGAAAGGGAGACTGAAGACTCCTTACTGGGGAATCTCCTATGATGATAACCATATCGCTGAAGTAATGGACAAGCTGGGTTTGAAGTATAACTATTCATCCGATATTTGCCGGCAGGCGGCAGAGCTGATTGACAGGGGGAAGGTTATTGGCTGGTTCCAAGGCGCAGCTGAGATGGGACCAAGGGCATTAGGCAATCGGTCCATAGCAGCCAGTCCCGCTAGCTACGAGTCCTATGTGAGGGTCAACCAGCAAATCAAATTCAGAGAATCCTGGCGCCCGTTGGCTCCAAGTATACTGAATGAACATTCAGATTGGCTGGTTGAGGAGGCGCGGTATTCGCCCTATATGCTGAAAGCCTACACTGTCAAAGAGGAGAGAAGGCAGGCAGTTCCCGCCATTGTACATGTGGATAGATCGACCAGACCGCAAACGGTCCGAAAAGAAGCAAATCCGCTTTGGCATCAGCTTATTGCTGAACATCATCAATTGTCCGGAATTCCGCTGATTATGAATACATCGCTTAACACACGGGGAGAACCGGTATGCGAAACTCCGTACGACGCAATTAAAACATTTTACACTTCTGCCATGGATGCTCTGGCTGTCGGCAACTTCTTAATTGAAAAATAATACGGGAAACGAGGGGATTGAACCGTAATGAACAGAGACGAGGTCTATATTCAAACGACGGTAATGGAACTGATCCGCAAAAATGCAGCCTCACCCTCAACGGAATTAACAGAGCCGGTCCAGGCGGCAGATTTGAACAGAAGCTTAACTGAATGGGGAGTAAATTCTTTTCGGGCGTTGTATCTGCTGTACGATTTGGAGGAAGCCTTCCGGGTACAGATACCGGATAATTACCTTACTCCAGAGACTTTTGAGTCTCCCTTGACGATTATCAACTGTCTTAATGCATTAATCCAAGACGGTGCTGTTTCCTGATGGCATTATATTCGATCCCAAGAATCGGGAGGATGAAGGATGACCAGCGCATTATCTTATTGGGAGGCTTTGCTGCAAGCGGAGCGAATGCACAGACGCCTCCCTCCTATCCATGCTGATTCCGACGTAGCTGATATCCCCTTGAGCGGCGCTCAGCGGAGATTATGGTTTTTGCATCAATTGGACCCTGCTGATTCCGCTTACAACATGACCATACAATACCGTTTGAGAGGCAGCCTGAATACTGAACTCCTAATTGGAAGTCTGGGTATTTTGAAAGACAGACACCGGATTTTAGACACTGTGTTTTACGAAAAAGACGGTGAGCCCTATCAAAAGACGGTTCCGCGGCCGGCAGCCATAAGAATTGAGCGGTTGGACAGTTCTGAAGCGGATCTGGAGACACTGGCACTTGAATGGGTAGCGGCGGAGACTAACAAACCATTTAATTTAAATGGAGGCCCTGTATTTGAGGCGGCATTGGGCCAGGTGAGTCAAACGGAGCATTTGCTGGTATTTCGTTTTCATCACATCATCGCGGATGCATTGTCTTTGGATATTTTTATAAATGAATTCGCGGAAATTTACAATGCACTGGAAAATAGCAGGTTGGCAAGTTTGCCGGAATTGCCGGTACAATATTCTGCTTATGCAGTATGGGAACAGAGATATGTTGCAAACGCCGGCAATTCAACTCTAATGGATTATTGGAGCAACAAGCTGGCTTCAGCGGATACGCGGCTTGATTTAAATCTTGCGGCAGCGGCTGAGACTGCCGGGCCGACCGAATTGGAATGCGATTACAGAGCGGATATGCCGCTGGATATCTATAATGAAATGTTGGATTTTATATCACTCCACCCTGAATTCACAGTTTATAACATAATGCTGTCAGCTTACCGGATTCTATTGTTTAGATATACCGGCCAATCTAACCTGATTATAGGGTCGACGATGGCTAACCGTAACCGTCTGGAGTTAAGGCACCTTATCGGCTTTTTTGCCAATACTTTGCCGCTCACAACCAACGTAGAGATACAGGATAGCTTCCTTCAAGTATTGAACAAAGAGAAACAAACAATTAATGAGGCAATAGCTTATCAACATGTCTCGTTCGATAAGCTGGTCAGCATTATGCATCTGGACCGCACTCCCGGGGAAAATCCGCTGTTTCAAACGATGTTTACTTATGTGCAGAGCGGCGCAGCAAATGTGGAGCTGTCAAAACTATCAGCAGAAGCTTTAAAGGCAGGAAAAAACTCCTCAGCATTTAATCTGACAGTCGGGCTCAATGATACTGGAAGCGGCGTACAGGTATTTTATGAATATAGCAACGATAAGTGGAACGAAGCTTTATTGTGGCAATTCAATCGCCATTACATGAACATTCTACGACAGCTGCTGCGGCGGCCGGAGGCTGCGATACACAGCCACATGTTTTTAACAGAGGAAGAGATCCATCAGGTGATCTACGAATGGAACGATACGGGTACGAATTTCGGCCGTCTGGATAGCAGAAGATTAGTCAGCCAGATTAAGGAACAAGCTGCGAAGCATGGCCAACTTCAGGCAGTGTCCATTGGCAGAGAGAAGAGCTTGAGTTATAGAGAGCTTGATTTGGCTTCTGATGCGCTTGCTGTGAGACTGGAGCAACTAGGGATTAGACGCAATAGCATTGTTGGTCTAGGTATGGAGAGGTCTTTTGAACTGGTGATCTCCATTCTGGCGGTGCTCAAATGCGGTGGGTCATTTATGCCGCTTGATCCCCAGCTGCCCCTCAAACGTTTAAACCATATGATTTGGGAATCCTCGTGTGCACTAATAATTACCCAAGAACAATATGCCAATTTGTTTGCCGGGATGCATGATGTGGTTGTTTCTGGTATTTCCTCGTATCCGCCTGACATTAGCTATGAGCTCGTACGCAATGAGTCTGCAGAACCCAGCGATTTAGCCTATGTGATCTATACATCGGGTTCGACAGGAACCCCGAAGGGCGCAATGAACAGTTACGGGGGATTATGCAACCGGCTCTGTTGGATGCAGCAGCAGTTCGGCCTGGATGAAACCGATAAGGTACTGCAGAAAACACCACTCACTTTTGATGTGGCGGTATGGGAACTACTGTGGCCGCTTCTGCATGGTGCGGAACTGGTGTTGGCCCGCCCGGAAAAGCAGCATGATCCCGAGTATATCGGCAATATAATTGTCGAGCGGCAAATTACGACGATTCATTTTGTCCCGGCCATTCTTAAGCTTTTTATAGACTCCTATCGTGTAGAACGCTGTATTTCACTTAAGAATGTCATTTGTAGTGGAGAAGAACTGAGCACCGCGTTACGTGATTCCTTTTTTTCTAAATCCGGCGCACATTTGTTCAACTTGTATGGACCCGCTGAGGCCGCCATTGATGTGACTTGGTGGGATTGCGCGGAGAAAAAAGATCATCTCTCAAGTGTGCCTATCGGCAAGCCAATATCTAATCTACAAATCTACATCTTGGATACAAATTTACTGCCTGTTCCTGTCGGAGTTTATGGTGAGATATGTATTGGGGGAATAGGGGTAGGCCTGGGATACATCGGAAACGAGGAGCTGACCTCCCGCTGTTTTGTTCCAAATCCTTATTCCAAAAATCCATCTGAATGCCTGTACCGCACAGGCGATTTGGGCAAGTTTCTCGATAATGGCACGATTATTTACGGGGGAAGAACAGATCACCAAATTAAGCTTAACGGTGCGCGAATTGAGTTAGGTGAAATTGAGGCCGTTTTCCGCGGGTACAGCCGCATTAAGGAGTTTCTTGTCCATCCGCAGAAGTTAAATGACGGAGGTCAGATTTTGATTGGCTATTATGTAAGCGATGAAGAAGTGGCCGCTGCTGAGCTGCGGAGTTACGCGGGAGCCTATTTGCCGACTTATATGATTCCCGGCATTTTTATGCAACTTGAGCAGTTTCCGTTGAACCGAAATGGCAAGATTAACCGTCATGCCCTCCCTATGCCTGATCCAGGAGCGAAGGCGGCTGGCGCCGTTCAACTTCCTAAAAATGAGCTTCAAGCAGCGATAGTGTCCATCTGGCAAGAGCTGTTGGGGCTGGAAGACCGTCCAATTGGCATATCTGAGAATTTTTTTGATCTGGGCGGACACTCGTTATTGGCTCTGAAGCTGGTTAGTGCTGTCAACAAAAAATTCAATGCCAGTGTAACTATTATGGAGTTGTATCTGGGGGAGTTCACCATTTCGAGAATGGCGGACTTGCTGACTGAACCATCGGTTGCCGCAGCCAAGGGACAGCTCACAAAGTCGGTGTTAGCCCAACTAGGGATGTCATTGGAAGAGATTTTACAGGTAGGCGAAGGAGTGTTAAGGCAGAAATAAGTCATGGGTGGGAGGATATGATGAGCCAACTACAACAGCAGGTAGAGGGTTTGCTGCGTCAATTTGTGAAACCTGAAGTTTCCTTGGCGTCCGAAAGTACATTCACGGATTTAGAAATGGACTCGCTTACTTACATTAAGTTTATCGTTGCTGTAGAGCAAATGCTGCACTTGGATTTTGATCCATATTTATTAGTACCGGATCATTTCCATACAGTCGGAGACTTAACAGCATACCTCTGGAGTAAGGCGGACGAAGGGCGTGCTGGAGATGCCTAAACTGCCAATTAAGTATCCTGTGGTAAACAGTAGTATGAATAGCTCTCATCTACTCAGTGTAGCAGGAGTTTGCTCCAGAAGTATGGATTGGCTGCATAATCACTATATGCATTTATACCTCGGTGAAGATCTGGACGTGATGGATCTTGAATTTGTGTCGCCCGAGCAGATGTTGGGACATTTTCCCTACTTGGAGATGAAGACAATCCAACTTGGTTCCGAACATAATGCTGTGCAACAGATTGTGGATTGTCTGGAAGAAAAGGAATATGTCGAAATAAGCCTGGATGAGTTTTATTTAGAAGGTAAGCATTACTTTAACAAGGATCATTTTGAAAGGAAATTTATTATATACGGTTACGAGGAACTCCATCATACCTTTAGTATTGCCGGCTCGGACTATGATAATGTTTTTGAGTTTCATGAACTTCCGGTCAATCAGCTTATACAATCCCTGCACGGCCAATCATTGCAGCAGTTATCGATTCGTTCTGTCCGGATAAATGATACAGGTGAAGTTCCTTTTAAGCTGCTTTCGTTGACCACAGCTTTTGAGGACTATTACTATTCGCGCCAGCCAAGGGCCGGAATAACAGTAACGGAAGCTATTGAAGGTTCCTATTGGGGAATGCAAGTGTATGGAGCAATGTTAGTCTATTTAGAAAGATTGGCCCGCAGTGAAACTTTCTATTGTGTCCGTCCGTTTCATTTGCTTTGGGAGCATAAAAAGTGCATGGTTAGCAGACTTCAATACTTGTCGCAGCACGGCTATGACCTATCTAATTTTATTAGCAGAGGTTACGAGGATATATACGAAACTACTTTAATTCTAAGAAACATATTGGTGAAATATCATCTTGAGCCTAACCTTAATCTGCTGCGGATTGCTGCCCGCACTGTAGAAAATATCGCGGAGCATGAGCAAACTTTATTGACAGCGCTTTTGAAAGAGCTAGGAGCTGGAACAAGCAGAATAGAAGCAAAGGAGGTTTCCTCGTGATACCCGAAAAATGTGAAGTAATTATTATTGGTTCTGGGGCAGTGGGGGCATGCACAGCCTACTATTTAGCCCAAAAAGGGATAACTGACGTGGTAGTGCTTGAAAAAGGCGAAAGTTTGGGTGGGGCAACCACATCGATCTGCGCAGGCGGGATGCGAAGCCAGTTTACAACAGAAATTAATATTGAGTTGTCCAAGTTAAGTTTCCGGTTACTAGAGGAACTCGATCCGTTTAATCTCGTTAAGGAGGAAATGGATCGATGCGGATATATGTTTATTTTCACGGAACAGGATAATCTTAACGAATTTTACGATGCCATGCTGCTGCAGCAAAGGTTGGGAGTACAGACGGAATGGATGGAGCCTGAGCAGGTTCAAAAGAAGCTGCCAATGCTTGTTTTGGAGGACGTTGTCGGTGCAACTTACAACAAACAGGATGGATTGGTCGATCCCAATAAGATTACCAGCACGTATATTCGTCTGTCCAGGGACCTTGGTGTCAGATATTATACTGGAGTTGCTGTAACAGACATTATTACTGACGGTAACGCGGTACAACAGGTTGTCACGTCCAAAGGAACGATCACTTCGCGAATTGTTGTAAATGCTACGGGTCCCTGGTCTAAATTAGTGGCAGCTAAAGCAGGAATTGAGCTGCCGGTAACACCTTGCCATCAGCAGTTGTTAGTCACAGATGTGCTTCCATGGCTGCCTGCCGATTTTCCCGTTGTTGTATTTCCCAGGGAGGGTTTAGGGTTTCATAAGGAGACAGGTGGACTGTTGACGGGCCTTAATAAGTCCTCTGCGGCAGGGATAATCGGAGATCCGGATGATAACTACTCGGATCCGGAATGGGAAATTACACATCTGGAGGCAGCTCTCCGGCGGCTTCCTCGTCTTCAGGATGCAACCGTTAAATCCTGCTGGGGAGGTTATTATGACGATACGCCTGACTCCCATCCGGTACTGGGTGCAGATAGCACCATTCAAGGATTTTACCATGCATCTGGGTTTAGCGGGCATGGTTTTATGCATAGTCCCGCTGCAGGACTCCTAATTAGTGAAGAAATAGCTAAAGGTTCGGCACAAACATTGGACATATCGCCTTTGCGTTTAAATCGCTGGCTAAGTGCGGCAGACAATAAAATCTATGAATATTACAAGATATAGAAGCACAGGAGGTTTATTTAAATGGAGAACACAAAAAGCCAAATGCTCAAGCTGATAGACAATATGCTGACCGCAAATGTGCTTCAGCGGACCGATCTCAAAAGGTTTACCGCAAATCTCGACCATTCACCGGATGATCCGGAAATGCTGAGATTGGAACTTGAATCTTGGTATCGCGGGATGGGTGTAGAGCAGATTATCGGCAGAAAATTTGAGCTGTCTCCGTGTCCTTTTACAAGAGATGAGGTTTGCTCAGCCAGAGAAAACGGAGAGATTATATTGTGCATTCCAAAGGGCATCACGCGGGAACAGATTGGTGAGCTTACAAGAATCTCCAGCTGGGCGTTAAAAGACCCGTTGGTGACGGCTGCTACGGAGCAGGAAGATTGCTGGATGCGGACCTCGGCTTCGCTGTCTCCTTCGTTTATGAAACAAACAGGGATTGAGGTTGCACATTTAGCTGAAGACAAAGGGGAACTCAATTTTAGTTTGGAAAGATATCTTCTCTTTGTTTCGAGAGTAAGATTTCTGACTGGGAGTACTCCCGATTCGGAATACTGGATTTGGTTGCCCAGGGGAAGGTATGACCGTTCGGGCATGTTAATTGCCGGTTTTGACCGGAATGGCCGTTTTAATGCTCATGGCTGGATGCCCCAATTCTCAGCAAGTTTTTTGGGTGCCAGATTTGGAACACCTCCTGGTTCTGCGGCTAAAGCTCAATCTTCTATCCGCTCTGCTTCAGACCTTAGTTTCAGTAAAATTTAATAATGGAGGGCGAAAACAATGGCAGATCGTCATAGTAAAAGAGTAGCCTGTATCATTCCTCCGTTTTATCGGCTTATTGAGTCAAAAAATAATAGAATCAGTCCTGCTATGCATTACATAGCAGAGATATTATATCGCAGAGGGCATGCAGTCACGTTAATAAATGGCGATTATGCCCCGGATGATCATGATTATACGGAAAGGTATAGTATGACCATGAACAGCTGGCTTATGCAGGAGCGCTGCATCCGGGGGCATGAAAGCTTTGACCGGGTAATAAACGAGCTGGAGAGCTTCCAACCTGAATATGTGTTTATTGGTGTAGGTGATGTTCTGATGCCTACCGTCGAGCTTGGAAGTACACAGTCCTGTGCATACCTGGCAAAAGAGATAAAAAAAAGATGGGGGGATGCGGTTACCTGCATTGGTTATGGACATTTGCTCAAGCATGCCAAGCCGAAGGACATGGAAGATTTGAATGCCGTCATTGTTGGGGAAGGCGAGGATCTTGCGATTTCGGTAGTAGAGGAGGGTGCAAGAGGTGCGCTGCCCGTGAAATGGGTTCAGCAATTAAATGATCTTCCTATTCTGACAGATTCTTATCTAGCACAGAAGAGTAATCCGGAAGATTGGGACTACATTATGTCTATGCGTGGATGTCCCAAACGCTGCACTTTTTGTTATCAGCCTTCGCTGCGGGGCAGCAATGTCTCCTTTATGTCTCCCGAACGTTTTGTAAGCGAAATCCGTTACCGCATTGAACATCTGCATGTATTTGGATTCTACTTCTCAGATATGATTTTTTTGCCGGGTCTGGGCAAACGCACCTCAGAAATGCTTAGATTATTGATTGAACTTAAAGAAGAATACCCGGCATTTCACTGGTGGGCTGAAGCGCGAGTTGACATCTGTGTGAGGCAAAATATCCTTGATCAGATGAAGCAGTCGGGTTGTGTGCATTTGAAGTTTGGTGTAGAAATGGCCAACCAGAAAATGTTAGACACGGTGAGGAAAGGCATCCGTTTAGATGAAGTCAAGGAAGCGTTCCGGATGGCAGCAAAGGCGGGAATCAAACGGACAGCCTATATTTTGCTCGGGTGCCCAGGGTTCACTGATCAGGATTATAAAGAGATGTTACCTTTTTTTAAAGCCTTGGAAGCAGATAATTATGTGATAAATATTAATGTTCCCTATGTTGGTACACAACTATATGAGCAGGTAAAGGAACAGCTTTTCGACTTTGGGATTTATAAAGATGGTGAAGAAAGCTACATGCACACTTCCTTGGTTATGCAAGAATTTTGGGGGATTTCTGATGAAACGCGAGATTGTTTTTTTGCGCTTCAAGGTGAAAAAGATGATGCCAAAGTAAGGAATTATAAGAGGAAGATAGTCGAAAAGGAGTCATTTATAGAAAATAATGTGCTGACTTTTCAGGAGTAGAGTGAATGAATTACAGCAACGGAGAGATTGTGGAGCAGGGCACGTTCGCTGAGTTGATGTCCCGCCGCCAGTTTTTCTATAACCTGTACAACGTATATAAGCCGGAGCCGGCGGAAGCTGTTGTAGTGACAGCGTAAGGAACTCCCCCAATGGGGAGTTTTTTTTGTGCGATATTAAGGGGCGGATGAACAGGTGGTTTGTGCTTATGCCTGTGCTTCTGCCTGTACTTGTGCTTATGCCTGTGCTTCTGCCTGTACTTGTGCTTATGCCTGTGCTTATGCCTTTGCCTGTGCCTGCGCCTGTGCTTGTGCCTATGCCTGCTGAAAAATGTATCGTAGGTCACTGGTGCAGATAATAAACAGGAATATAATTCATGAAACAAGCGTTTTTGGCGGCAAAGGGGAGGGAGCATCATGCACGCACTGGAAATGAGACGGGTCCGTAAGGCGTATTCGACGGGCTCGAAGCAGAGCACCATAGCCCTAAACAATGTCGATATTCTTCTGAAGGAAAATGAATTTGTTGGGATTATGGGAACCTCGGGCAGTGGAAAAACGACACTATTAAACGTAGCGTCAGGCATCGACAGATGTGAGGAAGGAGATATTTATATTTCCGGCCGGAATATCTGCGAGATGAGTACAAATGAACGCGCTTTGTTTCGCAGAAACCATATCGGCATGGTCTTTCAAGACTTTAATCTGCTGAACTGCTTAACGGTGAAGGAAAATATAATGGTCCCTTTGATTCTTAACAACGATGCGGAAAAACTGGAGAACAACGCTGTGGAACAGCTGGCGCAAAAGATGGGTATTGACTCGGTTCTGGACAGTTACCCGTATGAAATATCAGGCGGGCAGCAGCAAAGAGCCGCATTATGCCGGGCTGTGATTAATGAGCCCAAGCTGTTATTGGCTGATGAGCCCACAGGCAATTTGGATTCACGCTCCTCTGAAAATGTGCTGGCTTATCTGGAGTTCATTCACAGGGAACATAAGGCGGGGATTTTAATGGTTACGCATGACCCTTTTTCCGCGCAACATTGCGAAAGGGTGATTTTTCTTCAGGACGGGGCGGTGAAGGGGGAAATCCGCAGGCAGGGTGACAAAAGGACGTTTATGAATGAAATTCTGGACGTTCTGCAGCAAGGAAAGGGGGAGACGGGGGATGACCTTTCGGATGATCGCCTTTAAGATGTTCAGGGCCAATATCCGGCAGTACCGGCTGTTCATCGTGTGCAATCTTGTCTCCGTTGCAGTTTTGTACAGCTTTATCTCGATAGCGGTTAATAAACAATTTAAAGACCCAACCGTTGTAAATCCCATGATCTCCAGTAACATTTTTGCTCCAACGATGCTGGTCGTTCTCTTCACCTGCTTGTTTATTCCTTTCACTCAAAACGTTTTTAGGAAAATGAGGTCACATGACTACGGCATTCTGCTAACCCTTGGAATGACGGAACGCGAGATGAGAAAGTATGTCCTGCTGGAGAATATAGCGTTATGCCTTCTGTTTTTGTTGAGCGGGCTGGGGGCGGGGACGCTGCTGTCCTTTCTCTTTTGGGGCGTGATCCATTATGGAATCGGCATCCAGGGCCTTCCCCTTTCCATTTCGTTTGCAGCCTATCAAATGACTGCGATATATGTTGTGGGGATTTATGCGCTCTTTTTTTTGGTCAACCTGCTGGGAAGTGTTAGAAGCACAATTCTTGAGAGAATAAAGTTTACAGAGAGGGCAGAGAGCGGACGCTCCTCCAGGCTTTGGTTGTCTGCAGCCGGCTTAGGCCTCACCGCTGTCTCTTTCGGTCTGATGATTTGGTTCTACGCTGGCCACGACAATGTCTGGTTGCTCAGCTTGTTATTGTGTGCCGCGGACTCCTTGTTAATCTTGTTTAACGCAGAAGCGTGGATCAATAACTATAAGCAAAAAAGGCCCCAGTCCTACATCAAGCATTTGTTCCTGTTTTCGGATATCACCTATAATTACCACAAAAACAGGATGACGTTGTTTGTCACCACCTGGATTTTTTTCGGGATTCTCTTTTTTGTCATGTTCAGCTTCGTTACCTATCCGAGTTTGAAACATAATGCCTTCGTGTATCATCCTTATCACATGGCGTTTGCTGAGGTCAAAGGCAGCTTTCACCCTTTGGGAGACCATGAAGTGCAGCGGATTACAGAGGAACATGACAATTCCATTCTGCAGACGGACCGCGTGGAATTTTTACGAAACAATGTTTATACAGTATTTAATGTTGAGGATATCAATACCTTATTGGCGAAAAACTACAGTATTCAGCCCGGTTCCTTTATCCATGTGTATCCCTATGATCCCAATGACGGCTATGACCGTCCTTTGGGCCCGGGGCCCTCCGTTCTTCAGATGGATTCGAGTGCGGGCGCAAGGACTTTTGCTTTGCAGGACAACGTGATGGACCCTTTATTTGGACAAGTGAACACCATTTCAGGCGATATTCTTGTGGTGCGGCCGGAGGATTTTGATTGGATTGCAGCCTATGGCAAGGATTATAAAATCCAAGGAACGCTGCATTTGTATAACTTTGCGGATTGGCGTCATTCGGAAGGGATCGTTAATGTGATTTCAGCCAGGCTGGCTGAGAGAAACGGAGTTCAAACAGAAAACGGCTTTTACCATGTGAGTTCGCGCATAGAGGCTTACCGGACCGCGCAGCAGAGCTCCGATTTCCTGATGTTTACGATTCTTTATGTAGGCCTGCTGCTGTACTTTTCCGCGATTACCATGGTTCATTTCAAACTAAAAATGGAATCCCGGGAGGATGCAAAAAAATACCGCGCCTTATTCCGTATCGGCCTGCTAGAGAAGGAAATGCAAACAATGGTCCGGCAAAAAATACGGGTGATGTTTTCGATCCCAGTTGGATACGCTGGATTGATGGCGTTAGCCTACAGTTATTTCCTCCACCATACGTATGGATACGGTACAATTAGCATTGGTTTTGCGCTGCTGACTGTATTGGCGTTTGGGGCGCTGCATTTCTTTGTCTACCGCTGTTATGTGCCGGTTTGCTGCAAGCAATGCATGGCAGACCAAACGGTCTTACGGTAGACACTTTGCCTTCCAAGATGCTGGAAGCCGCCACATCCGGCCGCTCCGTTACCTGGCCTCGGATGACCTATTGTCCTGCGCATTGGCTTTCGGTTGAAAATGCAAAAGAGACCTGCGTTACGGCAGGTCTCTTTTGCATATAAACAGCTTAAATCCGGGAAAGCGTCCGGACATGTTGATTCAGGACTTTGGTCAATGTCTCAAGTTTTACGGGCTTGCTGATATAGTCATCCATCCCTGCCGCCAAACATTTTTCGCGGTCGCCTTTCAGCGCATTCGCGGTAACCGCGATAATACGCGGATGTTTTGCGGACGACAGTTTTTCCTTGATTTCCCGCGTCGCATCCATGCCGTTGATCACCGGCATATGGATATCCATAAAGATAACATCATAATTGTCTTGGACCGCCGCCTTGATCGCAGCTTCGCCATTCATGGCGACCGTAACTTGATGTCCGATTCTTTCGAGCATTTTCTTCAGTACAAGCGTATTGATCGGATTATCTTCGGCAATCAAAATTTTTGCCGAACCGGCTGCTATGGTATCATTCTCCGTTTTATGCACGTCATTTGCCGTTTTTTCGTGCAAGCGGATGGTGAAGTGGAAGGACGAGCCGTTTTCCCCGGTGCTTTCGGCATGGATATCCCCGCCCATCAGCTCCACGATTCTTTTACTGATGGCAAGCCCCAACCCCGTTCCTTCGTGTCTCCGCATCATAAAGCTGTCAATTTGCGAAAACGGTTCGAAAATCTCCTCCAGCCTGTCCGGCGGAATTCCGATCCCCGTATCGGTGATGGTAAACTCCAACAGCTGCTCTTCCTTTGCTTTTTTCACTTCGACCGAGATGTTTCCTGTTTCCGTGAATTTGACCGCATTGCTGAGCAGATTCATCAGCACCTGCTTCAGACGGTCGGCATCGGCGTAAATGTAATCGGGAACGTCATGATGGATCGTATAGGATAACCCCAGTTTCTTCTCATCAGCCTTTGCTGACAGAACGGACAAACTGTCTTTGATACAGTGGCGCAAATCGAAGGTAGTTTCACTGAGTTCGCTTTTTCCCGCTTCAATTTTAGAGATATCGAGAATGTCGTTAATGATGGCAAGGAGCGTATCCCCGCTTCTTCTAATAATCTCCACATAATCCCTGTGCTCATCGCTAAGCTGGGCATCCAGCAGCAGTTCAGTCATTCCGATAATCCCGTTCATCGGCGTTCGGATTTCATGGCTCATCATCGCCAAAAATTCACTTTTGGCTTTATTGGTCGCTTCGGCAGCCTCTTTGGCAAGCACCAGCCTTTTTTGCTCGGAAATATCTTTGCAGATCAGATAGAAGCCGATGTTCTGGTTATTCACAAAAATCGGAGCGATGCTTGTGAGCACTTCAACGCTGTTGCCGTCTTTGCCCACAAGGATATCAATCTCCTGCTCAATGGTACTGTCGTGAAGCGCATCCGCTAAAATGCGGTCAACATTAGGCTGTCCGATCAGGTTGCCAAGATCCATGCCGATTAGCTCGGACTCAATTTCGTAGCCCGTAAGTTTTTCGGCCATCGCGTTTCCGTTGATAATCCTTCCTTTTAAATCGAACGATAAAACCGCATCATGGTTATATTTCTTAAGTGACGTATAGCGTTCGACGGTTTCCTGCAGCCGCAGCTCAGATTCCTTTTGCTTGGAGATGTCGATAACTTGAGCGATATAATAAAGCGGCTTTAAGTTCTCGTCCCGGAATAAACGGACGGACAAAAGCGTCCAAATGCACATGCCGTCTTTTCGCAGGTAGCGTTGTTCCAGTTGGATTTCGAGCTCAGTGTCGCCCATCAATCTCTTTAGATCATCTATAGATTTAACTGATTCGTCAGGATGGGAGAAGCTGCCGAATTGTCTGCCGTCAAATTCTTCTTTGGTGTAACCGAAGATTCGTTCCATAGCGGGGTTGACGGTCAGGATCAAGCCGTCGGGAGAAAAAAGAGCAATCCCAAAGGAGGCATATTGGAATACCTGACCGTTAAACGAGTTTTGGTCTAAGTTTACGCGATGCATAATCAACCTCCAGTGCTGTTCAGTGTATGTTTTTAATGATGTATGAAGCGGATTTATAGGGCCGGATACCTAAGATACATAAGATTAGATACATAAAGCAAATTATATTAACCCCAAGTGCGTATGTTGAAACACTGGTAAGATCGGTGTACTGACGGGAATTTTTGGGTGGCGAAAAGGGACTTCAGCTTGCTGTAGGCGACTCCGTACAGTACACTTTCTCTAAGCAGCTAACTGCTTGTCTTAATGCAAAGCATACTTCGATTAACGAGGAGGAGCTAACCCATGAATTTGGAGATGGTCATGCAGGAGCTGGAAGCGCTCGGCAAAGAAAGGACCAAAAAAATATACCTCTCAAACGGTGCGCGTGAGCCGCTGTTTGGTGTCGCTACCGGTGCAATGAAACCGATTTTCAGAAAAATCAAAATCAATCAGCCCCTGGCCGAAGAGCTGTACGCGACAGGTAACTACGACGCCATGTATTTTGCGGGCATTATTGCCGACCCGAATGGGATGACAGAAGCAGACTATGACAGGTGGATGGATGCGGCTTACTTCTATATGCTGTCCGATTATGTAGTAGCTGTAACTTTGGCGGAAGCGGATATTGCGCAGCAGGTCGCCGATAAGTGGATTGCCAGCGGAGAAGAATTGCGGATGTCCGGCGGCTGGAGCTGCTACTGCTGGCTGCTGGGGAGCCGTCCGGATCGGGAGTTTGCCGAAGACAAAATTGCCGGGATGCTGAACAAGGTGGAGAATACGATTCACGATGCGCCGGAGCGTACCCGGTATTCCATGAATAACTTTTTGTATACTGTGGCGGTGTCTTATCAGCCTCTGCATGACCAGGCGGTGGAGACCGCGCGCAGAGTGGGACCGGTAGAAGTAGGGCGGGCGCAGGCCAAAAGCAAACTCATTAACGCTTATGACAACATTCAAAAGGCCGTCGGCAAAGGGCAGCTTGGATTTAAGCGCAAGCATGTGCGATGCTGAGAGGAAAGCCGTGTTCCTGCAGATGAGGACAGAGATGAGGTTGAAGACCGAGATATTGAGCCTGTGCGTTTCTGCTTCTATATAAAGGTGCGATTCTAATTATTGAATGAGGTGCTATATACTCGGTTTGAAGTGGAAAAGCAAATTCGGATACGCTGGCGGAAGTATAGCGGTGTGCAGCTGAATGGCTGAACAGATGAACATCCGAGTATCTGGCCACCCGGAAACCCGTAGACCCGGAGACCCGGATATGCGAACATCCGAACATCCGAGCATCCGAGCATCCGAGCATCCGAACGCAGGTATTGCTCCTGTGGTAAAGATTACTGGTTGAAACCAAAGCTCATACGGGTTATATTATTAATCCGGCCAAGAAATACGAAAGGCTGGGAGCGATCTGGTAAAATGTACAGGTTGCATAAGTAGTAAATAACGTGATATATTATTACTCCGGCCCGGTCGATGAATATAAAGTTGACTAGCTGGAAAAACTTACAACTTGCGTTACGT
>NZ_JBHOFD010000017.1:0-148250 GCF_046543445.1 Paenibacillus nanchangensis
TGGGGTTTTGGGTTGCCTTGCGGACTCCAGATCCGTTATTCGTACCAAAAACATACAAACTATGGCTTCTTTGCGTAGATAAGTGAATATGAGTCCGCCACTTTGCCAAAACATGGGATAATCGAAATATAGGGTCCCCTGAGTCCGGAAACCTGTACCAATCGGCGCTTGGCTGCCCGCTATGACAAGACAGCGAGCATGTTCAAGGTTTTTTGGCGTTGATTTCGATGAGGTTATGGCTGAAATGAGTTTGCGTACAGACTCTAGTGTTGATTAATCCTCCAGCTTCATAGCCGGGCCAAAAAATTCATGGTGGATCTGCGAGTCACGCATGCCCAGCGATTTGAGATGCCGGATCATCGCTTCCATAAATGGAACCGGGCCGCAGACATAAGCTTCGCCCGAAAGGTCCACGTATTTCTCCAGCTCTTCGCGGGTAATCGTGCCGCCAGGCTGGTCGGCATAATAAAACTTGGATACCGCATGCTTCATGCCGCTGGACAGCTCCTCGATTTCCCGGCGGAACGCACCAAGCGCTTCGTTGCGGGCCGCGTGCAGGAAAACGGCTTTCCGGTCTGGTGTCTGGGCCGCAAGCGTCTCGAACATGCTCATCATCGGCGTGATGCCGACGCCGCCGGACAAGAAGGTGATAGGCGTCGTCTTGGAGGTATCCAGCACGAATTCACCGGCCGGCGGGCTAATTTCAAGCGTATCGCCTTCCTTAATCTGCTCATGCAGGTAGACGGAGACGCGTCCGTTTGGGTCGTTATCCGATTCTCTTTTTACGGAGATGCGGAAGCCTTCCGATTTCGGTGTTTGAGACAGACTGTACTGCCGGATCATGGTGTATTTTTCGCCGGGAATCGATACACGTACAGAGATATATTGGCCGGGTTTGTATGCGGGAACTTCTCCGCCGTCCGCCGGTTTCAGATAAAACGAAGTAATGCTGCCGCTTTCCTCCACCTTCCGGTCCACCACAAACGGTTTGAAGAAATTCCAGCCGTGCTCCTGCTCGCGGGCTTCTTTGTACATATTTGCTTCCACCCCGATAAAAGCGTCGGCGATCACGCCGTAAGCTTCCTTCCATGCATTTAAAATCTCATCGGTAGCCGCGTCGCCCAGCACTTCCTTGATCGCTTTCAGCAAATATTCGCCGACGATCGGATAATGCTCCGGCTTGATCCCCAAGCTTACATGCTTGTGTGCGATCTGCACCACCGCGGGCAAAATCGCTTCCAGATTGTCAATGTGAACCGCCGCGGCATACACCGTGTTGGCAAGCGCCGTCTGCTGGCGTCCTTTTGCCTGATTCGCGTGATTAAATACGTTAAGCAGTTCGGGATGCGCCTCGAACATCGTTTTGTAAAATACCGAAGTGATTGTAGTACCGTGTTCGGCAAGGACGGGAGCTGTCGATTTTACAATGTCGCGTGTCTGTTGGGATAACATGTGATTTCCTCCCTTGATCTCATTACGAATGGCTTTCAGTACACAGAATAATGGAGCCGGCGGGGCGGCAGTGTGATTTCACGCACATTTGCCTTAATTTGTGACCAAAGTCATATCTTTAACCGAGAAAATCTGAAATTCCGGAATAGGAAAGAAAAAATAAGCTGGCAATACGGGAAACTTGATCACCGTCAAGGAAGCCGATGCCGCCCAGGGCTACAATGGGATTACAAATCACACCAACCAAGGAGGCGGTCCGCATGACCACCGTTAGTTTTAGACTTGAAACCTTATCCTGCCCGTCCTGTGTCCAGAAAATCGAACAAATATTATTGAAGCAGCCAGGTGTAAAGGAAACGGTTGTCCGGTTTCATTCCAGCAAGGTCAAAGCTGTTTTTGACGAACAGATAACCTCTGCCGGGGAGTTGGAACAGATCATTTTGCAGCTTGGATATCCGGTATTGTCGAAGACAACCGCGAAGCATCCGCTATAATGAGGAAAGGAGACGATGCATGATGTCATCGAGGAAAAAAGCAGCTTTATCCCTGTTCACCGGTTCGTTGATCGCCGTCTCATACATCCTGCAAATGGCCGGTAATCTTCGTGTCCCGCCTTTTTTGTTCCTGATTACCGCCCTCTCAGCAGGAATTCCGATTGCGTTTACCGCGTTTAAGGCGCTTCGCTTCCGCACCTTCAGCATCGAGCTGCTGGTGACAATTGCCGTCACTGGCGCACTGTTCATCGGGGAGTACAGCGAGGCAGCTGTCGTATCGTTCCTGTTTATTGTCGGGTCGTATCTGGAATCCCGGACGCTGGAGAAGACGCGCGGCACCCTTCGCTCACTGCTTGATCAAACGCCCAAAGAAGCAACTGTGATAAAAAACGGCGTTAAACAGGTCATTCCCGCGGAAGAGATCGAAGCAGGCGACCGGGTATGCATTCATTCAGGAGAGCGGATCGCTGCGGACGGTGTGATTGTTGCGGGGACGGCTTATATCCATGAAGCGAATATTACGGGGGAACCTGTCCCGGTGCACAAAGCTCCAGGCAGTAGAGTTTACAGCGGCACCATCGTGGATCATGGTTATATTGAGATGGAGGCGGAGCGGGTTGGTGAGGACACTGCTTTTGCCCGGATTATCGAGCTGGTGGAAGAAGCGCAGGAAAAAAAGACGAAAACCGAGCGGTTCCTGAACCGTTTCGCAGCGGTCTATACACCGCTGGTTGTGGGCTTGTCCTTGCTGGTCTATGCGCTGACAAGGAATGTGGAGTTCACCTTAACTTTCCTCGTCATCGCTTGTCCCGGCGCTTTGGTCATTTCAGCTCCCGTGTCGATGGTGGCGGGCATTGGCAGTGCGGCCAAACACGGGGTGCTGGTAAAAGGGGGAGAGGGCATGGAGCGGCTGGCCAAAGCGGATGTGTTTGTGTTCGACAAAACTGGTACGCTGACGATGGGTCAGCCCGCCCTTGTGGACATCAAGAGTTATGGAATGGATGGAGAGACGCTGCTGCAAAAAACCGCCGCAGCGGAAAGCGGCTCAGAACACCTGCTTGGCCGCACCATCGTAAAAGAGGCGGCAGCGCGGGGACTGCTGGCCGGTCCAGCGCCAGCAGAGGCTGAGCTTGAAGTGGTCAAAGGCCAGGGAATCCGGTATGAAGCTGGCGGCGAGCGGATTGAGGCGGGCAGCCGCAGACTGCTGGCGGAGGCAGGGATTGCGCTGCTGCCAGAAGCGGAGGAGTATGCGAGCGAGCAGGAACGGCTAGGACATACCGTCGTGTTTGCCGCGGTGAACGGACGTCTTGAAGGGATGTTGTCCGTAGCAGACAGGATACGGCCGGAAGCCGCTAGGGTGCTGTCCCGGCTGCGTGAGCAAGGGTTGAAGAAGCTGTACATGCTGACCGGCGATAATGCCCGTGCGGCCGGGCTGGTCGGTGAGCAATTAGGATTGGACGGTGTGTATGGCGATTTGCTCCCGGAACAAAAGGCAGCGAAAATCCAGGAATGGAAAGAAGCGGGCTGCCGGGTGGCGATGATCGGCGATGGAATCAATGACGCCCCGGCGATTGCGGCGGCGGATGTCGGGCTGGCGATTGGCGCAGGCGGGACGGATGCAGCGATGGAAACCGCCGATATTGTCCTGATGTCCGGCCGGTTGGACCCGCTTGTCCATGCCCGCCATGTATCCGCGGCTACCGTCCGCAACATGCGGCAAAATACGGTGATTGCCTTGGGGACAGTGGGCGCGCTGCTGGCGGGTGTGCTGCTGCAGCGGATTTTTTTGGCCGCAGGTATGCTTGTCCACGAGCTCAGCGTGCTGCTTGTCATTTTGAACGCGGTCCGGCTGACCCGGATCGGTGCAACCCGTAAGTATCCGGCCGTCCTGCGTGTTATCAGACCCAAGAGAGCGGAAAGGGGAAATGCCTGAATGGAATGCGGACATTGCCAGACCGGCCAGCCTGGCGCAAGTAAAACACAGCAGCTCTGCGTTTCGCTGGTGCCGATATTCAATCACTTGGAATCTGAACAAATGCAGGAGATCGCAGGCACCACACGGCAGGCGGTATATGCGCGGAATCAGCCGGTTTATCAGGCCGGCGACACGCTGGACCGGCTGTACATTGTGCATACAGGCAAGGTGCGGATTTACCGGATCACTGAATCCGGCAAGGAGCAGCTGCTCCGCATTTTGGAGCCAGGTGATTTTATGGGGGAGCACGCTTTGTTTGCGGCCTCTACGGCCGACCACTATGCGGAAGCGATGGAACAGACCGAGCTGTGTATCATGAGCCGTAAGGATTTGCAGGTGTTTCTATTGAAGTACCCGGCCATTGCCCTGAAACTGCTGGAGGCCTTCGGGGACCGGCTGGAACGGCTGGAGAAGCACATCGGCAGTCTGACGAGTGAAGGAACGGAGAGGAGGCTGGCCGCTTATCTGCTGGAGCTTGCGGGAGAAGGAGGAGAGGAGACGGTTACCCTGCCAATTCCGAAAAAGGACTTAGCCTCTTATCTCGGCACGACGCCGGAGACCGTAAGCCGCAAGCTGGCGGAGTTTCAGGAAAAAGGCTGGATCGAGCAGACCGGTCAACGCGGGATTCGGATAGTAAACGCGGAAGCGCTCAGATCGACTTAACAGGGAATATGTGATCACAAAAAAAGAACGGCCCTGCTCAATTGAACAGAAGCCGTTCTTCTTCGCGGCTGTGGATGGCGTTCACCACCACCAGGGCATGAAAATGATGGATCAGTTCCTCCGTAAGACCTTCTTCCGCCAGCATCGTCCGCAGGTCCTTCACCATGATCCGCAGCAGGTCATGATCGCGGGTTAACTGTACGACGGATTGGGCCAGCTCCGGGCTTTTGGCTTCCATCTCCTGAAAAAAGCCTTCTTCCTCCGCGTCGGCATGACTTAAAATCCGGGTTTCCCAATAGTCCAGCAGATGCTCTGCGGCAAGCACCGCCGCTTCGGTCTCTCCCAAGGCGAACAACCGTTCAAATTCCTCTGTTTTATCTTTTGCGCCTGTCAGCCCGCCTTCATGTATAGCGTGATGGGCATTAAGCTGCCGCAATGCCGGTCCTCCCATGGACATTCACCCTTTCCGAGATTGGTGTGTCCCAGTATAACACACTGCTGCACGCTGTTGTGGAGGGTAGGTGTACTCGGGGCCTAAAGTAGGGAACTCCCTGATTGGTCCCTTTTCGGCGCAGCCTTACAATGAGAGGGGGGAATCCCCCTGTTAAACAACCTGTCCGGCTTCATGAATCGGGATTTACCCTAATGCTTGAATCTGCGGCTGAAGTTAAAGTCTCAACTTTCGCAGAGCGAAAATCAGCTAAGCTCGAGTCCTGGCGCGGATTTAACCGCAATAAAGTAACCGTCTTGAAAAAATAGAAAAAGACCGCTTCGCCCGCGGCGAACGCACGCTCGGCGGAACTTACGGTGCGATGAAGTTAGCACCCTGGACTGGATAGTTGCCTTGGCGCAACTCATAGAACATCTGAACGATATTGTGCGACTCAGGTTGGGGAGTTCTTCTCCACCCTGATCCAAAGTCAACACCTGCACTGGATCTCCGGTTTGCCCAGTGATCTCAAGCCGTATCTGCCGATCTCAGGTTGCGCTGCCGGTCTCAGGCTGCGAAAGTTGAGTTAATAAGAGCAGCGTGAACCAAGACTTGATAAACAATGTCTTCGACTGCCGCTGTTGTCGTTGAACGAACTGGTACGAATCCCTCCTGTAACAGACCCGCAGCGGATTACCGCCGAACGCGATACCGAGGTCTTTCCGGACCCAGAGGACGTTATTTCTGAAATTCTTGGGCTTTAGGTATGCCTTGCGGACTCCAAATCCGTTATTCGTACCAAAAACATCCAAACGATGGATCCTCCGCGTAAATAAGTGAATCTGAGTCCGTCTCTTTGCCAAAACGCTGAATAATCAGCAAATAGGGTCCCCTGAGTCCGTAAAAAAGTCATAGGGGAGGACAAGGTTGAGTTGCTTCAAAAGGCATCCAAAGTTTGGATAACCGATACTGTGTTCAGACAGGGAATGTTGCTGTAACCTAGATTTACGCACCTTTTTTGTTGACATGGTTGGTGGCACTACCATGACACCAAAAAAGTGAGGTGTTTTATATCAATACAAGTAAATCTATTGAATTTTACTTACTCACTCAAGGGGCTAAGCCATTTTTCCAGCTGCGAAAGTTGAGTTAAAGGATTCACAGCGTTTGTTTGGCATTCTATTATTCGACAATGAAAGGACCATGAGGATGAACAGTTACATACCGAACCAGCACGGCGCCTGGGCCATGCTGATTGTGCCTTTTCTATTCGGCTTGTCCGCCGGAAGCTTTGGCTGGATGCAGCTGCTCCTGTTTATCGGCTGGCTGCTGATTTATTTATTCAGCTTTCCGCTGCTGCAGTGGATCAAGACTGGAAAAACGGCCAGATACAAGCAGCCTGTCCTTGTCTATGGCGCCTGCCTGCTGCCTGTGGTGTGCGCCCTCGTCTGGTATCGTCCGGCACTGCTCCTGTATGGAGCCGCACTGATACCGTTTTTTCTAATCCCCGCTTATTATGCCAAGGCGAAAAACGAACGGGCCCTCCTGAACGATATGGTAGCGGTCCTGTTATTCAGCTCATTTGTTTATCCTGTCATGTATTTGGGCAGCGGGGAAAATTGGTGGCATGCGCATGAATTGTTTGCGATTTCCGCCGTATATTTTGCCGGGACAGTGTTTTATGTGAAGACGGTGATCCGTGAAAAAAACAATCCGCGTTTCTACGCCGCTTCCCTGGTTTACCATTTGGCGGCTGTTGCCGCCATGGGATGTATCGAGCCGATGCTGATGCTGCCGTTTGGCATTTTGTTCGTGCGCGCAGCCCTGCTGCCAAAACGGGGCATCAAAGCGAAGCAGAGCGGCATCGCGGAGATCGGGTTTTCGGCAATGCTGGTGATGATGACGCTGCTGCTTGTTTTTTAGCGGGTAATTTATATCTGAGTGTAAAAATAGGGAGGGAGTGCCATGACAAAGTCCGCGCTGCAGCTGCGGCTAAAACGGGTGTACGATCCGCCGAATGACGAAGATGGCTGCCGTATCTTAATCGACCGGCTGTGGCCAAGAGGCCTGACTAAAGAGCAGGCTGCCATCCAGGAGTGGATGAAGGAAATTGCGCCGGATCCCGAACTGAGGCGCTGGTTTGGCCACAAGCCGGAGCGGTTCGGCGAATTCCGCAAGCGGTATCTCCACGAGCTTGCGGAGAGTGAGAAGAAAGCGGAGCTTGTACAGCGTATCCGCAAGCAGGCTGCCGAAGAACGGGTGACGCTGGTTTACGGGGCAAAAGATCCCGTGCATAATCACGGCGTCGTGCTGCTCGATTATGTGTGGCGTAGGGAGAAATAAAACGAATTATTCCGCTCTCTGCCTAGAGGCAGGGGCGGTACCGGTTCTCCTGAATGCATGTCCGCCTTGGAAGCTGCAATCCAAAGGACAAGTTTCTCACAACAAAAGGGGCCTCTCTTCGGGCCCCTTCGTTGCTGACGGCATTTCTGATTGCCTAAGCTGCGGATGTCCGGTGGCAGTTGGCTACTGCAGATTGTCTATGCGGTGGCACTGGCAATGGGCTGCTCAGATTGCCTAAGCAGCAGCTGCCCTCGGCTCTTGGCTACTGCAGCTTGCCTAAGCGCCAGCTGCACCCGGTTTTTGCCTGCAGCGGATGTCCTTCCCGCGGCATCCCGAAGCTTCAGCCCTCAATCACCGAAGCCGGCGCAGCTCCGGGCGGGATCATAGGATACACGTTCAGTTCCTCCGTGATATCAAACTCCATGACCACAACGCCTTCCTCTTTCCAAGCCTCGCGCACAACCGACTCCGCTTCCCCGAAATCCGCGGCATGGTACCCTTTGGCGCCAAATGTCCGCGCCAGCTCCGGGAACATGGGCGACGCCAGCTTCACAGACGTATAACGGCCGCCGCAGAACAGCTGCTGCCACTGTCTGACCATCCCCAAATAGCCATTCGTAAGAATCACAATCTTCAGATTCAGCCGCTGCTCAACCGCGGTCATCAGTTCCTGAATGTTCATCTGAATGCTGCCGTCGCCGCTGATACAGACCACCTGCCGATCCGGCTGAGCGATAGCGGCGCCTATAGCGGCCGGAAGCCCAAATCCCATCGTCCCGAGTCCGCCCGAAGTCACGAAAGAACGGGGGACGGTAAAAGGATAATGATTAGCCGTCCAGATCTGGTGCTGTCCAACATCCGTCGCGATTACTGCATCTTCATCCGCACAGCTGTGGATCAGTTGCAGCACCTCCTGAGGCAGCAGCCTGCCGCCGCTGCGCAAAAAAGGCGCCCGCTTGGACAGGCTGCCAGCCTGCGCGGTCCAGTCCGCCCAATTTTCATTTTCCGGGCGGAAAAGCACCGGGCGGGAGAGTGAAGTGCGGGAGCGTAAAGTGGGGGAGAGCAGCGCGCGGAGCAGGTCTTCTACACGGCCGTGCAGCGGCAGGTCGATCCCGATATTTTTATTCAGCTCGGCGGAATCGATGTCCACCTGAATTTTGTAAGAGCGGGAGGAGAAGGCCTGCCGGTTGCCCGAAACCCGGTCGCTGAAACGGACGCCCAGGCAGAGCAGCAGATCCGCCTGCTGAACGGAACGGTTGGCGGCGATTGTGCCGTGCATCCCGAGCATGCCCAGGTACTGCGGATGCCCGGCAGGGAAAGCGCCAAGCCCCATCAGGGTTGAAACGACGGGAATGCCGGTTTGTTCTGCGAATTCGCGCAGCAGCTCCGGTCCATCCCCGGCCATACATCCGCCGCCAGCGATGATGACGGGACGCCGGCTTCCGCTCAGTTTCACCGCGGCCTGTTCCAGCAGCTCTTCGGGTATGTGCGCCGGTTCCAATCCTTTTTTGGCGTGTAATGCCGCCATTTGAAAGTCTGCCAGCTCATACGGACGCCCGCTTATTGCGGCCATCACATCTTTGGGCAGATCGATCAGCACCGGTCCCGGACGGCCGCTTACCGCAATTTCAAAGGCCTGGCACACAATTTGGGGGAGATCGTCCAGATGAAACACGATGAAATTATGTTTGGTAATCGACATCGTCATGCTGAAAATGTCGACTTCCTGGAAGCTGTCCAGCCCGATCAGCGAAGTTGCCACTTGGCCGGTCAACACCACGAGCGGTACGGAGTCCATATAGGCGTTTGCGATGCCGGTTACTGCGTTAGTGGCGCCGGGGCCGCTTGTCACCAGGGCAACACCGGCTTTTCCCGACACCCGCGCATAACCGTCCGCCGCGTGAACGGCTGCTTGTTCATGCCGGACCAATACATGCTTGATGGAAGAACAATCGTACAGCGCGTCGTAAATCGGCAGGACGGCCCCTCCGGGATATCCGAATATCGTGTCGACTTGATGATAGTTAAGTAATTGAATGAGCAGTTCAGCGCCCGTCACAGGCAGCACCTCCGATTTTTTTAGTAGACAGCATACTCCAGAAACCGGAAGGATTAGGGTGACTGGGATCACTTTTTGCGGGACGAACCACTGCATCCAGACGGAACAAGGGATTTCCCCTGGCGCTATAGGACATTCCCTAATGGGACCCGGGCGGGGGGCGCTTCATAATGAAGGTAACGTGCGATAACCGCAAGCTTTATGCGTTTATGCGAATTGATCCGGGTTACACCAACCCTTTAAAGGAGTGTTCACCGCAGATGAAAAAAAAACGCAGTCTCCGTTTCTTCAAGCCGATCGAGAGCTACTCGGGCAGCTGGTCGATTCTTGAGGAAAAGAACCGGGAATGGGAGAACGTGTACCGTCAGCGCTGGTCCCACGACAAAGTTGTCCGGACGACGCATGGAGTCAACTGTACCGGCTCGTGCAGCTGGAAGGTGTTCGTGAAAAACGGCATCATCACCTGGGAGAACCAGCAGATCGACTATCCGTCCTGCGGCGCAGATATGCCGGAGTTTGAGCCAAGAGGCTGCCCGCGCGGAGCGACCTTCTCCTGGTATGAATACAGCCCGCTGAGGATCAAATATCCGTACATGCGCGGCAAGCTGTGGCGTCTGTGGCTGGACGCGCTTGCATCGGAAACGAATCCCGTTGACGCCTGGGCCAGCATCGTGGAGAATCCCGAAAAGGCCAAGTCGTATAAATCCGCCCGGGGAAAAGGCGGCCATGTCCGGGTCGGCTGGGACGACGCCCTGAGGCTGATTTCGGCACAGCTGATCTATACGATCCGCAAATACGGGCCCGACCGGATCGCCGGGTTTACTCCGATCCCCGCCATGTCGATGATCAGCTACGCATCCGGCGCGCGGTTCATTTCCCTGCTGGGCGGGGAAATGCTGAGCTTTTACGATTGGTACGCGGATCTGCCGCCCGCTTCGCCGCAAATCTGGGGCGAGCAGACGGACGTTCCCGAATCTTCGGACTGGTATAACGCCGGTTATTTGATCATGTGGGGCTCCAATGTGCCGCTTACCCGGACACCAGACGCCCACTTCATGACGGAAGTGCGGTACAAAGGCACGAAGGTCGTGTCCGTTGCGCCGGACCATGCCGAAAACGTCAAATTCGCCGATAACTGGCTGGCTCCGCACCCCGGAACGGATGCCGCGGTGGCTCAGGCGATGACTCATGTCATCCTTAAGGAATTTTATCAGGACCGGCAGGAGCCGATGTTCCTGGATTACGCCAAGCAGTACACGGATATGCCGTTCCTAATTTTGCTTGATCCGCACGAAGCCTCCTGGAAAGCGGGAAGATTCCTGCGAGCCAGCGATCTCGGCGACAACACCCCGAACGCGGATTGGAAGCCGGTAATTTACGATGAAGGGGCGGATGAGCTGGTGGTGCCGAACGGCACGCTGGGCCAGCGCTGGGAGCAGGGCAAGAAGTGGAATCTGATTTTGGAGCGGGAGGATGGAACACCTGTCAAACCTGCACTTTCGGTCGAAGGGCTGAACGAAGGCTGGAACGAAATTGTATTCCCATTTTTCGATAATGCGGGGAACGGCACCTTTACTCGCTCCATTCCGGTAACCAAGGTGCGTCTGGCCGATGGAACCGAACGATATGCCGCCACGGTGTATGACCTGATGATGAGCCAATACGGCATCGCCCGCACTGCAAGCACACATCATGCCAAAGGTTACGACGATGCCGGATCGTTCTACACACCGGCCTGGCAGGAAGCCGTTACCGGCGTCAAAGCGTCCGTCGTGGTACAGATCGCCCGCGAGTTTGCGCAGAACGCGCTGGACACGGGCGGACGGTCGATGATTATTATGGGCGCGGGGATCAACCACTGGTTCAACAGCGACACCATTTACCGGTCCATTTTGAACCTGGTGATCCTGACCGCTTCTCAAGGCGTTAACGGCGGCGGCTGGGCGCATTATGTCGGCCAGGAAAAATGCCGTCCGATTGAAGGCTGGTCGACCATCGCTTTTGCCAAAGACTGGCAGGGTCCGGCCCGGCTGCAAAACGCCACGTCGTTTTTCTATTTTGCGACCGAGCAGTGGCGTTATGAAGAAAGCGGAACGGACAGCCTGAAATCGCCAACCGCGGGCGACGTCAAATATCAGCATCCCGCCGATTACAACGTGCTTGCGGCCCGGCTTGGCTGGCTGCCTTCCTATCCGCAGTTCAACAAAAACAGTCTGCTGTTCGCCGAAGAAGCGGCCAGACAAGGGAAAAAGACTAACGAAGAAATTATCAAACATGCGGCGGATGAAGTCCGCTCCCGCAAGGTGAAATTTGCCGCCGAAGACCCGGGCGCAGCGGAGAACTTTCCGCGGACCTTGTTCATCTGGCGTTCCAACCTGATCTCCAGCTCCGCCAAAGGGCAGGAGTATTTCATGAAGCATCTGCTCGGCGCTTCCGACGGACTCCTGGCACGGCCTAACGAAGAAGTGAAGCCGGAAGAAATGGTCTGGCGCGAGGATGCCGAAGGCAAACTCGACCTGATGGTTACGCTCGATTTCCGGATGACGGCCACGCCGCTGTATGCGGACATCGTGCTGCCGGCGGCGACCTGGTACGAAAAAACCGACTTGTCCTCAACGGATATGCACCCGTTTGTGCATCCGTTTAATCCGGCGGTGAATCCGCTCTGGGAATCGAAATCCGACTGGGACATTTACCGGCGGCTGGCGGAAGTGTTCTCCGATATGGCGAAAACCCATCTTCCCGGGGTCTACAAGGATCTTGTAACCGCGCCGCTTGCCCATGATTCGGTTGGCGAGATTTCCCAGCCGATGGGCAAAGTGAAGGACTGGGCAAAAGGGGAAGTCGAGGCGGTTCCAGGCAAAACGATGCCGAATTTCAGTATTGTCGAGCGCGATTATACGAAAATTCACGACAAATATATTTCACTCGGTCCAAACCTTGCGATCGGCAAGACCGGCGCGCACGGCGTCAGCTTTTCGGTGGCGGAAGAATACGAAGAGCTGAAACGGCTGAACGGCGTGTATTACGACGAAACGATTAAGGACGGTCTGCCGAAGCTGCAGACGGCCCGGCAGGCGGCGGATACGATTCTGCATCTGTCCTCGGCGACGAACGGAAGAGTTTCGCAAAAAGCCTACGCACAGGCGGAGCTGGATCACGGCGTCACGCTGAAGGATATTTCCGCCGACCGGGCGGCCGAACGGATTACCTTCCAGAGCATCACCGCCCAGCCGAGGGAAGTGATTCCAACGCCGGTATTCAGCGGCTCGAACAAACAGGGCCGGCGGTATTCGCCGTTTACGACCAATATCGAACGCCTTGTTCCGTTCCGGACGCTGACGGGCAGACAGCATTTTTACCTGGATCATGAGCTGTTCCTGCAGTACGGCGAATCGCTGCCGGTCTACAAACCGACGCTGCCGCCGATGGTGTTTGGTCCGCGCGACCGCGAGGTCAAAGGCGGACAGGACACGCTAGTTCTGCGTTATTTAACGCCGCATGGCAAATGGAATATCCACTCGACCTACCAGGACAACCAGCATATGCTGACGCTGTTCCGCGGCGGTCCTACCGTCTGGATCAACAACGAGGACGCCGCGCAGCACCAGCTGGCCGACAACGATTGGGTGGAGGTCTACAACCGCAACGGCGTCGTGACCGCCAGAGCGGTCGTCAGCCACCGGATGCCGCGGGGCACGATGTTCATGTACCATGCTCAGGACAAACATATTCAAGTACCGGGCTCCGAAATTACGGATACGCGCGGCGGAAGCCATAATGCGCCGACCCGCATTCACATGAAGCCGACCCAAATGGTCGGCGGTTACGCGCAGCTCAGTTACGGCTTCAACTACTACGGTCCGATCGGCAACCAGAGAGACGTTTATGTCGCCGTCCGCAAAATGAAGGAGGTTAACTGGCTTGAAGATTAAAGCGCAAATCGCCATGGTGATGAACCTGGACAAATGTATCGGCTGCCACACGTGCAGCGTTACCTGCAAGACCACCTGGACAAACCGTAAAGGTGCCGAATACATGTGGTTCAACAACGTTGAGACAAAACCCGGCATCGGTTATCCGAAACGCTGGGAAGACCAGGAGACCTACAAAGGCGGCTGGCAGCTGCGCAAAGGCAAGCTGGAGCTGAAGTCGGGCAACAAGCTGTCGAAGGTGGCGCTCGGCAAAATTTTTTACAATCCCGATATGCCTGAAATGAAGGATTATTACGAGCCTTGGACGTACAATTACGAGCACTTAACCCAAGCGGGGGAGCAAAAACATTCCCCTGTCGCCCGCGCCCATTCCGCCGTTACCGGTGAAAAAATGGACCTGGACTGGGGCCCGAACTGGGAAGACGATCTGGCCGGTGCGCATGTCACCGGTCCGCAGGACCCCAACATCCAGAAAATCGAAGAAGAAATCAAATTTAACTTCGAGCAGTCGTTTATGGTTTATCTGCCGCGATTGTGCGAGCACTGCCTGAACCCGAGCTGCGTCGCGTCCTGCCCGTCAGGAGCGATGTACAAACGGGACGAAGACGGCATCGTCCTGGTGGACCAGGAGGCCTGCCGCGGCTGGCGGTACTGCATGACAGGCTGCCCTTACAAAAAAGTCTATTTCAACTGGCAGACGAACAAAGCGGAAAAATGCACGTTTTGTTTTCCCCGGATTGAAGCCGGGTTGCCGACCGTCTGCTCCGAGACCTGCACGGGCCGGATCCGCTACCTGGGCGTCCTGCTGTACGACGCGGACCGCGTGCATGAAGCAGCTTCCGTGCCGGACGAAAAAGATCTGTACAAAGCGCAATGCGACCTGTTCCTGAATCCAAACGATCCGGAAGTCATCCGCCAGGCGAAGCAGGACGGAATCACCGACGACTGGATCGAAGCGGCGCAGAATTCGCCGGTCTACAAGCTGGCGATTGAGCACAAGCTGGCGTTCCCGCTGCATCCGGAATACCGGACGCTGCCGATGGTATGGTATGTGCCGCCGCTCAGCCCAATCATGAACTATTTTGAAGGCAAAGATTCGATTAGCAATCCCGATTTAATCTTCCCGGCGATTGAGGAGATGCGGACGCCGATCGAATACCTCGCCAATATGCTGACGGCGGGCGATACGCAGACAGTCAAAGAAGCGCTGCAGCGGATGGCAATGATGCGCTCGTTCAAACGTGCGCAGAACACGGGCCAACCGTTCGATAACGCCCGTCTCGAGCGGGTGGGGTTGACCGCCCAGCAGACGGAGGAAATGTACCGGCTGCTGGCGATCGCCAAATACGAAGACCGGTTTGTCATTCCGACCTCCCACAAGGAAGGCTATATGAATCCGTACAGCGCGCAAGGCTCGGCGGGTTATGGAGATGCGATGGGCAGCATGGGGGCGGGCATGTCGTCCGGCTGCAGCGGCTGCGGTGCCGCAAATACGCCGGGAACCGCCATGCAGCAGGAGAAGACCGCCAAAGATGAGTTTGACGAGAATTTCTACGGGGGGATCTGGCGTGATTGACGTCATCAAACTGTATGATTATAAACCGGCGTTTGGTTTTGCCGCCCAGCATTTAACGTACCCGGATAAACTGGACTTTCATCCGGATTTTCTGGAGGAGTCGTTCCCTGCAGACCACCCCGCGGCCGCGCATCTCCGCACGTATTGGGATGAAATGCACACCCGCAGCCTGGACGACATCCGGGAGCTGTATACGGAAACGTTTGATTTTCAGAAAAATTGCACCTTATACATGACCTACTTCAAATTTGAGGACGCCAAGGAGCGCGGGCAAATGCTTGTCCGTCTCAAGGTGCTGTACGAAATGTTCGGGCTGGAAATGCCGGAGGGCGAGCTGCCTGACTTTCTTCCGCTGATGTGCGAGTTTCTGTACGCGGCCGAATGGCGGGACGATCCGAACGCACCCGAGAATTTTCGCCTGCTGATGGCGGTGCTGGAGGATGGAACGTATCATCTCCTGCGCTCGCTGGAAGCGCTGGGCAATCCTTATGCGCATTTAATCAGAGGGCTGCGTGAGACGTTTAAAGCCTGTCTGGAACGGGAGGCTTCCGGCCTATGAATATGCTTGATCAGTTTTTGTGGGTGATATTCCCTTACGTATGCATCGCGGTATTTATTGTCGGCCACATCTACAGGTACCGTAAAGACAAATTTAACTGGACCGCCAAATCCAGCGAATTCATTGAAAAAAAACAGCTGATGATCGGCAGCCTGCTGTTCCATCTAGGCATCATTCCAGTTATATTGGGGCACATCTCGGGCCTCGGGATTCCAAAGACCTGGATGCACGCCCTCGGCGTCAGCGATCATTTGTATCATATCGGCGCTGTGTATATCGGGGGGATCTTTGGCGCCATGACACTGGTTGGCATGCTGATTTTGACCGCCCGGCGCTTTACGCTCAAAAACGTGCGGCGGCTGAGCACCGGTTCAGACCTCGCCGTCAATGTGCTGCTGCTTTTCATCGTAATCATGGGGATGTACGCTACCTTAGTGACGAACGCCGTGCAGCCGGAATTCGATTACAGAGAGTCCATCTCGATTTGGTTCAGAGGACTGTTTATGTTCCGTCCCGATCCTTCGCTGATGCATGACGTCCCGCTGTCGTTCAAGCTGCATGCGTTGACCGGGTTTGCCATCTTCGCGTTTTGGCCGTTTACCCGGCTGGTTCATGTCTGGAGCGTTCCGTTGAATTATGTAGGCAGAAGTTATATCCTGTATAGAAGAAACAAATCGAAATAGGGAAGCAGGCCTTAGGCCTTCTTTCCTGGTTTTGGTTAGGAGAATTGCAATGGACAATACGAAGGACCACCAACGGGAGCTGGAGTCGATCCGCGCGCGCTGCGGGTATGATTTTATGGCGCTGGCCTTAGCTGAAACCGCGGAACATCATTATGTCATCCGGTGGAAGCATGCCTCGGGCAACCTCAACGACCGCTTTAAGCGGATCGTACTGCAGTCCGGCAAGGGGATCGCCGGCATCGTATTCAAAACCGGGAAGCCGGTATATATTCCTTCCATCACCCAGTATGTGGGCAGCGGGAATCTGTTTAATTATCCCATTGTCCAATCGGAACGGCTGGAAAGCCTGGCGGCAGTCCCGCTGTGGAACGACGGCCGGGTGGCCGGCGTGCTGCTTGGCGGTTTCCGCGGTGAAGCCCAGGTGACGCCGGAGATGGTGCGCCAGCTGGAGGCCGAAGCGGGCAGGGGAATCTGCGGACTGAACGGAAAGGAGATGACGACCCGTTGAGGCCTTCGATAGCCGATAAGGAGCAGCTTGGAACGCTGCTGATCAAGCTGTTCCGTAACAGCAGGGAAGCGATATTTTTCTTTGACCGTGACGGTTATGCACTGGCTGTTAACCCGGCGGCCGAGGAGATTGTCGGGCGTGATGTTTTATTCCAGCTGTATGAAGGACGGGACCATGCGATGTGCGGCACCTGCCGCGGCTATACCAATGAGACGGAGCTGCGCACCTGCCTGGACTGTTATTTTGAACAGCCGGATTCCTTCGAACGGGGATCGTTCCAGGTCTACTTGGAGACCAAGGGCAAGGGGATTGTTCCTTATGCCGGGACGTTTCACACCGTGGATGACGAGGAGGAAATCCGTGTGCTGATGCTGCGGGACTTGACCCCCCAGTTCCGGACACAGGAGAAGCTGTATCAGAACAAGATGATGAAGCATGTGATAGAAGCCCAGGAGAATGAACGCAAACGGATTTCCCGGGAGCTGCACGACAGCGTGGCGCAGGAGCTGATGAGCGCGGTGGTTGATCTCCGGGTGCTGAAATATATGACGACAGACGACAGTCTGATCAAAAAAATGAGACAAACCGAAGCCTCCATGACCCGTCTTCTGGACGATATCCGCAATTTGTCGGTGGAGCTGCGTCCCGCCGCACTGGACGATTTTGGCCTGGAAGCGGCGTTCCGCTCCCACTTCAAGCGGGTTGAGCTGAACTACGGGTTAGTTGTGGAGTTCGAATCTTCCGTCTCCAAGCGGCGCTACGGCAGCGAAATCGAGACGGTCATGTACCGGGTCTGCCAGGAAGCGGTACTGAACGCGCTGAAATACGCGCAGGTGGATACAGTTAAGGTCAGTCTGGTGGATGCCGGCGGCATGCTGCGGCTGACCGTGCAGGATCAAGGCGTCGGCTTTGTTCCTGGTGATGCGCCAATCGGCACCGGGCTGGGCTTATTCGGTATGCAGGAGCGCGCGGAGCTGGCCGGGGGGACGTTCCATGTCACCTCGGGAGCCGGCCGCGGAACGACCATCGTGCTGCAGATCCCGGTCAGCGCGGAAAGGGACGAGGAGTGAACAAGGGCATGAAGATTGTGATTGCCGACGATCATGCGATCGTGCGCAGCGGATTTTCCATGATTCTGAATTTTCAGGAGGACATGGAGGTTATCGGTACGGCTGCCGACGGATTGGAAGCTTATTCGCTTGTGGCAAGAAACCGCCCGGACATTCTGATCATGGACCTCAGCATGCCGCCGGGCGAAAGCGGACTGATTGCCACGGGCAAAATCAAAGAGGATTACCCTGACACCAAAATTTTGATCCTGACCATGCATGACGATGAAGAATATTTATTCCATGTGCTCAAAAACGGCGCATCCGGTTATGTGCTGAAGAACGCGCCGGACGAGGAGCTGCTGCTCGCCATCCGCACCATTTATGCGGGAGGGACCTATATCCATCCCAAGATGGCCACCTCACTGGTCCGGGAGTTCATCAAAAAGGACAAAAACGCCGCCGCGGACGATCCGTTCGAGCTGCTGTCCAAACGCGAGCTGGAGATTTTGCCGCTGATTGCCAAGGGTTATGGCAACAAGGAAGTGGCGGAGAAACTTTTTATTTCAGTCAAAACCGTCGAAGCGCACAAAGCCAAAATTATGGAGAAGCTGGGTCTGAAAAGCCGGCCGGAGCTTGTTGAATATGCGCTGAAGAAGAAATTGCTGGATTTTTAACCGCAAACGTCAAACGTCCGGTACGGACTTTATAATTGATAAAATACCTGTCATATCAGCCATTTCCCTATAAGCCGCTTCCTTTAATCCGGGAGGCGGTTTCTTGCGGTTAGGGAATTCAAGGGCCAAAGCGGGAAATCCGCCGCATTTTCAGGGTTTACCCTGTCAGGGAGAGGGGACTCCCCTATACCCGGCCGGACAGGGCGGAGGATACAATAGGGCTAGACTTTCGAAATGGTGGTTCCGTACCCTATAAAACGCTGAAAAAAGGTGACAAGTATGATTAAAAAGCTGCAGCTGCCGCTGCAAACCCTGAATCTGACCGCAGGCTTTATGGTATGGGTTCTCATCTCCTCCCTGATGCCGTTTATCAAGGAGGACATCAGCATCCCGCCGGACCGGCTGGCCCTCGTTACGGCCATTCCTGTGGTGCTTGGCTCCGTGCTCCGCATTCCGCTCGGGTATTATGCGAATGTGGTTGGCGCCAGGCTTGTTTTTCTCGCCAGCTTCATTATTCTGCTGTTCCCGGTGTTTTACCTGAGCAGGGCTTCCACGATGACCGATCTGATTATCGGGGGGTTATTCCTTGGTGTAGGCGGAGCGGTATTCTCCGTCGGCGTAACGAGCCTGCCGAAATATTATCCAAAAGAACGGCATGGCTTCGTTAACGGCATTTACGGCGTCGGCAACCTGGGCACGGCCATCACGACCTTCTCCGCGCCGATTTTGGCAACCCAATTCGGCTGGAGCAAAACGGTCACCATGTATCTTGGACTGCTGCTTGTGTTTATCGTGTTAAACTTCCTGTTTGGGGACCGGAAGGAGACTAAGGTCCGGACGCCGATTATCGATCAGATCAAAGGCGTGTACAAAAATGAAAAGCTTTGGTTTTTCTCCTTGTTTTATTTTATTACCTTTGGATCGTTTGTCGCATTTACCGTGTATCTGCCCAATTTCCTAGTTGCGAATTTTGGCCTGGAAAAAGTGGACGCGGGCATGCGCACCGCCGGCTTTATCGCCGTAGCCACCTTTTTCCGTCCGGTCGGAGGCTGGCTGGCGGACCGGTTTCAGCCGCTGTTTCTGCTGATCGGCACGTTTACGGTGTACACGGCGGCCGCGATTTTGCTGGCCTTCTCGCCTTCCATCGGACTTTATACCGTGGGAAGTTTGGCGATCGGCATCAGCGCGGGCGTCGGCAACGGCGTTATTTTCAAACTTGTTCCGTCTTATTTCAACAAACAGGCGGGAATCGTCAACGGGATTGTGTCTATGATGGGCGGGCTCGGCGGCTTTTTTCCACCCATCATGCTGTCGGCGATTTATTCGATTACCGGACAGTATTCGATCGGCTTTATGCTGCTTTCCCAGGTGGCGCTCGCCAGTCTTGTTCTGGTTGTCTGGCTGTATTACCAGAACCGCTTGGAGATGGCGTCGGAGGTGTTTAATTCCACCGGCCAAGGGATCCTTGTCACCGATGTGGCGGGAAGGATCACGGCGGTGAATCCCGCATTTACCACGCTGACCGGATTTACTGAAGATGAGGTGTTGGGCCAGCGGCCTAATGTGCTGAAATCCGGCCGCCAGTCCGCAGAGTATTACCGCGAGATGTGGAGCGAACTGAAAGGGAAAGGCATGTGGCAGGGAGAGATCTGGAATAAACGCAAAAACGGCGAAGACTATCTCCAATGGCTCCATATCAGCGCCGTAAAAGACGAAACGGGCGAGGATATCCGCTACGTCGGTACCTTTAGCGATATCACCGGGAAACGTAAAACGGGCAACTAAGCAGCTGCGTAGACTGAACTATGGATTAACAAGTACGTGGAGATGGCGCGGAGGCGATTTGCTAGAGCTGTAGATCAAGTCAAAAAGGAGGAGTTCCCATGACAACCGTTCCCCTTACAGACCGTCTAGGCCGGCCCATGCAGGATTTGCGGATTTCCGTTACGGACCGCTGCAATTTCCGCTGCTCGTACTGCATGCCGCCGGAGCTGTTTGGAGACGATTACCCGTTCCTGCCCAAAACCGAACTGTTGTCCTACGAGGAAATCCTCCGGCTTGCGGGTCTGTTCGCCAGTCTGGGCATTCGTAAAATCCGGCTGACCGGGGGCGAGCCGCTGCTGCGGCGGGACCTGCCAAAGCTGGTTGCCGGTTTGACCCAAGTGGCGGGCATCCGTGAAATTGGACTGACGACAAACGGCCTGCTGCTCGGCAAATACGCCGAAGCCCTGGTGCAGGCCGGACTCCGGCGGGTCAATGTGAGCCTGGACGCGCTGGACGCGGAGCTGTTTGGCCGGCTTAACGGACGCGGCATCCGTCCGGATACGATTTTGAACCAGATTGACGAAGCAGTGCGTGCGGGGCTTGAAGTCAAAGTTAACATGGTTGTACAAAAAGGAATAAACGACGGCGAAATTTTGCCCATGGCCGCTTGCTTTAAGCAGCGCGGGATTCCCCTTCGTTTTATCGAGTTTATGGATGTGGGCAACGATAACGGCTGGAGCTTCCGGAAGGTGGTCACCAAAGAAGAAATTCTGGAACGCTTGCGGGAGCAGTTCGATCTGGAGCCGGTCGGGCGGACTTACTACGGCGAGGTCGCACAAATTTATAGATACAAGGATAATGGGGCGCAAATTGGATTGATTCCTTCGGTTTCTGAATCTTTTTGCTCCTCGTGTACCCGGATCCGATTGTCTTCAGAAGGCAAGCTGTACACCTGTTTGTTTGCCGGATCAGGGTTTGATCTGAAAGAGCAGCTTCGGTCCGGTCAAGACGATGAGACGCTGCTGCAATCGATCCGGCAGGTATGGCAGCGGCGGTCGGACCGCTATTCGGATGAACGGACGGAGCAGACCGCCGCAAGCCGGAACAAAATCAGAATGTCCTATATCGGTGGTTAAACGGGCTCATCCGGCTGGAAGAAATCAGCTGTTGATGGAGCCTGTTTGTTTATCGTCCTGGGCGGCCTCAAAATTTCCGCTGCCAACTCTTCTGCGGATTTCCTCCTCCGTCAGCGGTTTCGCTACCGGAGTGGTTGGCACCTCGGTTGATCCTTCCAGTGTTTCCGCATTCTCCACCCGGGCGAATCCCGCATTGATGGCGCGTCCAACCCGTTCTCTTTCCTCCCGCGACGTCAGTTGTACCTCTGCATATCCCTTTGTTTTATCCAATGCAATGTCCTCCTTATAAACGAAGTGATTACTTACTAAAGAATTACCCGCTTGCCTTGCCATCAACCGTACAAGGGTGGCCGCCTTTATGGTTTGCCTGTATGATCTGTAAGTTCTGCCTGTAAGTCCCACCTGTAAGCTCCATCTGTACGTTCCTCCTGTAAATCCCCCTCCAAGTTTGGCCTGTAAGTTCTCCCGGGGGCAGGAAGATGCTCCTCATATGAAAAAACCTCAAAAAAACGTACAAATCCCTAAAGAAAGCGCCATACAAGCGCCCCTTTAGCCATGTTAATGTTGGGGGAGGGCATCTTGATACTAAACGGAGGCTGTTTAAATATGACGAAGATCATCAACCCGATTTTGCCGGGCTTTCACCCAGACCCGTCGTTTATCCGGGTAGGCAGTGATTATTACATAGCAACATCGACGTTTGAATGGTTTCCGGGCGTGGCGATTCACCATTCCAAAGATCTGGTTCATTGGAGGCTGGCATCCCGGGCGCTGACTTCCGCTGCACAGGCGGATTTGCGCGGCAATGTTCCGTCGGGCTCCATCTGGGCGCCTGCGCTCTCCTACTGCGACGGCCTGTTTTATCTCTTATATACCGACGTAAAGTCGCGTCACAGAGTATACAAGGACCTGCATAACTACCTGATCACTGCCAAAAGCATTGATGGACCCTGGAGCGAGCCGGTGCGGCTGAACGGCAGCGGTTTTGATCCGTTTTTGTTCCATGATGACGACGGGCGCAAATGGCTGCTTAATATGCGCTGGGACTTCCGTAAGCAGCACAGCAGCTTCTCGGGCATAATCATGCAGGAATATGCCCCCTTATCCCAAGAACTGACGGGATCCGTATACGAAATCTATAAGGGGACGCCGGCAGGTGTAACCGAAGGCCCCCAGCTGTTCAAACGGGAAGGCTGGTATTATCTCCTGGTGGCGGAAGGAGGAACGGGAGCCCATCACAGCGTCACGCTGGCGCGCAGCCGGAACCTGACCGGCCCATATGAAACGGACCCAAATTACCCGCTCATGACCACAAGGCACGAACCGGCGTATCCGCTGCAGCAGGCGGGGCATGGTTCACTTGTGGAGACGCAGACTGGTGAATGGTACATGGCCCACTTGTGCACGCGGCCGCTTCCGGAAGCAGGCATAATGAATCCGCTGGGCAGAGAGACCGCGCTGCAAAAATGCGAATGGACCGGGGACGGCTGGCTCCGTCTCGCGCAAGGCGGAAAACTGCCGGCGGTCAAGGTTGAGGCCCCGGCCCTCCCGCTGCATCCGTTTCCTGGCCCGGCGTATGCCCGGGATGATTTTGACCGGGAAGAAATCGGGTTGCAGTATCAAAGTCTGCGCGTACCGTTTGACCCCTCCTGGGCCAGCTTGACCATACGTCCGGGCTTCCTTCGGCTGCGGGGCCGTGAATCGCTTGCTTCCCTGCACGATCAGAGCATGGCCGCAAGACCAATCCAGCATTTCCGGTTTATAGCGGAGACCTGCCTGGAATTCAAGCCTTCCAGCATTTACGAGATGGCCGGGCTAGTCTGTTACTACGACGATGCGGACTATTACTATTTGAGGGTAACTTGGGATGAAATCCGGGGAGTGTGTCTTGGCGTCGTTTTCTCCCGTGCGGGACAATATGACGAAATTACCACAATGCAGCTTTCGGTTACCGATTGGGAGCGTTATTATCTGAAGGTTATCGTTCTAGAGCAGGACATGCGTTTTTATGCTTCTCCTAATGGAAAGCGATGGACGGCTGTAGCCGCACCGCTTGATTTCGGCACGCTGTCCGATGAATATGGCGGGAAACTTGGATTCACGGGTGCATATGTCGGCATCTGCGCGCAGGATATGGACCGGCAGAAAAAGGAAGCTTTTTTTGATTACTTTGAATACCGTCCGCTTACGGAAGGGGAGGAGTAGGGGAGAAGTACAGTCCCTGCCAAATCCCGGGAGGCTTCGTGCAATCTCAGCAAATTTGGTATGATGAACACAAGATAGACTAACAGGAGGGATCCCGATGACCCGATTGCTTCGAGTGCTGCTTGCCGACGACGAACCGATGATTATAAGGGGACTGAAGAAATTAATCTCGTGGGAATCGTTTGGGCTTGAAATCGTGGGAGAGGCGGCGGACGGCAGGGAGCTGGGCGAATTAATCGCCGCCAGGCAGCCGGATCTGATTCTCAGTGATATCAGCATGCCGGGAGCAAGCGGAATCGATATCATCCGTCACATCCACGATGAACGCCTGCCGATCAAAGTTGTATTCATCAGCGCATACCAGGAATTTGCTTACGCCAGGCAGGCGCTGCAGTATGGAGCGCTCGATTACTTGATCAAACCGGTCGATACCCAGCAGCTGGAGCGGGTGGTGGAACGTGCCGTATCGGTCATCCGGGAGGAATCCCAAGAAGAACGCAATAAAGAAATGCTCCAGCATTACGAACAAAAAAACCGCAGTTTGACTATTGAAGAACTGCTTGAACGGCTGACGGACGGTAACCGGAGTACGGCCGCCGACCTGGCTGCGCTGGGCCAATTGCCGGTTACTCCCTTTGTAACCGCCTGCGCGGTGGAGAACGACGAGTATGCCGACCCGTCTTCACGCTGGGAGGAACGCGAACGCAAACTGGTGGAGTTCGCGCTGACGAACATCATCAAGGAGACAGTAGAGCAGTACGGATACGGGTTTGTGTTCCGAAAAGGAGAACGGATCGGCATTTTGCTGCCGCACCAGGACCGGGAGGAACCTGGAAAGCTGATGCAGGACCTGCATGCCAGGATCAATACGTTTCTGAAACTGCAGGTCTCCATCGGCATCGGCGCGTCGGCCGGTTCGATTAAGGAAGCGGACGAATCGTATCGCAGCGCGGTGTCGGCGCTGGAGCGAAAGTATTTTGAAGGGCTCAATGGGGTATTCCAGTTCTACAGCGAAGATTCCGGTATAGCAGCCGGCGGGCAAGCGTCCTGCGGCATGACCCCTGACCCAAACGAATTGGCCGAAGCGCTGCGGGCATTGGATAAAGCCAGGCTGGAGGAGGCTTCCGGCGCTCTGTTGAATTTGGTCCGGCAGTCTGCGGGAACCAGCAAAGAGGCGGCAGTATCCATGCTATATAACACTGTAGTCCGGCTGCAGCAGGCGATTATCGACTATGGTGTTGAGCCTGCAAGCGCTCAGGGGCATACCCGCAGCCTGCTGACCGCGTTAAGCCAAACGCCAACTTACCGGGCGGCAGTTGAGGTATTCCGTGAGGCGGTGGACGGATTGCTGGCGGAGCTTGCAGCGAGAATGGACCACAGGGAAGCGGCGCCGCTCGCTCAGGTAAAAGCTTACGTGGAAGAACACTATGCGGATAACCTGACCCTGGAGTCTATGGCCGCAATGGTCTATATGAATCCGTATTATTTCAGCAGTTTTTTCAAAAAGCATACCGGACAAAATTTTAAAACCTACATCACCGAAGTCCGTATGCGGCATGCGCTGCGGCTGCTGGCGGGAACCGGTCTGATGGTCTATGAGATCGCCGAACGTGTGGGTTACAACAATGCCCGCCATTTCAGCGACATGTTCAAAAAACAGTACGGGAAGCTGCCGCAGGAGTACAGGCAGTCCGGCCGGACGTTACAGGACGGCTAGCCGTCCTTGCTTGGATGCCGAAAGGAGATGATGGCGGTTGTTCCGGGGAATCCAGTTCAAAAGCATATTTATGAAGTTTTCCGCTTCGTTTATCCTCGTGGGACTCATTCCGCTGTTTGCGCTCAGTTTTTTTTCGGTCAATACCTTTTCGGAATATGTGGAACGCTACACCACCAGGAATATGCAGCAGATGGTTCTCTATATGAGCTATAACCTCAATGTGGCGTTTGACCAGTATAACGAAACGTCCAAGCTGATGTATACCGGCAGATATGACGGCTGGGTCGAGAGCTCCCGGCAAAATCAGACGTACAATGTCAACGTTCTGGAAACCATCAACACAACGCCGATCGAGTCCTACCTGAAGACGCTGCTGTTCAGCGATTCGCATATTACCAGTGTCCATTTTGTCCGCAAATCCGACGGCAAATTGTATTACCAGGAAAAAGGCAACAAGGCGCTTGACGAGGAACGTCTGCCGTACCGTGACTGGCTGGCCGCCATGGCGCCCCAGCCGTCCAAAGTGGCGATTTTTCCGACGCATGACGATGAGTATTACTATGGCTCGAGCCGGAAGGTTTTTACGATTGGCCGCAGTCTGATCGATACGTCGGGCCGGGTGACCCGGGAGCCGAAGGTTGTCGGCACTTTGTTTCTTGACGTGGACGTTGAAGTATTCCGGCAAATGATACAGGAGCTGAGTTTGGGGGACAAAGACGAGCTGTATTTGCTGGATAAAGACGGAAGCGTTTACTTCAGCAACCAGGAACAGCCTGCTGTGCACGATGTGAGTCTGCTCGCGTCGGAAGACCCTGAGCGGATTGTTATCCGGGAACCCATTCCGTTTCTAAACGGCGAACTGATTGCGAGAATACACCGGGACAGCTTGTTTGAACGGCTTTTTTCGGCGCGTATGACGGTTTACCTTGCAATTATCATCTGTGCGTTTGTCCTGATTGTAATGGGAGTCTGGTTCTCCCGCAGGCTTGCCCGGCCGATCCGCGATGTCATCCGTCAAATGTCGGTTGTGGAATCGGGAAATCTGGAGACCAAGCTTGATGTGAGCAGCAACGATGAACTAGGGCGGCTTGCCTACGGCTTCAACCGGATGGTGGAACGTCTGCAGGCCTATATCGACGAGGCTTATGTAGCGCAGATCAAGCAGAAGCAGACGGAGCTGAACGCGCTAAAAAGCCAAATTCGTCCGCATTATCTCTACAATACGCTTGAGGTTATCCGGATGAACGCCGTGGACAAAGGGGAAAGCGAAGTGGCGGATATGATTTTGTCCTTGTCCAACCAGCTGAAATACGTGATTGATTACGGCGAAGACAAGGTCAGCATCCGCAGCGAACTGGAGCATCTGCAGCATTACTTCCGAATTATTTCCGTACGTTACGAAAACCGGTTTGACCTGCACCTGGACATCGGTCCGGGCGTAAATCTGGATTGGCCGATTGTGAAGCTGTCGCTGCAGCCGATTGTGGAAAATGCCATTCAGCATGGCCTGCGCCCCAAGGGCAGGGGAACTGTTGGCGTGACCATGGAGAACAAAAACGGGCAGCTCCACGTCACCGTATATGACGACGGAACGGGGATGGACCGCACCCGTTTAAGTCAGGTCAATGAGAAGCTGCATGCTGAGCAGGTTCCCGGCAAAAGCATCGGGCTAAAGAATGTCAATGAACGAATCCGGACGTTGTTTGGTCCGGATTACGGCTTGTCGATCAGCAGCAGGGAACACATCGGGACTTCTGTACTGCTGCTGTTTCCTGTCCCAGACGGGGAACAACCGGCTCCCGAAGCGGAGGCGGACAGCAGCGGGCGGCAGGACACGCAGGATGCAAGCGGATATTAGATGGGAGCGGGCAAAGCGTCGTCTTTGTCCGTTTCTTTTTTTGCAATCCGCATCAGAGTAAGGGACTGGCTTCTCAGGCTTCTCTTAAATTCGCAGCACACCATGCTTAAAAAACTTCATTCAAGCCATAAAGCGCCGGTGTTATCCTTAGATTACAAGGAAACGCTTTCGTCCCGCATGGTGCGCACTTGCGGTTCGTTTCCAGAGCATGCAGACATACAGGGAGGTTACTAACGGATGTTCAAAAAAACGATGATCAAATTATCTGTGCTTACGCTTGCGGCAGCTACCATGCTGAGCGCGTGCGGCGGCAACAATAACACGGCGGGCAGCAGCTCCGCTTCCCCTGGGGCTAATGCGGACGGAAACAGTTCGCAGGCTCCGCAAAAGGAGATAAGTTTTACCATCGGGTACGCCCCGGGAGATCCGGCCACCAAAAAGGCCATTTCCGACACCATCACAGCTTTTATGGAAAAAAATCCTCACATTAAGGTAAAGGACCTCAGTGAAAATACTTCCTCGGCTTACCTGGACTGGCTGAAGACCAAAGATGCCGTCGGGGAGTTCCCGGATCTTGTAGAAATACGCGATACAGAAGTGTTCGCGGATGCCGGCAAAATTGTAGAGCTTCCGTCCGATCTGGCAGAACTGTTTAATGACCCGCCAAAGGTAGAGGGTAAAATCTGGAACGCACCGATGCAGGTCAATGCGCCGCAGGGCATCATCTACAGCAAAAAGGCTTACGAAGAAGCCGGAATCACCGAGCTGCCAAAAACTTATGATGAATTTATCGCCATCCAAGAGAAACTGAAATCAAGCGGAATTACTCCGCTGGTCGTCGGCGGCAAAGATATTTTCCATATGGGCTTTTGGGTGAACAAATTCCTGATTGACCAGGTGTATTCCAAAGACCCGGACTGGAACTCGAAACGTACAGCCAAACAGGTCAGCTTCACCGATCCCAATGTTGTTCAGGCGATGACTGACTATAAGGAGTTGTTTAAAAATTACGTCGATAAAGGCTGGCTCAGCACAGCAGACAACCAGACGGCCTCCATTCTGGTTTCTGGCAAAGCAGCCCAGCTGTTCTCCGGCACCTGGATGTTCACCCAGATTGCCGAAGCGGACCCAAGCTTTGAATTCGGATTCTACGCCATCCCGGACCGGGAAGGCAAAGTGAATGTCATTGGGCTTCCTTCTCCGGCAGGGTGGACCTTGTCTGCGGAAGCTGCCAAAGACCCGGATAAAACCGAAGCAATCAAACAGTTCATCCGATTCTTTTTTGAACCCGAACAGTATTCCAAATACCTGGCTTCCACCAATGCGATTCCGTCAACGAAAGAACAAGTCACTTACGAAACCAGCGAACAAATGCAGGAAGTGCTTGATCTGATCGCCGATCCGAACGTGACCAAGTCGCTTGCGATCAACAACTGGTGGGGCGAAAACCTGATCCCGCCGCAGTTCCGGAACTGGTTCTACAAACAGCTCCAGGATCTGGTGGTGAAGGACGGCGATGTGACGGAATATATGAAGCAGGTAGACAGTGAGTACGATAATCAGGTAAAAGCTAACGCAATGTAAACGAGATACACTGAAGAAACGTCAGGAGCAGGCTAATGCTTCAATTGAACAAGCCCGCTCCTGAAGACTCGCAAGAGGAAGGAGAGCAACCGGCATGGCTACTTCAATGTTGAATACAGACAAGTCGATCGCGGCGCCGCTGGCCGCCAGGAAAAAAAAGAAATGGCAGACCTACGCGCTGTTGTTCATCTTGCCTTCGTTCATACTGTACACACTGTTCGTCATCGTACCGACCATTGGGAGTATTTATTTTAGCTTCACCTCCTGGGACGGCATCAGCGATGATATTCGTTATATCGGTTTTGCGAATTTTGTCGAAATATGGAACAGTCCCAGAGTCCATAATGCGCTGAAAAATACACTGGTCATGACCGTCAGCCTGGTCGTTCTGGAAAATATCGTGGCGATTGCGCTCGCCATGATGGTGGACAAAGTCCGCTGGTTCCGGAATTTATTCCGCAGCATCTTTTATTTCCCGACGCTGCTCAGCGGAATTGTAATGGGGTTTGTATGGGCGATGATGCTGAACTACAACTTTGGGGTATTTAACCAGCTGCTCGCCTCTATTGGCCTGGAAGGGTGGATTGTGGACTGGCTTGGTGATCCGCGATATGCCATGCTATCCATCGTTCTGTCGACGGTATGGAAGGGTGCCGGTTATTACATGATCATCTACCTGGCCGGGCTGCAGGGAATTCCGTCGGAGCTGTCCGAAGCGGCAAGCATCGACGGTGCCAACGGGTGGCAGCAGTTCCGCCATATCACCTTCCCGCTGCTCGCGGGTTCCCTGACGGTTTGTATGGTGCTGTCGATGATCAGCGCACTGAAGATTTTTGACCAGATTGCCGTCATGACCGACGGCGGCCCCGGTTTTGAAACGGAGACGCTTACTTATATCATTTACAAAGTGGGCTTCGGTGAACTGCGGCAGGGCTTCGGCACCGCGCTGGCCATGGTATTGTTTGTGATCATTCTCATCATTACAGTGATCCAGGTTAAATTCCTCCGGAAACGGGAGGTGCAGTTCTAATGACGATGCAGAGCCGAAAACGTCTTGGGGAAGTGCTCCTGTTTCTGTTCACGTTGATCGTGGGCATCGTGTTCTTTTTCCCGATCTTTTTTAATCTGATGTCGGCATTTAAAAGCAATGCGGAGATTATGCGGGATGCGCTGGCTTTTCCAAAAGGGCTTTATCTGGAGAGCTTTAAATACTTATTAACGGAAACCGAATACCCGCGGGCCATCCTGAACAGTCTCATCTTGACTGTTGTTTCAATCGCGATGCAGGTACTGGTGATCCCTATGGCCGGATATGCCATTGAGCGCCGGAACGCCAAATGGACGAATTTTATTTTCCTCTATTTCCTTGCCGGAATGATGATTCCGTTCCAGGCCTACATGATTCCGCTGTTTAAGGAACTGCGGATGCTCGGTCTGTACGGCAGTCTGGCGGGTCCGATTATGGTGTATATTGCAGGCGCGGTCGGCTTCGGCTGTCTGCTGTATACCAGCTTCGTAAAAGGCATCCCGAAAGAGATTGAAGAAGCTGCCGAGATCGATGGCTGTTCCCGGTACGGAATTTTTTGGCGGATTGTATTTCCGCTTCTGGGACCGGTGACAGCAAGTATGGTGGTCCTGAATGGACTGGGGATTTGGAACGATTTTCTGATGCCGATGCTCGTGCTGCCTTCCGGTGAACCGAAAACGATGGTGGTGGAAATCTACCGGTATATCGGGGAATTTTCATCCCGTTGGGATATGATATTTGCCGGAACGGCCATGTCGGTTGTGCCGGTGCTAATCGCCTTTATTTTTCTGCAGAAGTATTTTGTCAAAGGGATCGCATCAGGTGCAACAAAAGGGTAAGCAGTATATGCAGCATTCCAGTTGAAAAAATGGAAAATCCGGTCGCCCGAGAATAGGGTAACCGGATTTTTTTCTCGAAAATAAAGGATTCAGCAGTCATCTGCCATGCAGTTCGTTCCACTGCCGCCAATTCATGAGCTCCAGCTCAGGCCTTGCTGAATCGTTCAGCATCGCAATCAGCTCGACGGAATGCCCGTCCGGATCGTCAAAATAGATGGACACCGCAGGCATAAACGGAAAAACAACCAGATCATCCGGGCTATCCGGGATATCTCCGAAGAAGTTTGACGCTTCGATGCCAAGCCCCGCTAAGTATGTTCTCGCTTGCGCCAGGTCCTCCAGATCCACCCGAAAAGCGAAATGCTGACGCTGTACAAGCGGTGTCGGATAATTCTCCCGAATCCCGAGCATCGCTTCTCCGGGCTGTCCGACCCAATAGAACTTGGACTTGCGGACCCGATCCTCATGCAGCGGGATGATGTTCAGCAGTTTCTCGTAAAACGCTGCCGATGCTTCGTAATTACTGACATTAATATGCGTTTCAAACAATCCTTTGATCATATGTTATCCTTTCGAATCTTCTGACTTGTGACCTGTTCCCGGTTGCGCGCTGTAACAATTTCATCCGGAAGGAAGTCAATCTTCACTTTTATATTCTAGCAGATCTCCGGGCTGGCATTCCAAGGCTTTGCAAATGGCCTCCAAAGTGGAGAGCCGGATTGCTTTTGCTTTGCCATTTTTCAGAATGGACAGGTTGGCCATCGTGATCCCGACCCGTTCCGACAGCTCGGTCACGCTCATTTTTCGTTTTGCCAGCATGACATCAATATTGATGATAATCGCCATAGTCGTCACCTCAGACCGTCAAGTCATTTTCCGATTTGATATCGATTGCTTCTTTGAGAAGTTTCTGGAGTACCGCAGCAAAAAAGGCAATGATCAGGGCAGCAAAAATCAGCACCATTCCAATCACGATGATCCCGGGAGCATCGTCTTTTTCGGCCATGAGATAAAACAGCGGCATTCCTACGGCATACAAACCGCCAAACAGGAAGGCGCAGTATTTAATCCGTTTCAAGGCCAATACGGAACGGTCCGAAAACGCCTGATTCTCATCGATGTAACTTAACAGTTTAAACGATTGGTACAGCGCAAAATAGAAGGGCAGCGCCGTCGCATACAAATCCATCAATACAAGAATCTTCAGAAAAGCATAATCGGGATACAGCTCAGCCGCAAATTCCGCGATCTTAGGCACCGCAAAAATACATAATGCAAGCACCGGCACGCCGATTAAAACCAATGCCGCCTTTAAAAAGAGAGTTGTTCCTCTTTCCATCCTAAGCCCCTCACTTCAGTTAATTTTAATATGACTTTAGCACAGTATTTATTGTTTTACAATAAATTAATAATGATATTGAATATATTATTGTTGTTAAGGAAGCAGTGAAAAGTAATGACAGGCAGAATGATTCACAATTTAGTCACAGTTCCGCCGGAAACATGTCTTGACATGTATATGGTATAATTGAATTATAGCCGTTCCATTACAGAAAGAGGAGGTCATTGAGGTCATTATGATACCATCGGGAGCTGAAGTGTTTTATCCGTTTCAGGGAGCAGGCGTGGTGGAGGGTATCGAAAAAATGTCGTTTACCGGCTCGCCGCATGATTATTACAAGGTCGGTCTTAATACCAGCACGGTAACGGTGTATGTTCCGGCCGAGAAAGCCGAAGAAATGGGGTTCCGCCGGATTTCCTCCGGAGAGCAGCTGGAAGATGCGCGCGAACAATTTTTTTCAGAGAGTACCAAGCTGCCGGCCAATAATACAGACCGGAAGAACGTGCTGCATGCTAGACTTTCCTCCGGAACGATCGCCGATATGTATCAGATTATCCGGGATCTGAGCTGCACCGGTCCTGAAGGGCCCAAGCTCAATATGGACGACAAAAATGTGTTGGCCCAGACGATCAGTCTGCTGGAAAGCGAGCTGATGATGATCAAGCATATCCCGGAAAATAAAGCAGCGGAACTGGTGCGTGAGGATATCCGCCGCCGTTCCCGCGCGGTGTGAAGCCAACCACAACCCGCACGTTTGACCCGACTATGAGACTTGTGCCGAAAAAAACAGCACTCCATTGAGCTCCTGAACCATCAGGAGTTTTTGTGTTTCCAGAACGCGCAAATGGGCTGCCGTCTCCGATAGAGCGAACCGCAGGCCTTCCGCATCGTTCACTTTTGGAAACAGATGGAGGCATACCTCATACAGTGTTGCCCCTTTTGTTCCCGTGCCCGAAACCATAGCATGGACGCTCGCCAGACGTTCGTGATGATGGGCAGTTAACTGATCATAATATCCTTCATGGAGCTTAAAGCGGGTACCGTGGCCAGGCAAAACCGTTACAATATCCAAATAGCGCAGAGAGTCTAGCGTATCCAGGTAATCCTGCAAGGGATTAGCCTCGGATTCGTAATCGTAACTGATGTTTGGTGTGATTTTCTCAAGCAGCAAGTCCCCGCCGATAAATACGTTTTGATGTTTATCCCACAGTCCAATACTGCCCTCAGCATGACCGTTTCCTGTAACAACAGTATAGACTTGTCCCCCTAGTGCAACTTTCTCTGATTCCCGCAAAAAAATCCGCTCCCCTTGAACTGGAGCTATCTGCTTCAGCACCGCGAGATCCAGCAGCAGGGCGCCTTCCGCCAACTCAGCCGGCAGTCCTGCCCGGCTGTAGAATCTGCGGTAACGCTCCATCTGATTCAGGCTGTAGTATCGTTCAGCCATGCCGAAGGTAAGAGGACTGGCGTATACCGGCACCTTCGACCACTGCTGCATTGTACCCGCATAGCCGTAATGGTCGGGGTGGAAATGGGTGACGATAATTCTCTGTAAAGCAGATTTGTCCAGTGCCAGCTCCCGCAGCGTATTTTCCCATTGGCGTTCGGTTTCCGGGACGTTTAATCCCGGGTCGATCACGCTCCAGCCGGACTGTTCCCGGATGACATAACTGTTAACGTGGTTCAGGCGAAACGGCAGCGGCAGCGAAATACGTATGATGTGCTCTTCAAATGTCTCCACGTTTTAATCTCCCATTTAGCAAAAGTTAGAAAGAACTATAAAGCATAGTAAAACTAGAAGTCAAGTCAGAATAAAAAGAAAAAAACAGACATAAACGTATTGACAACTAAATCCCTATCGGTTTAGTATGATTAAAATGTTTCGTATGGAAACAAAAAAGGAGGCAAGCATCCAAGATGACAGCCAGTTTAACACGCGAAGCTATCGAGCCGGTTCTGCTCGGCTCACAGTATCACCAGTTTCTAGGTATTCAGCTTGAAGAAGTAAACGACCGGTCTCTCACGATCCGGCTGCCTTACAATGAGCTGTTTTATACCTCGGCGGATGGATACATACACGGGGGGATTTTATCCACTTTGATCGACATTGCCGGATATTTTGAGGTGTTCCGGTTTGTGAACCGTCCTGTGCCAACCATTGATTTGAAAATTGATTTTTTGCGTCCCGGGAGGGCAGGTGACCTGCTTGCTACAGCCACTGTTGTGAAATTAGGCCGCACGGTCAGCACAGCGGACATTTCGGTAACAGACTTGTCGGGCAAGCCAATCGCCATCGGGCGCGGCCTGTTCAGCACAAGACAAGACGATCAAGCGGCGGTCCATACCGCACAAGAATGAAGGTGAGGCAGCGATGAGCAACCACAATTTTGCGGATATCATTCGTCAATCAGCCGCCCGTTCGCCTTCAAGTACCGCCATGATCGCGGGAAAACGGACAATCACTTATGAACAGTTGGTCCGCCGTGTGAATCAATCAGGCAATCTTTTTGCCAGTCAGGGGATTCAGCCGGGCGACCGGGTTGCCGTCCTGTTTGTCAACGACTACCGCTTTCTTGAAATCTGTTTTGGTCTAATGTCGGCTGGTGCGGTTCCGGTTCCGATGAATTCCAAGCTGGGACATGAGGCATTGACTTATGTCTATCGGGACAGCGGCAGCCGGATGCTGGTCTATCATGTGTCTTTGGCCGAAAAAGCAAAGGCAGTCAAGCAAAACGCAGGCGTCACCGCAAGTATCGTTTGTCTGGCAGATGAAGACGAGAGAGCGGCAGCGGACGGCTCCGAACTCGTATATGATGAACTGCTGGCCATTCAGAGCCCGGAGCTTGAGCTGTATCCCGCACAACCGGATGACCTGTGCCTGCTGCCGTATACCTCGGGTTCAACCGGTAACCCGAAGGGCTGCCGGCTTACCCACCGGGGACAGCGGTGGAATGTGTCAGCGATCGCCGAGACCCGGGAGCTTGCTCCCAAGGACCGCATTGTTATTTCACTGCCCTTGTACCACAAAAACGCCATGCTGTCGATGAAGGCGGTGTTTTATTCCGGTTCGTCCGCCGTCATTTTGCCTGCGCCGGACCCGGCGGCTATTTTACAGGCAATTGAAACGCACCGCTGCACTTATATATCGGGTGTTCCCGCGCTGTACCGGATGCTGACAGGTCATTTAAAGGAATCTTCGGCCGCTTACGATTTAAGTTCGCTGCAGTATGCCATCTGCGGGTCTTCCGATACCCCCGTTGAACTGCTGGAGGAAATCCGGCTGCGGATGGGAGTTGAGGTGTACGAAGGCTACGGACTGACGGAGGGCGGACCCGTGGTGCTGGAATCGCGAAAAGGGCTGCACAAAGCCGGATCCGCGGGCATTCCGCTTCCGGGAGGAAATATCCGGATAGTGGACGCCGGCCGCCGGCCGGTGCCAAACGGCGAGGTTGGAGAGCTGTGGGTCAATAATCCCGGAGTCGCCGATGGGTATTGGAATTTGCCGGAGGTGACGCGCGAACGGATTACGCCGGATGGCTGGCTGAAGACCGGCGATATGGCGTGGCAGGACGACGAAGGTTTCGTGTTCATTGTGGGACGTAAAGACGACATGATTAATGTCGGCGGCGAAAACGTCTACCCGAAGGAAGTTGAAAATATTTTGCTGCAGCATCCCGGCATTGAAGATGCCTGCGTTCTTCCGGCGGCCCATCCACTCAAAGGAGAGGTGCCAGTCGCTTTTATCATCACCCGCGGAGAGGTCGGGCACGAGGAAATCAAGCGTTTTTTTATCGAACGCGGCCCGGCTTACGCACATCCCCGGGAAATTTTTAATCTGGCGTCCTTTCCTTTGACGGGTCCCGGCAAGGTTGACCGCACCGCACTAAAACGGCTGCTGGCCGAAATTCTACATAAAGAGGAGCGAACAATGAAATGAAAGCAGCACTTATCCTCCAGCATGGAGACCGCGAACAAGTTGTCGTAGGAGAGTACCCGAAGCCGGAAACCGGCAGCGGGGAGATTTTGGTGAAGGTGAAGGCCGTGTCGCTTAACCACCTGGATATTTTTGTCCGGAGAGGGATTCCCGGCAGGCATCTGGACCTGCCGCATATTTCCGGCGGCGATGTCTCCGGGATTGTCGAAGAAGTTGGGCCAGGCGTCGACAACGTGAAGCCGGGCGACCGGGTACTGCTCGATCCGCACATTCCGGGCAAAGGCGCACTGGGCGAAGACACGACCGGCGGACTGGCCGAATACGTCAAAGTGCCCGCGCGTAACGCCATTCCGCTGCCTGATGATATTTCGTTCGAAGAAGCGGCTGCCCTGCCGATCGCCTATGGCACGGCTTGGAGAATGCTCATTACACAGGGGAAGCTGCAGGCGAATGAAACAATCCTGATTCTGGGCGCCAGCGGCGGGGTGGGAAATGCCGCCGTGCTGATCTCCAAGCTCGCCGGCGCACGGATTATCGCCGCCGCCGGATCGGACGATAAGGCCGAGAAGCTGAAAGAACTTGGAGCGGACCATGTGATCAACTATAACAAAACCGATTTTTCCAAAGAAGTTTGGACGCTTACGAATAAGCAGGGCGCGGATATCGTGGTTGACTATACAGGCAAAGCCACCTGGCCGCAAAGCATAAAAGCCACGCGTCAAGGAGGGCGGATCGTCACCTGCGGGGCCACAACCGGTTATGAAGCAGTGACCGATCTGCGTTATGTCTGGGTCCGTGAAATCTCGATCATCGGTTCCAACGGTTGGGGGCCAAAGGATTTGCACATTCTGCTGGATTTGGTCAGCCGCAACAAGCTGAAACCGGTTATTGACCGTGTTCTTCCGCTGGAAGAAATCCGGGAAGCCCACCGTCTCATTGAGGAACGCGAAATTTTCGGGAAGATTATTATCCAGCCTTAAACAGAAGGGAGCTGCAGATGATGACAGTGGAACTGAAATTCGATCATGCGGTACATTTTGTGGATCATCCCGGGCAAATTCCTGCGGAACTTGCGGAGCGGGGCATCCATGCGGTGCAGGGCGGCCGGCATGAACAGATCGGGACTTATAATGCGCTGACTTACTTCGATTTAAGCTACATTGAGTGGATCGGCATTTTTGACCGGCAGCTTCTGCCGCCCCACAGGGACACGGAAAAATACGGACTGATTGAAACCTTATATAAAGACGGCTACAGAGAAGGACTTAGCCGCATCGCCCTGCGAACTGGCCAAATTGAAGCATTGGCGGCGCGGCTGGCAGCTAAAGGTCTGGAAGTCATCGGCCCGGTTGACTGCTCCCGCAAACGGCCGGACGGGAAGCTGCTGCAGTGGAAGCTGCTGTTTGCCGGAACGCCGGAGGAAGGGCTGCCGCTGCCGTTTTTTATCCAGTGGGAAGAGTCAGACGAAGCGAGAAGAGAAGACCTGGTGCTGAGCGGAACGATACAAGAACATTCTTTAGGACCGGTTTCCCTGCAGTATGTGGCGTTTGCGGTCCGGGATCTGGAGCAGACGGTGCGGGACTGGACGGACTGGCTGGCTCTTCCGGCCGAAGCGGCTGTGTACGACGATTACTGGAAAGGAAAAAAACAGATTCTTCAAGCCGGAGAGGTATCCCTTGCTTTTATTGAACCCGATGAAGGCGGACCCGCCTGGCATGCGCTGCAGGATAGAGGAGAACGGCCGTTTGCGCTAGGGCTGAATTCCGGAAAAAACCGCGAATTTAGGCAGGTGGTACAGCTGCATGCCGCTTCTTATCATCTGGGGTAAACAACAGATCCAAGCGGAAAGGAGAGCAAAGCATGTCTGCGGCCGCAAAAACCAAACCCAAACCGAAAACACGATGGATCACGGCGGTGCACCTCGGTTTCATTATCCTGCTGCTGGCCGGTGTGGAGATTGCTGTTTCCAATGAATGGGTCAATCGCGTATTTTTGGCCTCACCTACGCAAATCGTTGATGAGTTCCTTTATGTCGTAAAAGATAATACCCTTTGGCCGCATCTGTCCATTTCGCTGCAGGAGGTTGCTGTAGGCTATCTGATCTCTGCGGCGGCGGGGATCGGCCTTGGTGTATTGTTCGTCTCTTTTCCCTTGCTGGAAAAGCTGCTTGACCCTTTAATGGCGGCGCTGATGGCCATTCCGAAAACCGCGATTATGCCGCTCCTCATCGTATGGTTCGGGATCGGCTTCAAGAGCAAGGTGGTCCTCGTGATATTGTTCTGTTTCTTCAACATTTTGTATAACACGGTCACCGGAGCGAAACAGACCCGGATCGAGCATTTGAAAGTAGCCAGCGTATTTAAGGCCAGCCGGGCGCAAACGGTGTTTAAGGTGCTGCTTCCGTCAGCGCTCCCTTCTATATTTAACGGCCTGCGGATTACGGCCGCCACCGCGATTACTGGTGTGGTTTTTGCCGAGATGGCGGCGGCCAAAAACGGACTTGGCTATCTGCTGAATGAATCGCAAGCGGTCCTGAACACGCCAAGATTGTACCTGGTCATCATTATCGTCACGGTGCTGTCCGTTTTGTTTGTCGGCTTGGTTAACGTTATTGAACGGCTCGTCTGCCGCCGCTGGAAGCCCGAACGGATTGGCAGGTAAAACAAGAGGATCCATACACAAACTAGAGGAATTAGGGGTGTGAAAACTGATGTTAATGAATAAAACCGCACGAGTGTTGATTTCCCTGTTATCGGTAGTGTCGCTTGCGGCCTGCGGTTCGGGTACAAACGGGCAGGAAACCGGCAGCCAAAACGAACAGAAACCCGCAGCCACGGCAGCCGCCGCAACCGCAGGAGCAGCCGCAGCCAGCTCTCTGGCCGAAGCCGGCGCCAAAGCGGACATCCAAAAAGGCATCCCGCCTTGGGAGGGCAGAGAGCAGCCGGAAGTGACCATTACCGCGGGTTTTGCAAAGGGCATGACCGGGATCGCCAACCAGTTTGCCGTCGACAAAGGCTGGTATGAAGATGCGGGTATTCATTTGAACTTCGTCGACACGGCGAACCCGGTAGCCGCTTTTGGCGCAGGTGAAGTCGATATTGCCGACGGCGATCCGGGGACCTATATTCCGGCCATCGTCAATGGAGTCAAAATCAAAGTGGTCAGCAACATGTGGCGCAGCCGGGGCGCGTATTGGATTATCGCCAAACCCGAAATTAAGTCGTTTGCCGACCTGAAAGGCAAAAACGTCGGTTCCGCCCAGCCGATTGGCGGGATGGCGCTTACGCTGATGGACGTCCTCTCCCAAAACGGCGTGGACCCCAAAAAAGACGTGAAGCTGGTGCCAAACGGATTTTATCAATCCGCCTATGCGACCTTCGAATCCGGAGAAGTGGATGCGACGATCATCCATCAGCCGTTCGCCACGTTGACGGAGCAGGAGGGCAAAGGCAATATTTTGGCCAAAACCTGGGAGTTCATGCCTGAATATCAGACAGGCGTACTGGTGGCAAGCGAGAAGCTGATCGACGAACAGCCTGATGTGGTGCACCGGGTGCTGGAAGTGTATTTTTATGCCAATGAATACGCCAAAACGCATCTTGACGAGTTTATTCCGTGGGCTGCCGAATACCTGAATCTGGATGAAGCAACCGCCCGCAAGGCGATTGAATCCGAAATTGAGCTGTGGGAAAACGATCCGATTGTAGACGTCAACCGCCTGCAGGTGACCGAGGATCTGCTGACCGAATACGGCATGCAGCGGGAGAAGATTTCAGTGGACGGAACGGTGGAGAACCGTTTTGCCGAAGCGGTCGCCAAAGAGCTGAAGTTAGGCAAATACAAAACGGGCCAATAACGGGCGAACGAGGAGAGGAGGGCTGCTTATGCCGGCCATTGAAATCCGGAATGTGTCCAAAGAATACGATAGTGCGGCCGAAGAAAAAACCTATGCTTTGTATAACATCAATTTAACGGTCCAGGACGGTGAATTCCTGTGCGTGCTGGGACCAAGCGGCTGCGGCAAAAGCACTCTGCTTGAAATTACAGCAGGCCTCCTCCCGCCGAGCAGTGGCGAAATTGCGCTGGACCGGAATGTTCAATCGGGAACAAGCCGTGAGATCGGTGTTGTTTTTCAAGATGCCGCCTTGTTTCCTTGGAGAAGTATCCGGCGCAACATAGAATTTGGTCTGGAGCTGGCGGGAGTTGGAAAAGAGGAACGGCGTGAACGCGCGGTCCAGACGATGGAGCTGGTTGGCCTGCGCGGATTTGAAGACAAATATCCCCATCAGCTGTCGGGAGGAATGCGCCAACGGGCCGGTCTCGCCCGGACCCTGGTTGCTGACCCAAGCGTCATACTGATGGACGAGCCGTTCAGTGCTGTCGATCACTTGACCCGGCTGACACTGCAGGATGAGATCATCCGTATTTGGGAACAGCAGAAAAAGACGATTATGTTCATCACGCATGATGTAGCAGAGGCGGTATATCTGGCCTCCAGGGTGGTATTGTTAAGCCCGCGTCCGGGCCGCATTCAGAAGGTATTTGACGTGCCGTTTGCCCGGCCGCGCAGCCGCGGCGATATCGAACTGCTTAATATTGTGGAAAAAATCTACATGGAGATCAACAACCCGTCGGGAAGCGCGGATACGGAATACTTCATTTAAAAGATAAGTTTCGTTCGAAGGAGCTTATGAAAATGAACATTATTATAACAGGCGGCAGCCGGGGGATCGGGTACGCCATCGCCAACGAGCTGCATCAAGCCGGGCATGATCTGCTCCTTGTAGGCAGAACCAACACCGGACTGGAGGAGGCCCGCGCCAAACTCGGCGGTCAGCCGCTTATTCTTCCGGTAGATCAAACTCAAACCGGCGCCGAAGATGAACTTCTCGGGTTTGTGGACCGCGAGGGATTTAATCCGGATGTGCTAATCTTAAACGCAGCTTCCTTTTATGATGAATCCCGTTCGGTGCTGGAGCCGGATGCCGTTTATCTGGAGCGGATGCTCCATGACAATGTGGTCGCGAACTATCGCTGGGTGCAAAAGCTGGCTCCACGGATCAAGGATGGCCGGTATCCGCGGATCATCATCATCGGTTCAACCGCTGCGCTCAGACCGGACACGTCCTTATATGGAATCTCCAAAGCTGCGCTGCGCAACTATACTTTGGGCCTGCGGGAAGAAATGAAGCCGCATGGGGTGGGCGTGACTCTGATTCATCCCGGCGGAACCTTTACCGAGCGGCGGACGCCCGGCGGGGCAACGCCGCCGGGCCGGCTGCTTGAAGCGGAAGACATCGGTCTGCTGGTTCGGACCCTCTTGTCTTTAAGTCCGCAGGCGGTTGTGGAAGAGCTTACGATTCGTCCGATGCTGGGCGATACCTTTTGAAATAAGCTGCCGTTCATCAGCGTCCTTTGTCTTGTCTGCCCTCCGCGTTCATTGACGAAAGCGGAGGGAGTCCGATAAGATTAATTGATAATGTTTCGTATGAAAACAATCTAAAGGGGCGTTTGATTTGGATCGGTTCCATCTTCAACTGGACTTCGCGTTTGCAAGAATGTTCGAAGTATTTAGACTGGTCAATAAAAAACCAAAAGAATATGTTCCCGGTATGGTCCTTCACTATTCGGAAATCCATATGATCGAAGCGATCGGACGGAATCCGGACTGTAAGCTGACAGATATATCAAATATTTTGAGCATAACGAAAGGTACGGCGTCAAAAACAATCACCAGACTGGCCGACAAGGGACTTGTGTCAAGATACCAGCTGGAGGACAACAAAAAAGAAGTATATTTCCGGCTAACGGAGCTCGGGCAGCAGGCATTTGACGGGCATTATGCTTTTCACGAGCTTCGCAGCTCGGATATTGACCGTGAGTTTGATACCTACACTCCTGAGCAGCAGCAGCTGATCCTGGACTGTATTCAGCGGTATACCGAGGAATTAAAGCGCTATCTGCATTAAGATGGAAATAGGGTTAGAAAAAACCAATCCAGGAGGGGAAGCGTCATGACACAGTTAAAAGACCGGCTGATCCAGGTCCGCCGCAATCTTCATGAAGAACCCGAATTGTCTAATGAAGAATACGAGACAACACGCAAGCTGAAGCAGTGGCTGACGGAAGCGGACATTGAGGTGCTTGATTTACCGGGATTAAAAACTGGTGTTGTCGCTCAAATTGGTACTGGCGAAGGACCTGTCGTGGCGCTGCGCGCGGATATCGACGCTTTGCCGATCGACGAACGGTCCGGCGTGCCTTTTGCATCGAAGGTTCCGGGTAAAATGCATGCGTGCGGTCATGATTTTCATACCGCGGCGGCTTTAGGCGCGGCTTATTTATTGAAAGAGAAAGAAGCGGAGCTCTCAGGCAAGGTTCGGATTATTTTTCAGCCGGCTGAGGAAACCGGACACGGCGCAAAAGACATCATCACGGCGGGTGGTCTTGACGGCGTATCCGTAATTTTTGGCCTCCACAATGCGCCTGAGCTGGAAGTGGGCGAGCTGGATACCGGCGGAGGCCCCGTAACGGCAGGCGTCGACCGGTTTGAAATCGTGATCACCGGAACCGGCGCACACGCCGCAACGCCGGAGCTGGGGACGGATGCCATCGTGGCGGCATCCCAAATCGTGCTCGCTCTGCAAACGATCAGCAGCCGGCGGGTTAGCGCGCTGGAATCGGTGGTCGTCAGCGTAACCCGGATCACAGGCGGCAATACGTGGAACGTGCTGCCGGACACAGTAGAGCTGGAGGGAACCGTGCGCACCTTGGACCTCGGCGTCCAGCAGGCGGTTCCCGATTACATCCGCCAAATTTTGGCTGGCGTCGGTCTGGCTGCGGGCGTAACCGCCGAACTGAAATGGTACCCCGGGCCGCCAGCAACAATTAACGATGAATATTGGGCCGGCGTGGCTAGCGACACTGCTAAAGAGGCGGGTTACCGGACCACCTCGCTGGGCGCTAGAATGGGAGGAGAAGATTTTTCCTATTATCTGCAGAATCTTCCTGGAGCGTTTGTTTTTATCGGCTCGCAGTCCTCTTTTGCGCTGCACCATCCCGAATATTCGCCGGACGAGTCCGCATTGGCACCTGCCGCGGAATATTACAGCCGGCTGGCTATCCGTGCTTTAAATGAATTGAAGGATTATCCTGAGGCTTCGCGTTCCGCAGCCGAGCAAGCTGAGTGATGCTTTAAGGGAAGAGAATAGCACATAACTGTAGGAATGAGACTCAAACTGAAGGAACAGGACGCGCTTAACCGAAGGAACAAGCAATCAGCGGAAAAAACCGCTTCCTTGTTCTTTCGGTTTTTTGCATTGACATTGCCCTTACTGGAAGGTGTACATATAAGAGGGCGGGATAATGAATGGTGAACACGGATCATGCTGCAAGACGAACTGAATGAATGGGGGACGGCCTGTTGCTGACTATTGGCGAATTCTCAAAAATTTGTGGAGTATCCACAAAAACGCTGCGGTATTATGCCGAGATCGGGCTCATCCACCCGGAGGAGATTAATCCGGACAACGGTTACCGGTATTACTCCATCCGCCAGCTGAAGCAAATGCTCTTGATTAACCGCTTGAAATCTTATCATTGTTCACTGGATGAGATTAAAGCGCTGCTGGTTGGGCCGGAAGCAGAATCAGAACCCGATGAAATGTATGCTTCCCTGCACCTTAAGAAGCTGGAGATCCAGGAAAAAATGCGTTTGTACGAGCAGACTCTGCGGCAAATCAGCGGCGATCTAGCGGTTTTGGAGCAAAACAAACCGGTCATGTCGTATTTGGACCGGATTGAGGTGAGTTTGGTGGAGACCCAGCCGGTACAAATCATCTCTATTCGTCAGATACTATCGGCGGACGAACTGGCGAAAGGGTATGCCCTGTATTTTCTCCGTTTGTATGAACAGGCAGCAGCAGGACGGTTGGAATTGGCTGGAAGCCCGATGACCCTCTATCACAGTCCGGAATATCGTCCTGAGGGAAACGATACGGAATTTGCGCTTCCGATTGCAAGGCTGGTGTCAGGGTCAAGAGAGCGTTCGGCGGTATTGCCGGTTCCGGAGATAAAAGAGGATGCGGCAGTATGGCCGATGCCAAGGACAAGGGAGCTTGCGGGCGGCTGGTGCGCCAAGTCCGTGTTAAAAGGCGCTTATTCCGATTTGACTTCGGTTTATGCCAGGATGCGGGAGTGGATGGAAGTGGAAGGCTGGGAGGCGGCGGGTGCCCCCTATGAAGTCTACTTGACCGACCCGAACCAGGCCGGGGCTCCGGAGAATAACGAAACGGAGGTTTATTTTCCCGTGCGGCAGAAGGAGGCAGGAGCGCCTAAGCGGCTTAGACAGTAAAGTAACAACACCCTATCGGAAAGAGGATGAGAAGATGAGTTCAAATTTGAACGAGGAAGAAATTGCGTCGAGGATGGAAACGAAAAATAAACCTTCAATAACGGAATGGCAGACGGCGGATAAAAAGCATGCGGGCAAGCACGTAGGGAAAAAGGGATCTGCAGGCGAGCAGACGGCGAAAACCGGTCAGGCAGGGGAAAAGGGTACGGAGGAGGATCAGGCAGCGCAGTTTCCAGGACTCCTGGCCGCTGTGGCCGCCGATTACCGCAACATAAACGGTATTGTTGTACAGAAACAGGGAGCTGTTGTTTATGAACAATACTTTAACGGATATGGTCCGTCCGATCCGCATCATGTAGCTTCCGTGACCAAAAGCGTCATCTCGGCTCTAATCGGCATCGCCATCGAGGCCGGGTATATCAAAGATGCGGATCAGCAGGTGACTGATTTTTTTCCCGAACTTGTTACGAAGGAAGATATCGCCAGGCTGAAGGACATTACAATCCGCCGGCTGCTTACCATGACGGTGCCTTATCCGTATCCTGACTGGCGTGAGCCGCTGGACGAATTATGTCAGCAGCCGGATTGGCCGGCTTATATGCTGAGTAGAATGGGCAGGGGAGGAAACGTCGGCGAGTTTAAATACAGTTCTGGGGGAGCACATTTACTGTCCGCCATCTTAACCCGCAGTACAGGCGTCTGTGCTTGCGAATTTGCCAATGAACGCTTGTTTAAACCGGCTGGAATGAGGGTCATTCCGGACCGGGAAATGGAATCCTTCGGCTATGACGAGTTGTTTGGCGGCAAAGTAACTGGATGGGTAAAAGATCCGGGCGGTAACTCAACAGGCGGTTGGGGGCTTACGTTAACTCCGCGTGATATGGCCGCGTTTGGCCGGCTATATCTTGATTATGGCCAGGCGGGCGGGAGACAAGTACTCTCCAAAAGCTGGATTGATGCGTCGACTGCGACAAATCCAAATCGGTATGGGTATTTGTGGTGGCTGATGGAAGAGGAAGATATCGCGGCTTATTCCGCAATGGGAGACGGGGGAAACGTCATTTGCTGTCTCCCTAAGCACAATGTGGTGATCGCGATTGCTTCAAGTATTGTTCCCGATCCCCTTGACCGCTGGGCGTTCATTAAAAAGTACATTTTGCCGAATGTAATGAGTTAACTGGTGAGTTTTAAGAAAGAATACTACGATAATCTCCATGATGAAATTTAATTTTATAATTCGTATAACAGAGCAATAAATATATATTATTATTGTGGTTTGTTAAAAAGCAGCGGAAGCGGCGGCCCGTTTCGGCGGGCGTGCTGCTTCCCAAATGATCTGTTGTCAGGCCGTCTGCAAACTTGACGCCGTTTTAAATCGGAGATATTATGGATTCGTTAAGTCTATAATATCCAAGCGAATCACAAAACTAGAAGGAGCCTGTACTTTTACAGGAAATGAGGGGCATCCGATAAGAACTGCTTTTTTTTGCTTGAATTACGGATATAAAGAGTCTGAAATAACTCTATATGTAAGGGGATGTAATCTATGATTTATGATTGCGCAATAATTGGAGGCGGCCCGGCCGGCTTAAACGCGGCTTTGGTACTCGGCAGAGCAAGAAAAAGCGTAGTTCTATTGGACAACGGACAAGCCAGAAACCGGGTGACGCATGCCTCGCACGGCTTTATTACACGAGACGGGGTAAAACCAGCGGAGTTCCGGCGGATTGCTTACGAGGAGGTGCTGAAGTATCCAACAGTCCGTCACTGGAATGCCGAAGCAAAAGAAATCAGCAGATCCGAACTGGGGTTTATCGTTCGGACGGCATCGGGCGAACAGTTGGAGAGCCGCAAGCTGCTTCTGGCTGCCGGGCTCAAAGAAGTTTTTCCAGAGATCAAAGGCCTGCAAGAATTTTATGGACGCAGCTTATTCAACTGCCCGTTCTGCGATGGCTGGGAGCTGCGCGATAAACCGCTGGCCGTTGTGTCGTCACGGCCGCAGGTATATCATACCGCCAAATTGTTGACCAACTGGACACAGGATATCGTCGTCTGCACCAATGGCTCGGGCGTACTCACCGGGCAGCAGATCAAGCGGCTTGAAAACTCCAGCATCCGGGTCATTGATACGCCTGTTATAGCATTTGCGGGACAGGAAGGGATGCTGGAATCGGTGCATTTTGCGGATGGCAGCCAGATTGCGCGGGCTGGAGGATTCATTGCTCCCGAGTTTGTTACCAATGCCCGGTTCGCTGAAAGCTTGGGCTACGAGTTGCAGGATGGCGGCGGAATTGCAATTGATATGATGGGCAGAACCACAGCCCCAGGCGTCTATGCCGCTGGTGATTCGGCGTATGTTATGCCTTCCCAGCTGATTTACGCGGCGGCATCGGGCAGCAAAGCCGCTATGGGCATGATAGCCGACTGGACGGAGGAGGCATGGGAGACACCATGAGCTTAGTGCGGGGGAGTATTTTATGCGGACAGGCGTAGTTTTTGCGGCCTGGCCGCTCTTTTTTTGTTTAGCAAAGTCTGACTAAGCGGGAAGTAGCTTTCAATCTGCTAACTTTCCTACTGGATTTCTACCTGTAACTGAGTCTCCCGTCTAATTGCTCTCATTCCTGTAACAGTCTAAGATAGTAACATCCGGATTGCTAGACGAATGTAATAAGAGGAGTAAAGGAGGATTAACTATGGATCAGACGCTGGTTCCCTTATGGGATGAAATGAAAGCAGAAATCGATAAATGGATGGAGTACATTGGAGAAAATGCGGAAGAAATCGTCAAGCGTTCACCGCTCCAAGTAGGGGTTCATAACCATGTCCGGTTAGAGTACATAAATGGCAGAGTGACTGTCACGGACGAAATTCCCGAATTCGATCAGCCGGCCAGCAAAATGAGGCATGGGGTGGAAATGTTGACCGATGCGGGCATCCGCGAGCTAGTACCTGAGCTTGCTGCTCATATGCGCCATATTTTGAACACGCAGCATCCTGCGGTAACGGACTATTATTTTACATTTGACGGCGTATTTCAAACACCGGACGGCGAAGTGACCGAACGAATTCTAGAGCATGTGGACGAGGCAAAAAAGAAGCTGCTGCTGGATCGGATTGACGCTTACATTACGGAGAAGCTTTTGGAGGGACAGAATCCGACGGAACCGCTGGATACGTTTTTTCTGGCGCGCCATCTGCTTAATGAAAGGTTGGACCCGGAGCTGGACGCCGGCCGCATTTGTATGGTTTTTGACAAAATACAGCAGCTGAACAAAGGAACATCCCATCTTGGGGAACATCGCGGCCATTTGATTCGCCCCTTGCGGCGTTTTGCGGAAAATCGCTGGCTGCCCCGTTATTTCGAGCGGGAGGGGAAGGAGTGGGAACCGGTTTACCGTAAAAAAAGCGATTTTCATCCAGACGAATCCGAAGAGGGTATGCTCGAGCTGATCAACTATACGGCTGCGCTGATTCTGAAATATGAGCCGTCTTACAGCAGAGGATTGGGAGTTACCCTGCTGAATTGCGCCGCGGAGCTGGGAAGCGGGCAGGCCCGGCTGATGATCCGGGAAGGCAGCGGTACACTGCCGAAGGAGGCGGTTTATTCCCGGGATGATTTTGCTGAATGCCGGGCTAACGATGTGTTCGCTGAAGTCGGCATAACCCTCAAGCGGGAGAGCGAGGAAGCCTACGCCGGCGCGCTGCGTTTTGTTACCAGGCTGATGAAGCTGGGCTTCCCCAAAAGCTATCAGATCAAGCTGAAATCCAGCGCCAAACAGTGGCTTCCTGTGAAGGGATTGGACAAGTCGGGCACCCATCGTTTTTTTGCAAATGCCTTGGCGTATCCGAATCTGCATCCGCTGCTGGAGGAGTATGCCCGGGCGGCAATGGAAACGTATGAATGGTATTTGGATACCGAAGGCGAAAAAAACTGCATGCCCGGCAGCTACGCCGTGTTTGGTTTGGGACTTACAGACCGCCGTTATTTTTCATTGGTAGAGGATTACATGAAAAAGGTGGATGAAGAGCACCAATCCGTCCAAAATCAATTTACGGCCGCGTTCATCCAGCATTATGGCGTAAACGAAGAAACGCTGCCCACCCTCGTCCAATGCATGCTGCATGGTTCGGATTCCATGAAACTAAAGATCAAAGCCGAAGTGGAGGAAGAACGGAATCTGGCCTGTCTGGCCGAACAGTCGCGTGGACTTCAGGATTACCAGGTCGAACACCTCATTGATCTGATCTGGGGCGGAACGGACAAGCTGACCAAAATTGCGGCAAAAGCCCAGGGAACATCCAAAGCGCTGTTTTCAGAGCTTCTGCAGTTGGCTGGCCGCCCTAGCGCTTAACGAACGGCCCAGCTGCCAATTGGCTCCAACAGATAAACATGAGGAGGAAACTTGGTAGGGACGTTGGAATGATCTCTTCTTAACCGCTTTTTCTGGCGTTCTGTCGGGCATCCACCTATTCAGAAATCAGATGCTTAAGCTTGCCGGGATTCCGCAGCATAAAAATCTGCCGGACCCGGTTCTCTGCGATGTCAAAATTGACAACGGTCGGAAAAGGCTCATTTGATCCGGTGATGATAAAACCGGTTTGACCGTTCATTTTGACAGGGGTTACGGTACCCGTACCTTTTTTGAGTAGGCCCTGTATAAACGCCAGCACTTTGAGATTGGAGACAATGGGCTTAACTGCCGCCACAGCTTTACCGCCTCCATCGCTGTAAAGAACGATGTCTTCCGCTAGCAGAGCCAGCAGGGCTTCCATGTCGCCGCTGCCCGCAGCTTGCAAAAATTCAAACACAAGCTTCTCAGTGCCGATTCTTGTAGTAAAAGTGTCGCCTGCAGTAAGCTCGGTTTGGATTTTACTTTTAAGCCGGCTAAAGATTTTGCGGCAGCCCGTTTCCGTCCGGTTGATAAAAACGGCGATTTCTTTGTAATCAAACGCAAACGCCTCCCGCAGGATGAAAACAGCCCTTTCGACCGGGGTTAAACGTTCCAGCAAAACAAGCAAAGCATAAGAAACCGTATCCTGGAGCTCAATGGTTTGCAGCGGATCCCGGCTGAAACTCGAAACAGCGGAAGACCCGTCTTCAATTAACGGCTCAGGCAGCCATGGGCCTGTATAAACTTCCCGCTGTTTACGCGCGGATCTTAAATAATCAATACACCGGTTGGTGATCATTTTGCATAGATACGCCTTTAAGCTGCGAATGGTGTCTTTCTCTTCATGCAGTCCTTGCTGCTGAACCGTAACAAATGTATCATGCACCAAATCTTCGGCCGCCGTTACCGAACCGGTCATTTGATACGCTATAGAGAACAGCAGAGGTTTATATTCCAGATAAACCTGGGTCAATTCCATAAATCTCGTCCTTTCGCATGGCTACTTCAATCTCTCAATCATCAACTGTGCTGCTGCCCGGGCGCTGGCCAGCGAAGCGTGAACCAGCATGCCTTCCGGCCCCACCCAATCTCCCGCTATATATAGACCTGGCCTGCCCGGCACTTCGGTACCGGGTCTTCCGGCCAACCCTCCGTTTTCTGCTGTAACTGCAGCATGAGAGACCAGCATTCTAGGCAGAAAACGCCGCTCCACCACCGATTCCCGCCATCCGGGCTGAATACCGTCAAGAAACCGCTCCAGCTCCAATTGATCTTCTTTTGCATCCGTCCTGCTTATAATCGGCAAATATTTCATCACATGCACAACCGCATGCTCCGTCTGCTCCGACAATATGGCTGCACTGGAATGGTTGGAATAATACCATGGCGTGTTGCAGCCTAACACAAATTTGGTTTCGGGTGAAGGCGGGGCAGTTAGGACCAGATCCATACAAGCAGCGTGTACGGGAAGCAGCCGTTTATAAATCTCTGCTTCCCGGGCGGGCAGGGCCGGATCAAGCCAGTTTAACATGGCTGAAGGCCCGGCGGTAGAGAGGACACACCGAGCCGAAATCTGCCGTTCTCCTTTGATGGTGACTGCAAAATCGGGATAACTGCCCGCAATACACTGCACTGGAGCTTTTGTAACAATAGTAACGCCCGCCTGTTCCGCATGTTTGGTCAACTGGCGAACAATCGTTTTCCATCCACCGTCGATGTAAAGTACCTGGCTGAGTTTCAACTGTTCCATGACTGCCCCGGCACTTAATTTATCCGGTGCATCGCAGTAGGTTCCAAGCCGTACAAGGGCGAGCACGATACTCCGGACCCGAGTGCTGGCGGGGAGCATGGATACTAGATAGTCCTCGAGGCTCTGCTCATGAAGCCGGGCAGGAACTACCCGCCGGAGGGAAACGAGGAAGCGGATCAGCTGTCTTTTTTCACTCCAGGTTAAAAAGGAACCAAGCAGAAGCCTGGATAAAGACACGCCTTGCAGCGAGCCGTCCGGTTCTTGAAAAAGAAAGGTATCGGGCAAACCTGGCGCCGAGCCGGAAATCTTTACGCCAACCTCACGCAGGATAGGGAGGACGCTTTTGTTCAGCGCATGAGCTCCAAGATTGACCCAGGCGTCCGCCAGCCGGGTCGAATCGGCTCGTCCGCCGGGCGATTCGCTTTTTTCGAGCAGCAGTACAGAGCGGTTTGCTCTGGCAAGATAGATGGCGGCGGTTAAGCCGGCAATGCCTCCTCCGATAATAACGGCATCCCACTGCCGGGTATGAAGCTCCGCTTCTAATCCGTAACTCATGCTGACCATCCCTTTCCATCGATTTACGCACAAGACGATGAACAAGGGAAGTTTGTGACAGGAAACGGCTGTTCCGCAAGAAAACCGGCCTGGCTTCCCAGGAATACCGCATCAAAGGAAAGAAAACAAGGGCCATCCCATAAGTCAGGAGTGACTTTGGACGGCCCCTCGATCGCAGCGGGTCAGACTGAAAGCAAGGGCTCAAGCCCGTTTTAAGAGATTATTTAAACAGAGCCAACCACTAAGTCACCTACTTCTGCTCGCTCGAATCTAAAGAACGATTGTCCGCTGTATCCATCCGCTCGAACAAAAAATCGACCAGATGCATCACTTCGGTGGATGAATTTTGCCCATGTTTGTGGACCCCCAGTTTCATTTGCAGCAGACATCCCGGATTGCTGGTTAAAAGATAATGTGCCCCCGTGGCGTTTACATGTTCCATCTTGTGTTCGAGGATCTGCCCCGCCATCTGCGGCTGCGTCAAATTGTAGATGCCCGCCGAACCGCAGCAGCGGCCGGCCTCGTGCAGCTGCTGGTAATGTATGTTGTCCACCTGCTTGATCAGCTGCCTAGGCGCAGAGCCGCCGCGCATGACATTCAGCAAGTGGCAGGAGTCCTGATAAGTTACAGTGACAGGACTAGCGGTAGAGCCGGCGGGTTCTTTGAAGCTGGGGATGCGGCCTCGCTCAACAATCAGCTGTCCCACATCAACGATCCGGCTTGCGAACGCGGCAGCCCGGTCCGCCCAGACGGGATCCTCTTGCAGCAGATGACCAATCTCCGAGAGCAAAGCGCCGCAGCCGCCGGCGTTGGAGACGATGTATTCGGCGCCGGTTTCCTCAAAAATGCTGATGTTTGTTTTTGCCAGCTCGCGGGCAGCATCGAGCTCGCCGCTGTGCGCGTGCAGCGCTCCACAGCATACCTGTTCAGAGGGAATTACCACGTCAAATCCTGCCTCTGACAGCAGCTTAACTGTGTTGACGTTGGTGTCCGCAAACAGGAGATCCATCATACAGCCTCTAAACAAAGCGACACGCGCCAGGGGAGCGCCTTTGGCGGAGTAACGGTTCCCGAGTCGTTCAACGACACCATCCGGCGAGGCTTCGGGTAAAATTTGCTCCATTTCCCTTAAAGATGCGGGAAGCAGACGCATGATGCCCGATACGCCGGCCGAATGCCGCAGCCGGGAAGACTGGTAATACCTGAGCGTTCGGCCGACTTTGCGCAGACGGCTGCGATGTGGAAAAAGATGCTTGAGGAAGAGCTTACGCATCATTTTAGCGGGAATCCCGCGGGTCGAATGGTCCTCAATGGCATCCCGTGTCTGCTCGATCAACTGCCCGTATTTCACATCGGCAGGACAGGCGGGTTCGCAGGCCCGGCAGCCCAGGCAGTGGTCCATCTGCTCACGAAACCTTTCATCCGGCTCCATCAGTCCATCGGCAACCGCTTTCATTAAGGCTATGCGCCCGCGCGGCGATTCGGACTCCACCCCAGTCTCCCGGAAGGTAGGGCAGGCGGGGAGACAGAAGCCGCAGCGCATACAGTTGGTCAACTGGTCGTTATCCAGTTTTTCTTGGAGCGTGCGGGCAAGAGGGCTAAGAGGTTTGAGTTCATAGTTGCTGTTTGATTGGACTGGACTATTCATGTGTGATCACCACCCGTTTTCGAGCTTCTTTGGCAAACAGTTTTCCCGGATTCAGCATGTGATCGGGATCGAACGCCTGCTTGATCCCCCGCATGAGCTCGACACCTGCCGTTCCAATCTTCCATTCCAGATAAGGCGCCTTCACTACGCCTACGCCATGTTCGCCGGTTATCGTTCCGCCAAGCTCTAGCGCCGCGGCAAAAATTTCTTCAAAAGCCAGCTCTACCCGATGGATTTCCTCCGCGTCCCGGGCATCGGTCGCCGCTGTGGGATGAAGGTTGCCGTCCCCTGCGTGGCCAAAGGTGGCAATGGTCACGTTATACTTAGCCGCTATCGTGTTAATGCGCCGGACCATATCGGCGATCTTGCTCCTGGGAACTGTCGCATCCTCCAAAATTGTGGTCGGCCGTAACCGGGCAAGCGCTGTAAACGCGGATCTTCTGGCTGTAAGCAGCCGTTCTGCTTCCTCCGCCGTGCCAGCTGTTTGAACTTCACCTTGCTCGGCTTCACAGATGTGACGGATGCGTTCCATATCCCGCGATACAGATTCCGGATCGCCATCCTGTTCAATTAGCAGAATAGCCTCCATCTCAAGCGGCAGACCCAGCTTGGCGTAATCATTTACGACGCGGATCGTTGGATTGTCCATCAGTTCGAGTGTTGCAGGAATGATCTTCGACTCGATGATGGCCGATACGGTCCGGGCAGCGCCGTACAGATCCCGAAACATAGCCAGTAGGGTCTGCTTGCTTTTTGGCGGAGGAATAAGCTTCAAAGTTGCCTCGGTAATAACGGCAAGCGTGCCTTCGGAACCGACCAGAAGTTTGGTCAGATCATATCCGGCGACATCCTTCATTAATTTGCCGCCAGTCCGTATGATCTCTCCGCTTGCCAGCACCGCTTCCAGACCGATAACATAGTCTTTGGTTGTACCATATTTCAACCCCCGCAGACCGCCGGAGCATTCGGCAATGTTGCCGCCTATTGTGGATATACGCAAGCTGCTGGGATCAGGGGGATAAAACAGCCCGCTCGCTTCAACAAGGCGGATAAAATCCGCAGTGATCATGCCGGGCTGCACGGTCGCCGTCAAATTCTCCGGATCCAGTTCGAGCAGCCGGTTCATCCGGTGCATCACCAGCACTACGCCCCCGTGAACGGGAACCGTTCCTCCGCACAGATTGGTGCCGGATCCGCGGGTAATCAGAGGAACTTTATATTTGGATAACGCTTTCATGATGGCGGAAACTTGCTCAGTGCTTTCAGGGTAGATAACGGCGTCCGGAATGGACTGCAGCAGAGGCGTACCGTCATAGGAATGGGTAATCCGGGCTTCGTCATCCTCTCGGAAATAGGGGGGACCAACAATTCCGGTTAACTCCGCGGAAAGAGCGGGATCCAGCATGTGACTATTCCTCCTTGTATTCATCAGGTCATCAGATGACTTTTGCTTTATTATAGGTCATGATACAACTATTGAATAGATAAAATTTTAAAAAAGGCGGGGTAAACCTTGCAAAACATAAGAATTGAGGCCCGTAAAGGCCATGAAATGGTTGCGGATCACCTGCTCGGACAGATCCGGGAGGGGCAGCTGAAGCCCGGCCAAAAACTTCCTTCCGTTGTGGAATTAGCCGCGGCTTACGGGGTGGGAAGATCGACCATCCGTGAAGCGGTAAGCGCCTTGAAAGCGATGGGCTGGATCGACGTACGGCAAGGGGGAGGAACGTTTGTAAAGACGGAGCTTCCCAGCGATTCCAAAACTGTTGCGGATATGCTGTTTCAAGAGGCCAAATCGCTGGCAGAACTCCTGGAAGTACGCAGAGTGCTGGAGACCGGCATGGCTACGCTGGCCGCACAGCACCGTACGCCGGGCGATTTGAGCCGGCTGCGCGAAGCCCTGCTTGAAATGGAGAAAGGGCTGCAGGAGCAGGATACGGGGAGAAGCGACCGGGCGGATGTGGCGTTTCACCTGGTGATAGCGGCAGCTTCAGGCAACTCGCTGCTGTTCCGGATGATGGAGTCGTTATCCGAACGTCTGATGGAGTCGATCCGCAGCTCCAGAGAGCTGTGGTTCTTTCAGGAGCAGGCCAGCGCAGCCAATCTGCTGCTGGAGCATCAAGGGATATACGATGCGATTGAACAGCAGCAGGCGGAACAAGCGGGTACACGAATGGAGCTTCATCTCGTCAAAGTGGAGCGGGTGGTGCAAACAGCGCTGGAGAAGAATCATAACGAATCGAAAAAATGAGACGAATTCCCCGCCACGCCAGATTGCTATTCACTAAAGATGTTTTTTCAACTGACCGGGAAAGAAGGGAGAAATGAACCTATTTGCCTTAGTCCGTGGACTGGGCTGGACGCAGCATGCTGTATGGACACATGGAAGATATTCTCGACATCTATGAAGGCCTTTATCGACCACGGCATGAATCTTGGTTGTTAATCCGCCCCGGGAACGTCTGTACCGCTTGCTTAGCCCCCTTTTGCGCCAGCCCCTTGCTGAAGGACTCGGACTATGGTTGTATCCATCCTCATCTGCTCAAAGTCCGGCTCAACGGTAACATGCTTCAGGATTTCATCCCAGATTCCCGCCTTTTGTAGCCGCCAGAGAAAGTAGGGGGGGGCAAGTGTGCGGACACAGAGGGCCTTATTTGCTGATTATTCCGTGTTTTGGCTAATAGACGGACTCAGATTCACTTATTTACGCAGAGAATCCATAGTTTGTATGTTTTCGGCACGAATAACGGAACTGGAGTCCGCCAAGGCATACCAAAGCCCAAGAAATTCAGAAATAACGGCCCCTTGGTCCGCAAAGACCTCGGCAAAGCCCTTGCAAAGACCTTCGCAAAGACCTCCGCAAAGACCTCCGTATCGCGTTCTGTGGTAATCCGCTGCGGGTGTGCCACAGGAGAGGATTCGTTCCAAAGTGTTATGTATAATGGAGATCGATCTGACAATAAACAAGTGACCTCACCACACCCGTACCGACTTGGCATTCTTCCCATTCATACGGATGAACAGATTGCGCAATGTTATTGTACTGAATCTGACTAGGGGTGAAGACATGATTCAGCTCCCTCGAAATGATTCAGTTTCCTCACTCAGACTCATGAATTCGCAGAGTATTTCCTTAATTTACAGTTTGCGTACACACCCTAACAAGAGGAATTAGGGGAGGTTATCCTGTTGCACTTTATGAATAAACTTGACTAGTTTTAAAAAAACACCTATTCTGTGAATATAAAATAAAATCGTTCATATAAACACAAGGAAGGGGTTATTATGCCTAAAAAATTCTCCGACCAGGAACGTGATTGGATCCGCCTTAAACTGCTAGCGGAAGCAAAACGCCAGTTTGAATTTTCCGGACTGCGAAAAACCAGCGTGGAAACGTTGACGAAAGCGGCCGGCATTGCACAAGGCTCGTTCTATATGTTCTTTGGCTCCAAAGAGGAATTATATTATGAATTGCTTCTGCAGGAGGAACAGCGGATCCGTACCCGCGTTCTGGAGTCTCATCCTCCGGATCAAAATCACAGTAGAGACAGCATCCGAAGCTTTCTGATGGATGCGCTGCGCCTGATGGATGACAGCCCGCTACTGCGCCAAATGATGGAACGCGGCGAGATGGAACTCCTATTTCGCAAATTACCTCCGGAATTGCTCGAGCGAAACGAGTTGGAGGACCGGGATGCCCTGCTTCCGGTTATTACGGCCTGGCGGAACGCGGGCATTATGCCGGATACCCCGCCAGAAACCATTGTTGGCATGATCCGGGCTCTGGCCCTTCTGGCGCTTCATAAACAAGAAATCGGAGAATCCCAATACTCCGCTACATTGGAACTGCTCGTTGATGTATTGTCCGCGGGGATGCTGTCGGTATCCGAACAAGCCAAAGGAGGAGATGTACATGATTGAAGTCCAGGGACTTCAGTACACCTATCCAGGACAAAAAATGCCTACGCTTCGAGGTTTGGACTTTCACATAACGCAAGGAGAAATCTTCGGGTTCCTCGGGCCGTCGGGCGCAGGAAAAAGTACTACGCAAAAGCTGCTGATCGGCTTGCTCAAAGGTTACCAGGGGAGTGCTAAGGTTATGGGACGCGAGATCCGGGACACCGGTTCCGATTATTACGAACGGATCGGTGTAGCTTTTGAATTCCCGAATTTCTATAACAAGTTTACCGTTCTGGAGAATCTGGAGTTGTTCCGGTCACTTTATCAAGGAGGTACACGTGACCCCATGGATCTGCTGTGTCAGGTGGACTTGATGGAGTCGGCGCGAAAAAAAGTTTCAGAGCTCTCCAAGGGGATGAAGATGCGGCTCAATTTTTGCAGGGCGCTGCTGCATCGTCCCGAAGTTTTATTCCTTGATGAACCTACATCGGGACTTGATCCGGTCAACGCAAAACGAATGAAGGAACTGATTAGGGAAGAGCAGGCGGCAGGGAAAACCATTTTGCTGACTACCCACAACATGCATGCGGCCGAAGAATTGTGCGACCGGGTTGCTTTTATTGCGGATGGGGAAATCAAGCTGATCGATTCACCCAGATCGTTGAAGCTGCGGCAAGGAAGGGCCAGCGTTAGGGTGGAATACCTCAGCAGCGGTGTACTGACAGATGCCGTATTTCCGCTTAAAGGTATCGGGGAAAACCCATCGTTTCTTCAGCTCCTGCGAAAACATACGCCGGAGACCATTCATACCCAGGAAGCGACGCTCGAGCAGATTTTTATCGAAGTTACAGGGAAACAGCTGGCATGAAAAACTTATCCCTGCTCTTGTTCGATTTGCGTTTTCAGTGGCGTCACGGTTTCTACTATGTCTATATCATCGTCTGCACATGTTACTGGGTCCTGCTACAATTTATACCGGATACATACCGGGAGATAACGGCGGTTTTGCTGGCATTCAGCGATCCGGCTGCACTTGGACTTATCCTCGCAGGCGGCATGGTGCTGCTGGAGCGGGATCAAGGCGTGCACGACGCGCTTTTTGTTACACCTATACGCCTTCGAACCTATTTGCTCTCCAAAACGGTATCCCTATCCGCATTGTCCCTGGCTGCGGGGTGGGTGATTCACTTGTCTGCGGGAAGTCTTCCGGGCTCGCCGGCAGCGTATTCCGCCGGAATTGGGTTAACGTCCTCGTTTATGACGCTTCTGTCAATTGGCACAGCAGCCCGGCAGCAGAGCGTCAACGGATTCATCTTGAAGGTACAGGCGTATACTTTACCGTTCTTGCTTCCCTTGCTCAGCTTGTTTGATCTGTGGAACAGCCGCCTCTTTTTGATACTGCCGACCGAAGGGACACTCCGCCTGCTGCAATATTCGGCTAACCAGGCATCCCGCTGGGAGTTCATCTATTTCACTGCTTTGCTCCTGATATGGAATTTCGCTGCTTATCTGTGGGCGCACGGCTCTTATATGCGCAATATTTTGAGTAAAGCCGGAGAGGGAGGCGCAGCACGATGAATATCTATAAACCGCTGTTCGCCAAGGATGTAAGACTGATAGGAAAAGATCCGGTGCTTGTTGTCTCCGTACTTGGACCGCTCCTGCTGTGCATTTTGGCACGGTACGGATTCCCGGCGGCCTCAAACTTGACGGATACTTATTATTCCGTTTCCCTCGAACCTTACCGCGAATTTACCGGTACTCTGCTTGTTGTCGTTATTCCGATGCTTGCGGGAATGCTCACAGGGCTGATGATGCTTGACGAACGGGATGAAGCGATCATAGCGTATTATGCGGTGACTCCATTAAGACGCTCGGGTTATCTCCTGTACAGATTATTGCTCCCTACCGCACTCAGCCTGCTGTTGTCCACCGTGTTCCTCGCAGGTTCGCAGCTGCTGAATCTGCAATGGGCGAGCGTGTTGGCCATCCCGTCCATTGCACTGGAAGCACCTTTGTTTGGCTTGTTTCTGGCAGCTTATGCCGCAAATAAAGTCGAGGGGCTTGCCTTGTCCAAAATCGGCGGATTGTTTATTGCGGGACCCGCAGTCGCCAATTGGGTTCCGGGGAGTTGGCAAATTCTTGGATGCTGGCTTCCAACGTACTGGCCGGCCAAGATGCTCCTGTTGGCTGAACAGCGCGAGACTCTGGCGGCACTCGCAGCAGGGTTTACTGGACTGATGTTTCATGTGCTGTTGCTTCGCTGTATGATAGCCGCTTTCCTGAAGAGACAGACGTAACCCGCTTCCATGAAAAGGGGACTCAATTTCTCCCGAAGAAGCCGAGCCGGGCTTAAAAGTAAAAGATCGGAATGTTCAGCCATAGAGGCTGAACCATTTTTCAGTCTACACAGAATAACGCCCTATAAGATGTTTCGCTGTAAGTAACTTAGAAACTCACCTTGCATGGAACCCAGGGTAAGGATTTTTTTAAGGATCCTGAATTTCCAGCGCTGGCTCTGGTGGTTAAATGACCATACCGCAGTAAGCGGATCTATGGATGAATTGTAGGTTTGCTCCTGCAGATCAGCCATGCGAAATTCAATTTTCTGGACAACTTTGGTGGAAAAGAGATTGAGAAATAGAACAATCAATTTGTTATCATTGATCAGCAATATCGCCCGGCTGGTAACTGCTGAAAAGCCCTGAGGCGTGGCGTAACAAGCACACATGTCAGGTTCGATGTGAGCTTCTGTTAGTCTGCCGGTTGTTTTTTTCGTAATAAAAAGCATGGTAAACACCTCTTGCAAATTTTGTGGCCCGATAGAGTTATACACTGATTACATGAGCGAATTAGTATAAAGATTTGTTCGCTGGTATGCGGATCAACAAGCGAACTAAAACTGATTCGCGTCTATGCGAATCACAACCTTGCCCACCGCACGCCCTTCACCAAAATACCGGAACGCCTCGGCCGCTTCGCTTAACGTATACTGCCGGTCGATTATAGGCCGCACCTGGCCCGCATCAACCAGCGCATTCCAGGTCAAAAGATCCTCCGCCTTTGGCTTATGGATGAGCAGACTAGCTTTTTTCTTCTCCAGCCAGGCGGTCAGGGGGGCCAACGCCAGGGTTTGCAGAAGCCGGGATGTTGCTCCACCGACCATTACATACCGGCCGTCAGGTTTAAGGATGCGTTTGATGGCTAAGAAAGACCGCACGCCGACAACGTCGAGAATCAAGTCGTAACGGCTGCCGCCCGCGGTGAAGTCCTCTGATTCGTAATCCACGACATGATCTGCACCCAGCGAGCGCAGCACCGACAGTTTCTCCGCTTTATCCACGCCGGTAACTTCAGCCCCGAGAGCCTTCGCGTATTGTATGCCAAACGTTCCCACACCGCCGCCCGCTCCATTAAAAAGTACATGCTCGCCTGGAGCCAGCTTTCCTTGATCGCGCAAGCCCTGCAAAGCGAGAACAGCGGCTTGGGGCAGGGCCGCCGCCTGATCCATTGTTAACCCGGCCGGGATGACAGCCAATGCCTCCGCATCCGCGCAGCAATATTCCGCGAATCCGCCCCAGCCGCATCCCGATACATCCCCATATACCTTGTCACCGGGTTGAAATAGTGTGACCGATTCGCCTGCGGCCACAATCCGGCCCGCAATGTCCGCACCTAGCGTGCGGTAGCGCGGGGTACGAAAAGCGCCGATCCGGTTCATAAACGGCTTGCCGCGCATAAGATCCCAATCCCAGGAGTTGACGGAAGCGGCCTCGACCGCGATCAGGACTTCATGACTTTTTGGCTTTGGAAGCTTCACTTCCTCCACGCGCAAGACATCCGGCGTGCCGTAACGGTCATAGACCAGCGCCTTCATTGTCCCCGGCAGGCTCCCCGACTTGCTGTTCAACCGTGTCGAGCTCATTAAATATCAACCTCCGCTATCGATCGAGTGATTGCTTCACCGAAGGGGGCTGCCTATATACACACGTCAACAAATTCCTGAAGACTCTCCCTTGTGGTGAGACGGCTGCCCTTCTATACGCCAAGGATCGGCACACGGTTTCGCTGTTTATGCAAAATCTATTTTAAAAAGCCATACCCTTCAGCTTACAATCTTCATCTTTCAAGGGAAGGATCTGCCGCGGCAAGGAACCGGAATCAAAACGTCGAAAAACTAGGGAGAGAAGTGGAAGGGAGGGGCGAAAGGCATGCACGCTACCGGAGATATTTTGAAGGTCTGGAGACAATTTGACCGATTCCCGATGGAGACCTTGACGAAGGCTTGGTACTTTCACCAGAATCCAGCGAAAAAGCAAAGAGACATCACGCTGATGAAAGAGCACCATGCGCAGTATCGGATCACAGGGAACTGCTTTGATCTTGCGCTGTGGCTGCTGCATGGATTTAAGGCTGAAGGGGTGGAAGCCTAGGGATTTTTATATGATGCTCTACATATCTACAAAGAAATAAAGGGATCAGAATACAGCCCAAGATAAGCAAATACAACCCTAATGGGTGATGTTGTGTTTAGGCATTCCTGCGTTTGCCCAAGCCCTCGATTTTATGCATTGCACTAAAAATCCGCCAGATTGGCGGATTTTTTTGCTTTTAGGAGCTTACTAAAGCCGAGGCCGCCGAATCAACGCAGGATAAGCCTAATTAATCATTTTCATCTGCCGGATAAAATAATATTGCTCACCCCTGGTTTCGTCCAAGGGAAAAGGGAAGCGGGTGGAGAAGGCACAGCAGCGGGTGTTCAGGTTTCAATAGTATACTTTTTGATACTATATTACACTAATGTGCGTACTTTTTTATTTTGCATGTACGGCTTATACTGCGATTATCAACGAAAGCACATCTGCAAACAATCGAGTCAAAGGAGCGAATAAACATGCCAAATGAAACAATGAAAGCAGTAGGATTGTACAAGTATTTACCGGTGGATCATCCGGAAAGTCTGTTGGACCTGGAGCTGGAAAAACCGAAGCCGGCGGGACGGGATCTGCTCGTCCGGGTAAAAGCCATCTCCGTCAACCCCGTGGATTACAAAGTCCGTTCTCCAAAAAATCGGGAAGAAAGCGCGCCAAAAGTACTGGGGTGGGACGTGTCCGGTGTGGTGGAAGAAGTTGGCCCGGACAGCACGCTGTTCCGTCCAGGAGACGAAGTTTTTTATGCGGGAAGCATCACGCGGCCTGGCGGAAATAGCGAATTTCACCTGGTGGACGAACGGATTGTGGGCGTTAAGCCATCCACGCTTCCGTTTGCAGAGGCGGCGGCTCTGCCGCTGACGGCAATTACGGCATGGGAAAGTCTGTATGACCGGCTGGGTGTTTCGCGTCACCAAGCGGATAATGCGGGAAAAACTCTGCTGATCATCGGAGCCGCAGGCGGTGTAGGGTCCATTGCCATTCAGCTTGCAAAAACCTCCGGCTTAACCGTCATCGGTACGGCATCCCGCCCGGAATCGGCCGGTTGGGTGAAGGAGCTGGGCGCGGATTACGTTATTAACCACTTTGAGGCGTTTGTGCCGCAGCTGCGGGAAGCCGGTTTGGAGCAGGTCGATTATATCCTCTGCTTGAACAGCACCGAAAAGCATTGGAGTAATATGGCTGAGGCGATTGCGCCGCAGGGAAAGATTTGCTCGATCGTCGAAACGGATGAACTATTGAACCTGACGTTGCTGAAGAACAAAAGCGTAACTTTTGTCTGGGAGCTGATGTTTACCCGTTCGACGTACCAGACTCCGGATATGATTGAGCAGCACAAGCTTCTGAATGAAGTGGCGCGGCTTGTGGATGAAGGCGTGCTGCGGACGACAGCCAGCGCAACGCTTACGCCAATCAACGCTGAGAATCTGCGCAAAGCGCACGCGATGCTGGAGACTGGCCGGACCGTCGGCAAAGTGGTGCTGGAAGGATTCTGACAGGAGTACGTTTGGGCAAGTCCTGCGCTGCTGGAAAGTCTGCATTTTTGGCATCTTCGGTGATTTTATTTTATAGTGGGACTATATCATTCTGGAGATTTATGAGCGGGATGTACGGATGAAGGAGCTGAGGAGATATGCGTGACCGGAAAAGCGGATACGGATTTTGCCCAAACGACGAAGGCTGCCCGGTAGAGTTCACTTTGGACGTGATCGGCGGAAAGTGGAAAGGGGTACTGCTGTATCACCTGATGGAGGGCCCCAAACGATTTAATGAATTTCGTAGAATTTGCCCAACCATCACACAGCGGATGCTTACCCTGCAGCTGAGGGAGTTGGAGGAAGACGGCGTAGTCCACCGTGAGGTGTACAATCAGGTTCCGCCGAAAGTCGAATATTCACTTACGGAATTTGGGCAGACGCTGACGCCGATCATTTCCGCCATGAGGGATTGGGGCAACATCTACAAGAAAACGATGGGGGCTCCCACTGAAATCCAGCAGGGCGATTGAATTGGCAGGAAGATCGACCCAGTTGGAGAATGACCCAGTGGAGAATGACCCAGTTGGAGATTGATCCAGTTGGAGAATGACCCAGTTGGAGGTTGACCCTGCGGGCTCCCATTCCATATAAGGGACGGATGCAAAATGAATACGAACCATGTAAAAATTGATGCGTTGATCATCGGTTTCGGCAAAGGCGGCAAAACGCTGGCTCCTTTTCTGGCGAAACAAGGACTTAAAGTGGCGGTGGTGGAGCAGTCGCCGTTGATGTACGGAGGGACCTGCATAAATGTCGGCTGCATTCCAACAAAAGCGCTGGCCCAGCAGGCACATTTGCTGCATTGGACGGAAGAAGCAACCGCTGAAACGAAACAGGCAAAATACCTGCAGGCCATAAAGGAAAAGGATGAACTCGTATCCTTGCTGCGTGCCAAAAACTATGACAACGTGAACAACGCTCCAGGGGCCGAGGTGTGGACAGGAACCGCTTCGTTTGTATCGCCGCATGAGGTACGGGTGACTACACAGCAGAATGATTTTGTGGTCTATGCGGACAAAATTTTCATCAATACGGGTGCGGCACCCGTTATCCCGGATATCCCCGGCATTCGCAGCGCAAGGGTCTATACGAGTGAAGGAATGCTGGGGCTGACCCGCTTGCCCGAGCAGCTTGCCATCATCGGCGGAGGGTACATTGGACTCGAATTTGCCTCCATTTATGCGGGCTTCGGCTCCCGGGTCACGTTGATTGAGAAGGGAGACCGGTTCCTCCCCCGGGAAGACGCGGAGATCGCCGCTGAAGTCCGAAAGGTGCTCGAACAAAAAGGAATCCGGATTTTGTTGGGGACCCAGGTTACCCGCATCGAGGACGAAGAGGAAACCGCCCGGCTGCATCTTGTCTCGTCAGCTGGCGGAGATGCTGCAGAAGAATTGCTGGCGGACGCCGTGCTGGTTGCTAACGGCAGGTCGGCCAATACGTCTGGCCTGAATCTGGAAGCAGCGGGCGTCCGTACGAACCCAAGAGGGTTCATCCAGGTGGACGAAAAACTGCGAACCACCGTACCGCATATTTGGGCGATCGGCGACGTTAACGGCGGTCCGCAGTTCACTTATATTTCGCTGGACGATTACCGGATTCTCCGGGACCATTTATACGGGGCGGATCTCCGGACGACGGCTGACCGCAAGCAGGTTCCCTACTCCGTCTTCATTGATCCGCCGCTGGCTCATGTCGGTCTGACGGAAGACGAAGCAGTAAGCCAGGGACACAAAGTGAAAACAGCCAAGCTCCCGGCCGCCGCATCCCCCCGGGCCCGGCAGCTGAAGCAGACGGAAGGGCTGATGAAAGCGGTAGTGGACGCTGAAACTGAAGAGCTGCTTGGATTCACCATGTTTGCTGCCGAGTCAAGCGAGGTGGTGAACATCGTATCGGTGTTTATGAAGTCGGGGCAGCCGTATACAGTGCTCCGGGATACTATTTTTACTCACCCGTCGATGGCTGAGAACCTAAACGATTTGCTGACAGCGATCGATTAACGAGTGTCCTTTAACAATTTTCTAAGGAAAGCAGAACATTTCTAAGTGAAACAGAACTTTTTAACCCTCCTAACCCGTAGGCGAGACACTTTGCACGTTGTGTCTGTCTGCGGTTTCTTGTGTTTTTATGGAGGTATGGTATTTTGGAGAATGACTACACCTGGAGAAATCAGGAAGGAGGGATGAAGGATGGCAGGCATATGGCGTGTCAATGGGCTAAGTGTATGTTATGCAGTGTTCTTTTTCCTTCAAAGCGAACTGATGGTGAATATTTACCGGATCGAGCGGATAACGGGCTGGCCGAATGTGAATGGATGGGCCGGTATTTTCAGCCTGCTGCTGTTTTTGGGTTCAACACTTTTGGGTTTCTTTTTATCGAAACGGCTGAAGGGAGCCGGAAAAATCATTTATTTTGCCTCTATTTTGTGGCTGCCTTACTACTTGGTGTTCATTAGACTATTTGCCCATTTGGCGCCGATTACCGATCCCCAGGAAATGCCGCTGCCCGGCGTCGGCTTAGTGCTTATCGGGCTTGCGCTGGTTATGCCGTTTTATATCGCGCTGATTCAATTTCTCGCATCAATAAGGATTAACGCGTAGACAGGCAGCTTAAAGGATAGCATCCTGTACCCATCACGGAAGCGTGTGACTGTCCAGGTGTGAATTCAGAGTGTAGCGGGTTCCCCAGTGCGTTGACCACGGCATGAATCTTGGCCGTTAATCCGCTCCGGGAACGTCCGATCGCTTGCTTACTTTGCCCCCTTTTTGCGCCGGCCTCATGCGGATGGACTCGGACTACGGTTGTAACCATCATCCTCTTGCTCAAAGCCGGGTTCAACCGGATAACCGCCTTTTGTAGCCGCCAGAGAAAGTATGGGTACAAGTTTCCGGACTGAGGAGGCCTTATTTGCTGATTATTCCGTATTTTGGCAAAGTTGCGGACTCAGAAGCACCTATTTAGGCGGAGAAGCCATAGTTTGTGTGTTTTCGGTACGAATAACGGAACTGGAGTCCGTCAGGCATACCAAAACCCAAGAATTTCAGAAATAACGGCCTGTGGGTCCGGAAAGACCTCCGTATCGTGCTCTGAGATAATCTGCTAGCGGCTACAAACCAGCCGTCCAGGCCAGCATCTTTTTCACGCACTGGAGAGGCAGCGCGGAGAATCCGGAATCCGAAAAAATCCCTTACGTGGCGCGTGAATTATTTAAGTTCTTTTTACCCTCGAAGGTCCAGGCGCTGTTCCAAATCATGGATAACGGTTATAACGGGAAAGATATTGATCAGTATGTGGACAAAGTATTCACGTTGGACAACCGCTCCATCCTAATTAAAGAATATCCACGTACGCTGCAGTCGGCAGGCGGAGTGGAGGTGTTCATCGGCAAGCAGGGGATGCCGTTTGATAAAAACCTGAATACGGTTAAGCCGAGAAAAAGAAGTAAGGCAGCGGTAAGGGGGATCAGCCTCCCCGAAATCACATCAATCTGAAAGGCCGGCCTGCAAACAGGCCAGCCTGTTAGTTAGCTGAGAAGAAGTTCAGCTCCCTGTAAGTACTTCTGCGCCGGATTTAGTCCCTGCTCAATGTTAGCCGGTTAACATCCGGCATCCGGCCTTGGTTCATCCCGGTCCCCCCGCCGCGCTGCGGCGGTAGCCGGAAGGAGAGACACCGGTCTCCTTTTTGAAGATCCGGTTGAAGGAGCGGTAATTCTCGAATCCGATGGCCTCCGCAATTTCAAGGGTTTTGTAATCGGTCGTCAGCAGCAGCAGCTGGGCCTTTTCGATCCGCAGACGGGTGAGGTATTGGACAAAGCTTTCGCCCACTGTTTTTTTGAACATGGCGCTGAAATAAGGAACGCTGTAATTGATGGAAGCGGCCAACTCCTCCAGCTTGTACGGGTAGCTGAGATCCTCGCGCATAACCTGGATAATCCGCGAGATTGAGGCGTCGATCCGCTTGCCGCCCTCCTGCAGCAGCTGGAGCTTGTGGAAGGAGGAACAGACCGTCTCGTGCACGGCATTAAAGGTCTGGTCCAGTTCAAGCTGTTTCCGCAAGCTGGCAACCAGCTCCGATCCGCCTTCGGTGCCGATGACCGCGTGGCTCATATCCAGAAAAACCCGCAGGTAAAGGGACTTGATCCGTTCCGGGTCCCAGGACTGCTCCAAAGACTGGCGGAGCAGCGAGCTGCGTTCCTGCTCGAGTGCCGCCGAATTCAGATGCGGCTCCAGAAGCGCCTTCTTCAGCACCTTGTACCAAAACTGGCTGAGTGGTTCCGGAATAGGCTTGAAGCGGATGCCAGCCTCCCATTCCGTTATGCCGAGGCTTTCGCCCTCTCGGTAAAAAAACGGATACGGCGCAGAAGCTAGCTGCCTTAATGCATCCGGGCAAGCCTGCAGCCCATGTTCAAACCGGCACTGCAGGGCAATGGCTTTTATTTTGAGATTGGCGGCAAAGGACTCCCGCACATGCTCCAGGAACCCGGGCCGTTCCGGTGCAATCCCGGTATAAACGGCCAAAAACCGCCCTTTGTCGAGCGCGACGACTTTATGGGGGCCGATGCCGCTGAGCAGTTCCTTCAGCACGTTGACCCCGGCGAACTGCCACAGCTTCAGTTCTTCCAGCTGGTCGATAGGGAAGCGCAGGGAGCTGCGGTCCAGTTCAAGGAGCAGCGATGTGAACCGGCTGTCCCGCAGCGGCAGCTGGGACTCCTGCAAGCTGTGCAGCCACTTGGCCTCGGCTGCAGGGCTGCGCAGCATATCGAGGAACAAGCTCTGTTCAATCTCGATTTCACTGAGCCGGACCTGCTGCTCAAGCTGGAGCTGCTTTTCCCGGGAATCATCCCGTGGATCCGTTTTGGAAGCCAATTCCTCCAGTGTCCGGGCGAGCAGCCCAGGGTCGGAGAGACAGTCATCCTTAATCAGATAGGAAGCAGCCTTCAAATGTATCGCCTGCTGCGCATAATGAAAGTCCTGATGACAGGTCAGGATCACAATCTGCGGCGGACGTTCCCCGCTTTTCTCTATCTCCCGCAGCATTTCCAGCCCGTTCATCCCCGGCATGGTAATGTCCGTAACAACCAGCTCCGGTTTATGCTCCAGAAAAAGCTTTAGTCCATCCAGCCCGTCTTCCGCTTCGCCGACCAAATGGAACAAATCACTCCGTTCATTGATGAATTGGCGGAAGACGGTTCGCGCCGGAATCTCGTCTTCCACTAGCAGTACATTATATTGAGTCATGAGGTTCCTCCTTCATCATAACGGTCTCCTTCGGCAGCAGCATTCGGATGGTCAAACCTTCACCGGGCGGACTTCGAAGCTCGATCTGTGCGCCTGTACCGAAGAGCAGTCTCATCCGCATCCATACATTTTGCAGTCCGATGTTCTCGCCAATCTCTTCGCGCAGAAGCTGCAGCTGCAGCTCCCTCAGTTCGGCCTGCTCCAGGCCGACACCATCGTCGCTGATCTCGATTATAATTTGCGGGTGTACAGGATCGGAGTATACTGTAACTCTAATATGCCCCTCCGCCAGTTTACGCGGTAAGATCCCGTGGAACACGGAATTTTCGATCAGCGGCTGGAGGCTGAGCTTGGGAATCTGCATGCTTCGCAGCGGCTCTTCAATCTCGGACTGAAGATGAATTTGGCATTTGTACCGCAGATTCAGCAGCCCGGCATAGTCCGTGAGATAATCCAGCTCCTGGCGGAGCTGCACCGTCTGCTCGAAATTTTCCATGGAATAACGCAGCAGTGCGACCAGGCGTCCCATGACCGTGTTGATTTTTTCATAATCCTTCATCATGGCGAACATGCGGATGGTGTTTAACGTGTTGTACATAAAATGCGGATTGATCTGCGATTGCAGGGCCCGGATTTCCAGCTTGCGCTTCAGATCCTCCGAATCCTGCAGATCGGAGAGCAGATCCTGGATTCGCATGGCCATCGTGTTGAGCATCCGGCCGAGATCACCGATTTCATTGTTCGCAAACCGGGTGACCCGGGCATCAAAATGTCCTTTTTTAATTGCATCAACCTGCCGCTTAACCGCCTGCAGCGGCCGGTACAGCCGGTAACCGAAGCCGACGATGGACAAGGCGCCGAGAACGAGCAAAATCACCAGGAAATACGCGACAGTTCTGCGGATAATATCCGCGCTGGCGGTCAGTTCCTGTGAGGGAATTTCCGAGACGACAATCCACTTGTCATAGGTGGAGGTCTGTTTAACGGAAATCATAGAAGCACCCATCGCAAACTGGTCCGGGCGGTTCAGCTCTCTCCAGTGCTGCAAAATGTCCTTTACCCGCCTGGAATCCTGAGGTTTTGCCAGTTTGCTGGTCGTGGCGATGGTCATCCCGTCTTCGGTCAATAACGAAATGGAGCCTTTGCTGCCAAGCTGAATATTCTCAATCTGCCGCTGGTATTGGTCATTGTTCATTGAGATCAGCAGCACGCCCTTCAAGTCTTCATAGAGGAAAAACGGTACACGCGAAATATAATAAGAGGAAGCCTCCAGGATTTCTAGTTCCGGCAGCGAGTGTTTATCCAAGAAAAGACTGGCTTCGCCGGCGTTCAGGTACTGCTCGATTAGCGGCCGGTAAGGGGAATCCTCCAGCATGGCAGGCGCTTCCGAAGAAGAGAGGACTTCTCCCGTAACGGCCGAATAGACCTGAAGTCCCTCCACGTTCCCGATAATGGCTGATGCGTTGCTGAGAACCGAAATGAGATCTCTTTTGCGGACGACCTCTTCAAAATATTGGGCCGACGGCGAGACCAGCGCCTCCTGGATGGAAGAAACACGCGAATATTGCTCGCTTAATTCCCGCAGGCGTTCCATAGTTAATTCGATCCGGTCTACCACCTGGTTAACCAGCTGGGCGTTCAGCCGGTTCACCTGTTTCTCCACCGTGCTGCTGGATACGCTTACAGAAATGTACGACAAGACAATCAACGGAATGACGGAGACGGCGAGCATCACCAGGATCATTTTGAAGTAAAAGCTCCTCCGCAGGAAGCTGAAGAAGGGTGAGTTCATGCTGTATCACTTCCGTAACTGGAATTTGGACTGCAGAAGGCCGTACAGGCTGGCGGGTCCTGTATTGATTATAGTACGTTGTCCTTTTATGAGAAACACCGATTCCGGCAAATCTTAAAAATGGTGACACATTGGAGCGAATCAGACATGTTCAGCGGAACCTCCGCCTTTTATAATCCAAAGTGTAACAGCGATGTAAACGCAACCAACATAAGTGAACGGGGGATGACGATGAAACACAGAAGAAAGCTTGTACCACTGATGGTCATGGCGGCACTGTCCGTATCGTTGCTGGCAGGCTGTGGCGGCGGCAGCAACAATCCGGCAGAGAGCAGCACAGCCTCCTCGCCAGCGGGGAAGACAGGGACGGAAACCGGCGGCCTGCCGACCAGTATCAAAGCGATGACAATCCTCTTTGGCAACCCGCCGTCAACGGAGAACAACAAAGCGCTGGAGGACCTGGAGAAACGCGGCAATGTTGATCTGGATGTAACCTTTGTACCCTCCGAAGCTTATACCGACAAGCTTTCCGTAGCTGTCTCGGCGGGCAATTCCTATGATCTGCTGCTGATGGACGGAGGGAAGGATGACCGGTTTAGCAACCTCGTTAAGATGGGGGCTTTTCATGACTTGACCCCCTACCTGGAGAAAACACAGAATATCAGCCAGATTGACGAGAAAGTCTGGAACGGCATCAAGGTTGATGGCAAGGTCTACGGAATTCCCCGGCCGCGCGGACTGTACGGCGGCGGTGAAGCAAGTATTCTGATCCGTAAGGACTGGCTGGACAAATATAATCTGGAAGTGCCGAAGACGGTGGATGAGTTAACTCACGCCCTTGAAGTCTTCAAACAAAACGACCCGGCGGGCGGCGGCAAAACCATTCCCTTCACCATCTTCGCCGTGGACGGCGTTAACAGCCCCGGACCGTTTTCGGGTGTACTGCCAATCCAGTTTGCCTTTGGCGTTCCAAATGTCTGGAAGGTGGACGGGGGCAATGCGATTCGAGATTTCCAGACGCCGGAATATAAAGGATTCCTGGAATGGCTCAGAGAGGCCTGGAGCAAAGGCCTGATCGACAAGGATGCGCCGGTGCTCAAGAATCAAGGCCAATCGCGGAGCAAATTCCAGGCCGGAACGGCTGGAGCTTTTGTCGGGAATGTCAGCGACCTAGTGGAGAGCAGTGTGGAGAAGCTGAAGCAGACCGACCCGAATGCAGAGGTTGCGATTATCGACAGCCTGGAAGGTCCGGACGGGAAAAAAGGGGTGGCGATTCTTGGCGGATACTACGGCTTGTGGGCGATTCCAAGCTCTGTCCCTGAAGAAAAAGTCCAGAAAATCGTTGATTTCCTTGATTTCAGCGCTTCCGAAGAAAATGTGGCCTTCTCCAAGGCTGGTGTAACCGGCATCCATTCCAGCGAATTTAAGGACGGCATTGCCGTGCAGACGGAAGAACAAAAGCAGCAGTACGATCAGGATATGCCCAGCTTATTCGTGCTAGAGAACCGGGTAGACCCGTATGTGTACGCTAACTCCAAAGTACCGGAAATTCTGGAGGTCCAGAGGGCTTCATTGGATACGATCAGCAAGATCGGCGTTGAAAATCCATTCCTGAGCTATAATTCGGCGACAGCAAGCAAAAATCCGGACAGCTATAAGAAAATGAGCGCGGTAATGACCAAGTTCGTCCTCGGTGAAGGCACGTGGGAGGATGTACAGAAGGAAATCGAGGCCTGGACAAAGGGTACCGGCGCGCAGATTACCAAAGACCTGCTGGATCAATATAATGCGGAACATCAATAAGCGGCAAGCCATCTTGTAGGCCATCGAGCAATATACCGTTTAAACAATACAAACAGAGGCGGAAGAAGATTTTCTTCTTTCGCCTTATGGATAAGGAGGGCTAACTGTGCAGAGAAGCTTGCGGCCGAAACGATTCCAGCAGCTGTGGCCATTTTATTTACTGGCAGCGCCGGGAATTCTTTATTTTGTTATTTTCCATTACATTCCGATGTCGGGACTTATACTGGCGTTTAAGGAATACAGTCCGTTTAAAGGCATCATGAACAGCCCCTGGGTAGGGCTGGATAATTTCAGACAGTTTTTCGGAACCTCCGATTTCTATATTTTGCTGAAAAATACGCTGCTGATCAGCCTGCTGAACCTGGTCATTTATTTTCCGTTCACGATTGTCTTATCCCTGATGCTCAATGAACTTCGGCTTAAGCTGTTCAAGCGGATTTCGCAGACAATTGTTTATCTGCCCCATTTTCTGTCGTGGGTAGTTATTTACGGGATCACCATTTCCTTTTTTGGCCCCTCGGGAGTGATCAATCACTATCTGGAGCAGTGGTTTGGCGGCAGCGCAAACTTTCTCGTCAGCAATGAATGGTTCCGTCCGCTCATTATTTTCCAGTCCATCTGGAAGGATGCCGGCTGGGGGACAATTATTTTTCTGGCAGCGCTGGCGGGTATTAATCCAGAGCAGTATGAAGCAGCCAAGGTGGATGGCGCAAACCGGCTGCAAAACATCTGGCATATCACGCTTCCCGGGATCAAAAGCACCATTGTCATTTTGCTGCTGCTCCGTCTCGGTTCTTCGATGGACTCCAACTTTATGCAGATCTTCCTGATGACCAACAGCCTTAACCTGGATGTTTCCAATGTATTTGACCTGTTTGTCTACCATATCGGTCTGGAGCAATTCAATTACAGCTTCGCGATTACTGTAGGCATGTTCAAATCCGTGGCCAGTCTGATCCTCGTACTCGCAGCCAATTATGCAGCCAGACTGCTGGGGGAAGATGGCATATTCTAGACCTAGAACCTGAAGCAGGAGTGGAGAGATGATGAAACTTCGGATAACATGGTTTGACAGCATCATTGTGCTGGTCATTTGCCTTATCAGCTTGCTTGTAATTTTGCCTTTTCTTTATATTATCGCCGTATCGTTCAGTCCGCCGGGTGATTCGCTTGCAGGCAATTTCTTTATCTGGCCCAAGCATTGGACGTTTGACGCCTACGCTTACCTGCTGAAGGCGGATACCTTCATGACATCGGTCCAAAACTCGGTATTGATTACAGCGTTGGGCACCTGCCTCAGTCTGTTTGTATCGATTACCCTGGCTTATGCCTTGTCCAAAAAATTCCTGCCTGGACGCCGTGTTATGCTGCTGTTTATTTTTTTTACGATGATCTTTCACGGCGGTATGATTCCCAGTTATCTTGTGGTCAAAAATCTCGGCCTGATCGACTCCTATTGGGCGGTCGTGCTGCCTGCGGCTTCCAGTGCGTTTAACATCCTGGTGATCCGCTCCTTCTTCCAGAGCCTGCCCGAAAGTCTGGATGAAGCGGCGCGGATCGACGGGGCGGGCGAATTCCGGATTCTGTATTCGGTTGTGCTGCCGCTATCCAAGCCGATCATTGCGACCTTCACGCTGTTTTTTATGGTCCAGTTCTGGAATGAGTTTTTCTCCGCCGTCATCTACCTGAACGATACGTCACGCTGGCCGATTCAGCCGCTGCTGCGGCAGATGGTTGCGATTAGCGCATCCAACATTTCGGCTGAAGCCGCAGTGGATGCGCAGCTGGCCGCCAATCTGGGGCCGAATGTTCAGAACGCGGCGATCCTGCTGGCCATGCTGCCCATTGTGATTGTGTATCCGTTCCTTCAGAAGTATTTTGCCAAGGGAGCCATGCTCGGTTCGATTAAAGAATAATAGCGGGAAATGACCGCAAACATGGAAAAGGTGAGATGTATGACGCTGGGTTATAAAGATTTACGCCACAATCCGAACTATACGCAGCCTCAAATGTCCGATGCGGAATTTCTGGGCACCGCGCTTGATCTTAGCCGCCCGGAACTGGCGGGGGTAGCCGCTGAACTGAAGGCCGGCCGGATTGCCGCTGCCAGAGATGCTTACCTGGAGGTAATCGCATCCGGGAGTGCGAGAAGATATTATTTCAATGTGAAGGAAGTTCCGGAGCTCAGATCTTATGCGATTAACCACTACAGCGAGGATGAAGAGGCGGGAGAGGACATTGCCGAAGCAGACCGGATTGCTGCAGGCGATATTCCGGTATTCAAAGGCAGGAGGGTGGTCTTCCCGGGTGGCAACTATGACTGGAACAGCTGGCTGTACGACAGCTCACAGTACCAGCTGCATTTGACCCGTTTTGTTTACGTTAAGCGGCTGGCCAGAGCCTATATTTTGACCGGCGATGAGAAGTATGCCAAATGCTTTAATGACATGATGGACCATTTCATCGGCGACAACCCGATGCCGGTGGACGGGACTTTCAGGGCGGAGCATTCGACCTGGGACCCGCTCTCCGCCGGGGTCCGGCTTTTTACGCTGCCCGAAGCCTTTATTGCGTTTTTTAACTCCGCTTCCTTTAGGCCGGAGGTTAAGCTGAAATTGATCAAATCCTTCCACCAGCACGGACAATATGTCCGCAGATATCATGCCAGTCACGGCAATCACGTCTGTATGCAGCTGCGCGGGTTGATCCAGACTGCACTGCTGCTGCCGGAGCTGAAGGAATCGGCGGTGTGGCTGGAATACGGCATGCGTGAAATGCCGGCCTACATCCGGCAGAACGTCTATCCGGACGGCGTACAGTTTGAAGGCAGCCCGAATTACCATTTAATCGTTATGCGCGATGTATATGAACTGGTGGCGCTGTTCCATAAACTAGGCATCGAAGAAGGGGGATACGCAGAGATTCTGGAAAAAATGTTCACCGTTACGCTGCATCTGCTCACTCCGGACGGTCAGCTGGCCAGATTCGGCGATACCGACATACAGACGGCAAGTGAGCTGCGAAATATCATGAGCCTTGGCGCTTACCTGTATCAGCGGAGCGATTTCAAAGCGCTGGGGCATAACAAGCTGCCTTTTTCACTGCTTTGGAGACTTGGACCGGAAGCGGCGGAGAAATATGAGCAAATCCAAGCTTCCGTACCGGCAGAGACGGCAGCCTGCTTTCCGGCCGGCGGATATATCACCTTCCGCCAGGGCTGGAGAGCGGGGGACATGTATATGGCGATGCGAGCCGGTGCCGGTGTTGGCGGACATGCCCATGCGGATGCGCTTAGTTTGGTACTTTATGCCGGGGGACGCGAGCTATTGGCGGATACCGGCATGGGTTTGTTCGAGTGGAACAAGGAGCGGAAATATGCGGTATCCACCCGGGCTCACAATACCGTGGTTGTCGACGGGCAGGATCAACATGTACGCAGCCTGCACTGGAATACGCCGAATACCGCGGCCTGCCGGATCTGGGATTTTGCGGCGCAGGAGAGTTATGATTATACCTTCGCCAGCCATTTCGGGTATACCCGCTACGAAGATCCGGTTATTCACTCCCGGAAAGTGCTGTTTGTCAAAAACCGCTACTGGCTGATCGTGGATCTCTTTGAGGCACAGGGTCTTCACCGGTATGAGCAGTATTTCCACCTGCCTACAGGCTGTGCAGCTTACGACCCCTACAGACGGGAAGTTACAACACAACTGGAGGATGCCAACCTGCTGCTTGTTCATCCTCCGGCCGGGCTGCCGGAAGACCGGCTTACTTTGGAGCAGGGATTAATCTTTAAACAAGGCGTGTATTATGACAACCCGGTGGTGAAGCGGTCGTTCGAGGCATACGGTAAAAAAGTTGTTGAGACACTTGCCATACCATACGGAAGCGCGAAACCCGAAGTGAAGATTGATCGTATACCTGTGCGCTTGAACGGGGCAGAGGTAGCCCTCGTGGAGGCGTCCGCCCTGCGTCTGACGATCGATGGCAGTGTGGATGAAATCTGCTTGTACCATAACAGCTTCGACGTCCAGGGCTACCTGGATCATACGGGCAATATCATCACCGAGGGACTGCTGCCGGGTAAAAAGGAGCCAAACGGTTTGGAATTTGCGGGATCCGTATACAGCAGTGATGTCATAGTGAAGACCAATTGCGGCCGCGAAGCAATAGGCAAAAGTTAAGTTGCCGGAGGCAAAATTGGACGAGCAAGGCTTCAGTCAGGGGCAGAGGCCCTCAAACCATCCATAAAATTGCCCGGTACGGCAGCCCCCAACTTAAACACACGCGAATAAGGTGACAAAGCTGCTGGAAAAAGTTTATGATTATCTATGAGCGGAGTAGAGTTGAGTATAGAAAGGTGAGCTGAGCAAATGGCACAAATTAAGATTTATGGGGTTAAGGAGAAGTTGAATCCCTGTAAGGAAAAACTATCGGAGGTCATCCACTCTTGTGTAGTTGAAGCATTCAAATACCCTCCGGACAAAAGGTTTCACCGGTTTTTCCCTATGGAGAAAGAAGATTTTATTTATGCAAAGGGCCGTTCTGATGCTTATACCATCATTGAGATCAGTATCTTTGAGGGAAGGTCGCTGGGGGCTAAAAAACAACTAATCCATTTGTTATTCCAGCGAGTCAACGAATCTGTGGGGATTACGCCAAATGACCTTGAAATTACGATTTTTGAAACCCCGGCGCATCACTGGGGAATCAGAGGATTGCCCGCTGACGAACTGCAATTAAACTATAAAGTGAATGTGTAAAAAGAAGAAGCTGTCCCAGAAGTAAATTTACGTAAAAAAGAAAGCTTTCAAGTTACATGAATTGCTAATAAATAAAGCCGCACCGTAGATGGGGAGTGGGAGGCTCCTCTTACGGTCCGGCTATTTTTTTGGGTGAAACCACAAATTACACTAAATAAGTCTGGATCACATGAAATGAGCCAAGGCGTAATTACGAGGCAAGGGCTGTCACCCGTCACATTGCGACTTATGAGACAGCCGCTTTTCACATTAACACAACAATAAATTTGGCGATAAGACTCAAGATGAAGTCTGCCTGGTCCGCGCATTAACGAGCAAAATGCTGGCGACAATTAGCGCCATTCCGGCAAGCAGGTTTAGCGTCAGCCGCTCGTTTAAAAACAAAACGCTGCAGACAATGGAAACCACCGGGATCAGGAAGGTGAAGGAGCCAACCTTCGATGCTTCGCCGGAGCTAATCAGCTTAAAGTAGACCAGCCATCCGAGCGCAATGACAAATATGGAAATGAACAGCGTATCTAATAGAAAAGTAAGGTTCCATTGAACTTCCGACCAGTTCTCGACCGCCGAGCCATACCCCGTCATGACACAGCCGCCGATCAGAATCTGCATCGCGGTCATCCACAAAGAGTCAACTTTTGGAGCCTGCCGTTTGATGTATACCGTTCCAAGCGCCCAGCTAAGCGCCGAGGCTAAAGCGAGCAGAATGCCGAGCATGGAGATGCCCCCTTCCAACCCTCCAATGCTCATCACGGCCACCCCGGAGAACCCCAGCAGCAGGCCAAGTATTTTTCTGGGGTACATCTTCTCACCAAGCCACATCCAGGCAAACAATCCGAGCAGTACCGGCTGCAGAAACACAATCGCCGAAAATAACCCTGCGGGCATGTACTGCAGTCCGACAGTCTGGAAGCCATAGTAGAACACGATGCTCAAAAAAGCCGAAATCAAATAATACGGCCATGTCTCCCGCAGCCGGAGTTTATTCAAGCGAGGTAGTGCGACAACAACTAGCAGCAGCCCGCCAATCAGCGTCCGCAGGCCGGCGAACAGCAGCGGAGGCGTAAATTCCAGCGCGTATTTGGATAACGGCCAGTTGATTCCCCACATCAATATCAAAAACATTAAATAAAATAAAGTTTGTTTGCGGGATAAAGCAGCATCCAACATAGTGAAGTCTCTCCTTGTTTATAGGTCATTCCGAATGATACACTATTTCACAACATAATGAAAATGAATGTTAATTATAGGGGGCATAACTCAACGGTTATGACTAACACACAGATTAAGCTGTTCGTCAAAATCGCAGAAACGGGCAGCTTCACCAAAGCAGGGTTGGAACTAAATATGACGCAGCCGGCGGTCAGCCGCGCAATCTCATCGCTCGAAGCGGAGCTTGCGGTGTCACTGCTTCTGCGGGACCGCCGCAGCGGCGTGCAGTTGACTGAAACTGGCAAACGTATTCTTGTGCTGTTCCGTGAGATTCTTGGCACGTTTGACAAGGTGGATCAAGTTATCGCCGACGAAAAAGGGCTGCAGGTCGGCACCATTCGTGTCGGGGCGTTTCCCGTGGCTGCCGCTCATTTTCTGCCCAACATTGTCGCCGCTATCGCCAAAAAACATCCGGGAATTCAATTTGAGCTTCGCGAAGGGAACATCAGCGAACTGAAAAGCTGGCTGGAAAACAGGGTCATTGACGCTGCGATCCTGATTCCGCCGGACGGGGAGTGGGATACAATTCCGCTTTACCGGGAGAAAATGTATGCGGTGCTGCGGGAGGATCACCCGCTCAGCGGCTTATCCGTTATCCCTGTGAAACGGTTGGCAATGGAGCCGTTTATTACGTGCAAAGCCGGATACGAACCGCCGATCAACGATCTGATCGAACGGGCGGGAGCCTGCCTGCAATCAAAATATATCGTCCAGAGCGTCAATATGGCACTGCGGATGGCGGAAGAAGGGCTGGGATTTCCGATTTTGTCCGAGCTGGCACTGAAATCGCTCCCGTCCCGGCTAGTTAAACGCGAGCTGGAGCCGGAAGCCTACCGTGATATTCGCTTGGCTGTACCGTCGATTGACGAAGCCTCCTCTGCGGTTAAATTGTTTATCCGGACAACACTGGAGTTGTTTCCGCCACAGGGCATGCCGGCGTCAAAGCTGTCTGATTTCGTCCCGGGCAAGTTATAAGCGGCTTGTGTGGCAAGCGGAGATAGGCAAGTCTATCATCCAGGTGAGATTAGACAAAACTAACTATTCTGCTTATTATAGGAACATTAACGTATAAGAAACTTCCAGTTAAATAGGCCGATGGAGTTGATAGAGATGAAGAGAACGGATGCGGACAGCTTGCTGGCCGAGTTGATTTCAGGCACCTTGCTCACACCGCAGTTGTTTGAGAATCTGGATGTGGAAGGGTATCTGGATGCGCGGGATGAGCCGGCATTTTCAGACGCCTGGATGCAGGCTTACCGGGAGACTGTGCATGATCCTGCCATTATGGAGGAGGAAACACTGCGGGGATGCCGGGAGCAGGCGTTTAAACAGACGTTCCGTTTCACGGGGGAGCATGAATTGGCCGCTTATGTCAGTGATGATTTTGGGTTGATAGGCGCATTTCTGTTGCAGGAAGGGGACTTGAAGCCGAATACGAATCTGGATCCGAATCCAAATCCAAATCTCAATCCGACCCCGAACTCGGACTCAAACCCAAATCAGACCCCGATCCCCTTTGCAGCCCAACTGCTGGAGAGTTACAGACAGGGAAAGCTGCCCGGGTTATGAAAAGGTAACGGAAGGTAATGTAAGGGAGTTTATGTAGGAGAGGGATGCGGGGATGCAGGTAACAGTACAAGTAACGGACTCGGAGTCCAAATTCATTATCAACAACTTATATCCTCTTTACTTACACGATCTCTCCGAAATATGGGGATGGGAACCCAACCAATACGGAATATTTGAGGACGACGACACTTTAACATTGGCGGATCAGAACAGAGTTTTTGACATATGGTGGTCCCGGCCTGACAGCTTGTATCCTTACCTGATCAGAGCCGGTGAAATCCCGGCCGGGTTTGCGTTGGTCGCTTCCCCGCCTTATGCTCCGCCTGGTTGTAATTTTTACATGAATGAGTTTTTTGTGCTTCGTTCCTTTCGGGGAAAAGGGGGGGCTGAAGCTGCAGCATTGCAAGTGTTCGACTTGCACCTGGGGGTATGGGAGCTGCAAACAAATCCGGGGGATAAGAATGCCCGGGCGCAGAGGTTTTGGAGAAAGACGATCAACGGCTATACCCATGGACAATTTACAGAACATACAGCGGACACAAGCAATGATGGGCTGAAACGGATTTTTCGATTTGAAAATTAAATTAACAGGAGTGAAAATACATATGACAAAAGCAACCTTTCATCTGAGGCGTCCTTCAATGACGGATGCGGAGGCCGTTTGCAGCCTTGTGGCTGCATGCGACACGGAAGACCTTGGCGCACCCGATGTTGTGCTGGACGATATTCTGGACATGTGGTCATCCTTTGATTTGGAGAAAAATGTATGGGTCGTTGAAAAGGAAGACCAAACGCTGATTGGCTACGCGTTTCTCGAAGAAGACAGCGAAGAAAAGCTGTTCAGCTATGGCTGTGTGCTGCCCGCTGAACGGGGACGGGGAGTGGGCGCAGCGCTGCTTGCAGCCATCGAAACACGCGCGGCTGAGCTCCGCGATCAATCGGGCGTCACCAAGCGGCTTCAGGGGATGATTCCCACGTTGTGCGAAGGCGCTGTCCGGCTGTTTGAGCAGCGCGGATTTGCCCCGGTGCGTTATTTCAAGCGGCTGGAGCTGCGGCTTGATGCTGAACCGCCGGCCCTTCAGCCTCCGGCGGGAATCACGGTCCAACCGTTCAAGAAAGGCCGGGACGAACGTGCCGTTTATGATGCGTACGTGGAATCGTTTGCGGATCATTGGGATTTTGCCGCCCCTGCATTTGAAAAATGGGTGGAGAAAACAGAGCTTCCTACCTTTAACGAACAATGGTGGTTAATTGCTACGGATGACAACGGGACTGTCGCCGGCCTTGCGCTGGGCCGCATGCGGGAGGACCTGCTCTACATTGAGCAGATAGGGGTCCGCCGTGAGTTCCGAGGGCGGGGATTGGCCCTGGCGCTGCTGCAGCAGATGTTCCATGCCTCCTATCATGCAGGCCAGATGCTTGTCGCCTTGGGCGTAGATGCCGCCAATCCGTCGGGTGCGTACCGTCTATACGAAAAAGCGGGAATGAAACCCGCCTATGAAATCAGCATTTTTGAGAAAACCATCTCACATTTGGAAGGATGAAGTCCGCATGCGAGCCTATATTCAGACAGATCAAAACGGGGACTTCTATAATGTAAATGCTTTTGTCGCCAAGGAGGGGTTTGCTGCATTAGGGTGGGAGACCCTGAAATACAGAGAAGCAAGCGGCATCAGCGATCACAATCCGGAAGATGTGGTGGTTGGCGGAATCGGCAATGTAAGAAAACGGCTGGAGATACTGGGCATCAAAAGGACCCAGGGGGAAATCGATTATCCAGACTCCCTTCAGGTTTACTTAGGCAGGAAAGTATGGGCGACTACTGTTCAGGAGCTGCTCCATGATAAAGACCAGTGGAATGTATTCATCAAACCAAAAGACAGAACCAAGCAGTTTGCGGGGAAAGTGATCCGGGAGTTTAAGGATTTTATCGGTTTGATTGAAGGGGAGGAGAACCCGGCCATCTGGTGTTCGGAAATTGTTGATTTTGTAACGGAGTGGCGCTGTTTTATCAGGTATGGACAAATCCTGGACATTCGGCAGTACAAAGGTGCCTGGGATTCCAAGCTGGACCTTACTATTGTAAAAAAAGCAGTTCATGATTTTACGGATGCTCCAGCTGCCTACAGCATGGATTTTGGCGTCGACCCTAGCGGGCAGATGAAGCTTGTCGAAATTAATGACGGCCATTCGCTGGGAACGTATGGGATCAGCCCCATAAACTACGCCAAGTTTCTTGCCGCCCGCTGGGCCGAATTAACAGGAACTCCGGATGCGCTGAGGCATTACTAGAGTGTTCTAAATCAAAGATGCAAGAAAACGCCAGTACACTCTGGCGTTTTCTATTTGCGGCGGCAAGTAGGGTGAAACTTTGCTGCCGAGTCTATAAGACAAACGTTTCGTTCACGGTTAACATCCTAATAAATTAAAGGGACGTTTCTCTGATACGGATCCCAATGTCCCGAATCCACACGGTTCCGCGGTCTGTACGGTCAAACACAAAGCTGATTTCTGCGAGCTGTTTCGGGTTAAATTTTGGATTTGTTTTTTGCAGGTCGGCTAGCTTAAAGCTGTAGTTCTGGAAGACCGGTTCTTTCACCGGAACCGAGGAGGAGAAGGGACGTTTAACGATGTTCCCTTCGAACATCGGCAGTAACCCAGCTTCGCTGCTTAGCGGTAACGATGCGGTATTTCCTTGCGAATCTGTGACTTTTACAGTTAAGTCGGCAAGGCCGTCTTGGCTGGAGGAACCCTTGTTTTCCTTTCCATTCGCCATTGCAAAGACAACGGAGCTCTGTGCGTTTGCTTCCAAGCCCTGGTCTGGAAGAATGACCTTGTAGGCGGGAAGAGAGGAGGACTCCGAACGATCCCATCCGAGCCGGACGGCGCTGAAGGGAGCTGCGCTAAACTTCATTTTCACTTTCTCCTCTGTCCATTCCTTTAATCCCACTCCGTCGAGACGCCCACCAGCCAATGTTGTTGTTCCGAGATCGATGTCTTCATCAAAAGTGCTGATAACCTTCGTGCCCGCATCCCAATAATTGCTGATATACATCGTGTTGGGGAGCCATTCCCGGGCATAGCCTAGATCTTGAAACACAGCCCGATATCCGGATTCGCCTTTCAGCGTTGAATCCAGAAAAGCAGAGATGAGCACCTTGGCCGCCAGCAGTTGCTCGTCCTGTGAGATAAGCTGGGCGGTGTTAAACCACTTACTACCCAGCCCGATACTGTCGGTATCTCCCCATTTGGTATTAAACTGGCCGTGATTCGCCCCATACAGATAAACCGAAGTTTTGAAAAGATCCGTGTCCTCTGTAAAGGTAACCCGGCTGTATTGATTTGCGCCGTCAAACGAACTGACATCCATGTCGTGCGCCCCTTGCAGAGCAAGGAAGTTGATGTCTTGCATTGTTACAGGCTGTCCGGCAGGCTGGTATTGCCCGTCGGTGCCGGCGATGGATATGACGGATCGGATATTAAAGTTATAGTTGAATTTGATGTTCCCGTCATCCGGATAGGCCGGCAGCTTGTTGTAAGCCGAAGCGACAGCAGCTGCTTCTCCGCCGCGGGAATGACCGATTAACGCAATCCGGTTCATATCTACTTTGCCGTATAAGGGGCTGCTTTTTTGAGCGTTCCAGTCTTTCCATGTCTTTAAATGCTCCAGCAAAAGCCAGCCTCTAGCCCGGTTTTCTCCTTCCAGCACTTTTACCAAAAGCAAGTCGTCAAAGGGCGACGTGTTTAGAAAATTTTCATCAACCGAAACAAATATGTAACCCCGGCTCGCCAGCAGTGTGCCTAAATAACCATACCCAGTGTCCGAATAATCGGTTGCAAGATGATTGCCGTGGACCGTTACGACCAGCGGAAAAGGCCCTTCCCCTTCAGGAAACCAGACCGACCCGTTCAGCGGCATCGCTTCCGGACCAAAACCAAACGTTTTAGTCCGAAGCGCGGACCAATTGTCCACAAATGCCGATCCGTCTACTTGTTTCGTAACCAGTGATCCTTCCGCATTAAACTCCTTGCGGTAGCTGTTTTCACTTCCATAAGTCCAGGTTTTTACTTTAAACGAGCCAGGTTCAGCCGGATTTGGCATCGTGTTCTGATATCGTTCTGCTGATTTAACAGCTTGAAGCGTATATGGCTTAACAAGTTTGGCTTCGCCGTCGCTCAAGAGCCAATAACCAGTCAGGCATAGAAATGCGAAAGTCAGTGCTGCACCCAAACCAGTGATGATCTTTTTTGCCCGAGTCTTTCCTTTGTAGGCGCCATTGAACCACCGGTACAGGATTGCACCGAGTGCAGAAACAGCGGCCATGATAGACAATAGGGTTAATAATAACAACGGGGCGGTAGTGATAAAGCTTATGAACAGCAGACAAAAGGAAAACAGTGCCGCCCATAGGTAACGAGACGGCATTTTTTTAGCCAAGTGCAGCAGCAGGGTAACGATTCCGGTAATGGCCAGTATAGCTGCCAAAAAAAGGAGGGTGCCGACGGAATAGTCAAAAATTCCCCGAGACCCGAGCATGTAGTACCCTTGTACGAAACTGATACAGAGTGCTACGAAGCTTAATAGAAGGCAGGCACCTTTCCAGCCCTGAGTAAGCGGCGGGATTCGCTGCAGCCATCGCCTGATCCGGGATCTCTTTTTTTTGACGGGTTCAACCGGGATGATTTCCATTTGTTCCATTCGCTTAACCTCTTTCATTATTTAGTTGGCCTTTCCTAAACCATACTCAACTACTCCCGGAGTTTATTATAGCGGACCGTACTTACGGGCAGCTTACTCTTTCCTTACACCAATCTTACACTTCGCCTGCCATGGATTCGTTGATTTTTTCAACTCGCTAATAATTCCTGCCATATAGCTGGCAAGGACCCTGTTTTATAATGGGGGCAGCTAAAGGGAGGGGAACGATAATGATACAGAAACAGGAAGAAATCATCATAGCAGGGGCCAGAGAAAATAACTTAAAAAATGTTACCCTTCGAATTCCGAAGCGGAAAATCACGGTTTTCACAGGCGTTTCGGGTTCGGGAAAATCCTCTATTGTATTTGATACCATCGGAGCTGAGTCACAGCGGCTTCTTAATGAAACCTACACCGCTTTTATCCGCAACCGGCTGCCGAAATATAAGAAACCGGAGATGGACAGAATTGAAAACCTGTCCCCGGCCATTGTAATCGATCAGCGGAAGCTTGGCGGCAATACCCGGTCAACGGTGGGGACAATCACGGATATCTATTCGCTGCTGCGTCTGTTATACTCCCGTGCCGGTACGCCGTTTGTCGGATACTCTCATGTTTTTTCGTTTAACGACCCGGAAGGGATGTGCCCCGGCTGTCATGGGCTTGGCAAACAAATAGCACTTGATCTTGCCAAGATGTTTGACAAGTCAAAATCCTTAAATGAAGGCGCGGTTCAGTTTCCCGTATTTTCCGTTGGTTCGTGGTACTTAAAGAACTATACCTTATCCGGTTTGTTTGACAACGATAAGAAGCTTGCGGATTATTCCAATGAGGAGTGGGAACTGCTGCTGTACGGAAAGGGAAGCAAAACCAAGCTTCTTTCAAAGTTCGGGCCGATCGAGTCCGATTACGAAGGGATTGTCCATAGGTTCAATCGGCTGTATATTCAAAGAGACGGAGATGAATTGTCGGAGGGGACCAAAAGAAAGGTGGAGGGATTCACCACCCAGGTCGCTTGTCCTGATTGCGGGGGTTCCCGCCTAAATCCAAAAGCTTTAAGCTGCAAAATCAATGGCACAACCATTGCGGAATGCTGCGGTATGGAGATCGGCGAACTGCAAACATTCATTACAAGCATCCAAAATCCGATAGCGGCTCCGGTCATCAGCAGCCTGTCCGAGCGGTTGGGGCATTTGATGGATATGGGACTTGACTATCTTCATCTCAACCGGGAGACTTCAACCTTGTCTGGCGGTGAATCGCAGCGCATCAAGATGATCAGGCAGCTGGGCAGCAGCTTGACGGACATGATCTATATTTTTGACGAACCAAGTATTGGACTGCACCCGCGTGATGTCGAGCGTTTAAACCGGCTGCTGCGGAAGTTATGCGATAAAGGCAATACCGTGCTTGTGGTTGAACATGATCCGGATGTCATCCGGATTGCCGACCATATTGTGGATGTTGGACCTCATGCGGGAACGGCCGGAGGCGAAATTGTGTATGCGGGGACGGTACATGGATTGCGGGAGGCGGAAACCTTGACAGGACTGCATCTGAACCGCCAGGGGCTGATAAAAGAAGTGGTCCGCAAACCGGACGGTTTTTATGTAATCGAAAACGCCACAGCTAATAATCTGAAAAACATCTCCGTCCACATCCCGAAAAGGGTGCTGACGGTTATCACCGGGGTCGCCGGTTCGGGAAAAAGCTCGCTTATCCATGCAGAATTTTTACGCCGGACACCCGAAGCTATTGTAATCGACCAATCCGCCGTGCATACGTCCATCCGGTCTACGATCGCAACCTATACAGGAATTATGAACGATATACGCAACCGGTTTGCCAAAGCGAACCGGCAGAGCGCCTCCCTGTTTAGCTCCAACTCTCGTGGAGCATGCCAGGATTGCCAGGGTATCGGTTTCCTATATACGGATCTGGCGTTTATGGATGGAGTCAAGACGACCTGTCCTACCTGCGGCGGCAGACGTTTCCAAGAGGAGGTATTGTCCTATACGTGGCAGGGGAAATCGATCTGCGAAGTTCTCGATATGACGATTCGTGAGGCGCTGCCTTTTTTTGAGCATGAGCCCTTTAGCAAGCAGCTGCAGGCTTTAAATGAAGTTGGTCTTCATTACTTGACGCTTGGTCAACCATTAAGCACATTGTCGGGCGGGGAATGCCAACGGGTGAAGCTCGCAGGCGAGCTGCACAAAAAAGGAAGGGTTTATGTAATGGACGAGCCTACAACGGGCCTGCACATGGCGGATGTCGATCATCTGCTGGCCATTTTAAATCGGCTGGTGGATAACGGTAGCACAGTCATCGTCATTGAACATAATATCGAGGTCATTCGGCAGGCTGATTGGATCATCGACCTGGGGCCGGAGGGCGGCAGACGTGGAGGCGAGGTGATATTTACGGGATTACCGCTTCAGCTTATGGTGGATCGTAGATCATTAACCGGCAAGTACGTTAAGCAATCCATAATGTAGGATCTATAGCGGGAGGAATAACCAATGAAGCTGGACCGTTTGCTGTCGATGACGATGGCCCTGCTTGGAAGCAACCGGAGGTTAAGCGCCAACGAGCTTGCAGAGCGGTTTGAAGTTTCACTCCGGACCGTATACCGGGATGTTGAAACCCTAAATCTGGCCGGTATCCCTGTAGCTTCTTATTCCGGGCCCGAAGGCGGGTATGAAATCATGCCCGGGTACAGTATCGAGAAGCAGGCGCTGACAATTGACCAGTTACTGTCGCTCTATTCCGCGGTAAAAAGCATCTCGTCTGCAACCGGCAGCGTCCAGCTGGCCGAGCTGCTTGAGCGGATTGGGGCGCTGATTCCCAATCATGCTTCGCCATCTGCCGATAATAGTCTCAATCTGCAGTTTGCCTCGAACTTGGATGTTAAGGAAGAAGTATGCGTCTTGGACCAAGCGGTCCGCTCCCTGGCTTTGGTTACGTTTCATTATAAAAATGAACGGGGCGCTGAGACGGAACGAACGGTGGAGCCGATGGGATTATTCCTTAAACGGGGCGTGTGGTATCTGTGGGGCTATTGCCGGTACCGGTCGGCCTTGCGTGTGTTTCGGGTTAACCGAATGCAAGGCATCAACGTACTGCGGCAGACATTCGAGCGCCGTAATCTAACTGTCGAAGACATCGACAAGAACAAGCCTAAGCCTGCGGGTATCGAAGTTCTGCTGTGTTTTCAACCTGCCGTTCAGACTAGAGTTTGGGAAGAGTTTACCAACAGCCAAATTACAGCACAAGCAGACGGCAAGCTGCAGGTTAGGGCATTTTATTATACAAAAGAACAAGCTGTTCAGCATATTGCCAGCTTCGGCGTAAATGTCCGGATTGTGGCGCCGCAGGAATTCATTCAGGCTTTTTGCAGCCATCTTGATGACATCTTAGAGCTGTATATGAATCAAAGCAGCTACGGATAATCATCCGAGCTGCTTTTTGTCTGCCGCTTTCTGCTATAATAAACAGGAACGCCAGTTTGTATTCTTTCGGTTTCCTTACCATAAGAGTATTTCGTTTTACGAAAGAGTATATTACGAATACATAACCGTTTTTTAATTCCTGAGAGAAGGAGAGGTCGGAGCGTGATGCAGTTGCTAGTGGATAAGGTGATCCATTACTGTCTCGGCAAAAAAGGGGCGGCATTGGACTATCCGTTTGACCGTGATATCCCTGTAGTCAAAGTAGCAGGGAAGATCTTTGCGCTTATCTTTATCCAGAATAAAGAACATTCTTTCGTCAATCTCAAATGCGATCCGCTGATCGCCGCCAACCTGCGTGAGCAGAACAAAAACATCCGGCCGGGTTATCACATGAACAAACAACACTGGAATACCGTCCAGCTGGACGGTTCCGTTCCGGAAGATGATTTGACCGATATGATAGACCATTCCTACGAAATGGTAGTGAAGAAGCTCCCCAAACATGCAAGAGAAGCTTTGGAGGAGAGCGGTAAACTATGAATCTATAACCTGAAGCAGCCCCGGTATAAATTGTCAGTCACTTATTTTATTGATATACTGCCTATATGTACAATGGATTGGGGGTTATACCGATGGCAATGCAATATTGCTCATTCGCTAGGAAGTCCTCATGCAAAGCCTGATTGGGGCGATACTTTGCGTGAGGTGCGATAGGAAGAATCCGTTCGCCCAAGCTTAACTTCATCGTTTCTAATAACGGGCTTTGCACCTTATTTTTATCCATTAAATATAAGGGGCTGAAGTTCCATGAAGACACCATTTATTAGAAACCACCAGTATAATATCATTAAGAAACAAGCGGATTTCCTGCAGAACACACTGCGGACCGTGGCTGACCGGAGCGTGCTGAAGACGGTAAGATACCGTGCGGCCGCCACTATTATTGAAGCTTTTGCATTTTTGACGCCTGACCAGCAGCTGCTGCTGGAGCGCATTTCGTCGCTTGAGAACGCCTTTGAATTTCAGAACTATCTCAGCGAGCTGGAGGCTTATCTGGAGCCTTATCCGCCAATAACGCTGAAGCAGATTCAGAAGCTGTTCCCGAAGAACAAGAAGCTCAAAGTGCCTGATCTGGGCTCAATAGATTTCCGGTTCGTAACCTATCTGAGCTGGGTGGACATCGCCATGAACCGGCTGTTCATCGTGTATCCGGTGGAAGGCCAGTTAATCGGGATTGAAGGCAAATACACGCCAACTCACAAGAAAGGCTATTGCCTCTTCTGCAACCGGCAGCATGAGCTTGCTTTTCTGACGGTGAAGACCAAGGCAGCCGGCGGGTCGGGAGATCATTTCGGCTCCATTGGCCAATATGTGTGCATGGATGGCCTGGAGTGCAACCAGAGCATTACCGACACAAGCGCGCTGGAGAAGTTCATCGTTACACTCAAAAAATAAACAACGGCTGCCTGGGGACAGGCAGCCTTATTTTATATCCAAACCTAGACAGCCGCGCGGAAACCCGCACGGCTGTCTGAATTTAGTTACGGCTTTTCCGGCCATTGTTACGCGGATAAGTCGAAGGCGATGGCGAAGCAGCGGTACTTATTTGCTGCTCCAGAGGGCAACCCGATCCTGGACATATTTGGTGAAGCCTTTTTCCATTTTCTCCACGCCGGCTTTTTCCAACTCGGCCATGTAATCGTCCCAGATCTTATCGAAATCCTCCGGCTTGGCCAGGATGGCTTCCGGGATCCGTTTCCATGTAATATCCCGCATTTTATTGCTCAAAATCGTAACCTCATCTTCGCCGGGAATCGAAATATTCCAGGCGGCTCCATACGCTTTTTCGGGGAATTCCTCCTCTTTCGGGAACAGGTCTTTCCAGGTTGTGGCTTTATAGGCGGCTAAAGTTTCTTTTTCAACATCACTGTACCCCAGCACCAGCTGTTCCGGGAAGTTTTTTGTGTAGTAGTTGCCGGTCGGGTCTTTCGCTCCATCGCCATAGTGGACCATCATATTCCAGTAAAAACCGATGCCCGACTCTTTGGTAAATGCGGTATTGTCGTTTTTGATCCGTTCCTGCACTTCCTCGGGGACAACACGTTTGCCGTTCTCCACGACATAATGTTTGCCTTCGATGCCCCAGTTGTTGAGAATCTGGCCTTCGTCGGAAGCGAGGAAATCCAAAAATTTGATGGTACGGACCGGATCCGGGTTGGTGCTGGAGATCGAGATGCCGTAACCGCCCATAAAGCCGGTTGGCCAGAAGCTGGTTTCCTTGTACTCCTCCGTGAGTGTTACCGGATAGTGGCCGTACGTTTGGTCGAACTTCCCGGCTTTTTTCAGCGCCTGCTGGGCATCATTATAGTCCCAGTCCTGGTCGATCAGGCCCAGAACCCGTCCTGTGGCAACTTTGGCTTTGTATTGATCGTATTTCTGCACAAAACTCTCTTTATCAAGCAGCCCAATGTCGTTCATATGGTTCAGCCAGCGGAAATATTCCTTTTCCTCCGGACGGCGGAAGTGATAAATCGCCTCATGTGTCTCCTGGTCGATATAATATTCTCCGTCATCCGAACCGCCAGTAGTGGCAACGGCCGGGTTTGTGACGGAAATATACATATGCCAGTCATCCGCGTTCAAGCTGACCCCGATATTTTTGTTGCCATTTTCATCGGTGGGGTGCTTCTCCAGGTAGGCTTTAATCACGTTTTCGTAGTCTTTTACTGTCCGGATCTCCGGATACCCGGCTTCCTTCACGACACGGTGCTGCAGCTCAAACCCGCCGCCGGCAACAAATTTCTTTTCATTCACCGCTGCCCACGTCGGAATCGCATAAATGGATTGGTCTTCATTGGTGTATTTTGCTCTTGCCAGATTGTCGCCAAGCACCCGTTTGATGTTTGGCGCATGTTTGTCGATTAGCTCTGTCAGATCGATCACCGCTCCGGCGTCGACCAGTTTTCCGAGATCCGCTTTGGCGGAGATGATATCCGGGTATTCACCGCCCGCCGCAATCAAGGCGATTTTTTGCTGCGGGTCGCCGACGGCAAATTCCGCATCCAGTGTGACGCCCGTTTTTTCCGTAATCACCTTGCTGACGTCGTCCTGCATGTTATTCCAGTTGGGATTGGGGTCTTCCGCAAAAAAGGTTAATGTCAGCGGGCTTAAATCTTCGGCTCCGGCGGTTGCTTCGGCGGTGGCCTCTGTTTTGCTGCCGCTGTTTGTCGCTTTGGCGCTGCCTTCGCCTTCAGCCGAATTTTTGGTGTTGTTTGAGCCGCTGCAGCCCGCAAGCATGCTGAGGAGTAAAGTGAAGACCATCAGCGCCACCCGCATGTTTCGTGACTTCCGAATCATGAAATACCCTCCCTTTTTATAGAAGCAAAATATTAGTGTCCAGACAGGCTAAGCCTGCTTGATACCGGAAACGGATCAGCTTTTGACCGAACCTAAGGTCATGCCCTTGACGAAGTAGCGCTGCAGAAACGGATACACAACCAGAATCGGAACGGTAACAACAATAGTAATCGCCATTTTCACCGATTCGGGGGAAATCTGCGCCATTACCTCGGTCATATTGCGGCCGCGGAAATTATCCGCATTAGTGGTGGTGCTCTGAATCACTTTCATGAGTTCAAACTGCAGGGTGGTCAGATGTTCTTTGGAGCCGTTGTATAAGTAGGTGTCAATCCAGGAATTCCATTGTCCGACGGCCAGGAACAGTGCAATCGTTGCAAGCGCAGGTTTGGTTAGCGGAAGAATCACACGCCAGTAAATCGTAAAGTCGTTTGCTCCGTCCAATTTAGCGGATTCCTGCAAAGCGTAGGGCAGGCCGTCAATAAAGGAACGAATAACAAAAACATTAAATGCACTGACAAGGGTAGGGAGGACGTATACGCCGAAGGTGCCGATCATATCCAGGTTTTTAATCAAAATGTAGCCGGGAATTAGTCCTCCGGAAACGTACATGGTGAGCGCAAGGAACGTAGAGACGAACCTGCGGGCCTGAAAATCTACCCGGCTCAGCGTAAAAGCAAGCATGGAGGCGCTGACTAAACCGAGAAGCGTACCGACAACCGTGCGCAGGACCGAAATTTTTAGTCCCGTCATCAGCCCGGGGTAAGCAAAAATCGTTTCGTAATTTTTCAGGGTGAAGGCGCGGGGATAGATGGTAATCCCGCCTTTGATGCTGTCCGTGGAGTCGTTAAATGAAATCGCCAGCACATTCAGAAAAGGATACAGCGTTGCGATCGTAACGACCGTAACCGCGGTATAGACGACGAGATCAAAGAGGCGGTCCGGCCAGGACACGGCGGCCAATTTTTTATTTGGCATATGAGGCCTCCTAAATGATGCTTTCCTTTGTGATTTTTTTGAAGAGTCCATTTGCGGCGAACAGCAGGATCACACTTACCACGGAGTTAAAAATATTAATCGCTGTGCCAAACGAAAACCGTCCCATGCCCAGTCCATAATTCAGAGCATATAGATCCAAGGTTTGCGAGTAGTCGCGCACCAGGTTGTTGCCAAGGAGAAACTGCTTTTCGAACCCGATGCTGATCAAATGCCCAATCGACATAATAAGCAAAATTACAATGGTGGAACGGATACCCGGAAGTGTGATATTCCAAGCCTGCTGCAGCCTGCTGGCTCCGTCGACCCGGGCCGCTTCATACAGCTCCGGGCCAATCCCCGCTATGGCTGCAAGGTAGATAATGGTGTTCCAGCCGGTCTCTTTCCAGACATCCGATGCCGTAACAATTCCCCAGAATAAATTACCTTTGGCCATAAATTGAATCGGCTCGTCGATTACATGCAGACTCAAGAGCAGATCATTGACCGCACCATTATCGGTGGAGAGCATTTTGGTAATAATCCCGGCGGCAACGACCCAGGACACAAAATGGGGCAGGTAAGAGACGGTCTGCACAAACCGCTTTAACGCCTGCATCCTCAGCTCGTTTAAGAGAATGGCGAAGGTAATCGGGATCACAAATCCGGCCAGCAGCCCCATAAAGCTCATGGCAAGCGTGTTCCGCAAGGCGTTAAAAAACTGCTCATCCTGAAACAGCTCCCTAAAATACCGTAAACCCACCCATTCCTGCTCAAAAAACGATTTGCCCGGCTTGTATTTCTGAAAGGCCATGGTCCATCCCCATAATGGCAAATAGTTAAACACGAATGCCCAAAGTACAAAAGGAATGGCCATGAAGTAGAGGTATTTCTGCTGCAGGAAGGTAGGCCAGAAACGGGAGGCCTTTTTCCTGATTTCCGGCTGGGCTTTGGGAGTAACCGTTTTCATCAATGTCCCTCCTTTGCTATGGAACTATCATAAGCGACGGGAATTCAGCGAAACACCGGAACATTTGCTATAAAAAACCGGGGAAAATCCGTCATTTTCGCAAGCGCTTTCTGAAAATCTCACCGCCTGGAGGTTTTTTGTCTGCGATATTCGGACGGAGAGAGGCCTTCCGCCTTTTTAAACTTTTCGCGAAAATAATCGACATCGCTAAAGCCCGCTTCCGCCGCGGCCTGATGAATTTTTTTGCCTTGGTCCAGCAGGGCTTTAGCTTTCTCCATCCGGACCTTGTCCAGATAGCTGTTAAAGGAATACCCTGTGCTGTTCTTGAACAGCTTGCCCAGGTAAGCGCTGCTGTAAGTAAACACCTCGGCCAGCGTTTCGAGCTTCAAATTTTCTTTGTACTGCCGGTGAATCAGATCGGTCATCCGTTTGATCAGAATCTCCATCTCATCGTGCGCCATAGCTTTGGCGTATTGCTCCAAGAGACTGGTAAGATAGCGCTGAAGATGGGACAGGGAAGAGTGGCTGTAAATGAGCTGAATTTCAGCTTCCATTTGGCTTGGCTGCCAGTCTAATTCCTTGTGCTGCAACGAAAGCTTATTGAGCAAAAAAGTAACCATTCTGGCGTAACGCGATTTCACGGCCAGTTCGGAATAACCGGCGGCGGTCATCAGCTCCCCGCATTCCTGAACTAGAGAGGCTATAAGCCCGCTTCCTCCGGTATCCATCACAAAATATAGCCGTTCTGCTGCGGCTTCCAGCCGTCGTTCCACTTCTTCCGAATTTACCGGGTTTCCTCGTTTCAGCTTCAGGGAGTCGGGACTAATCATCCCCTGCTCGTCATAGAAAAAATGCTCTTTCATCCGGGTAAGCGCCGACTGATAGGAAGCGGCAATGTCCTCCAGCGTGTCGACCATGTCGCCCGCAGTGATGAGGCAGTCCATTCCATGGCCGGAAGCGGCGGTCTTGATTGTTTCCGCCATGACTTTCCGGACCCATTCCTTTTGATAAGACGGCCGCAGCAGGACACCCAAATAAGAATCCAGCGAAAAAACAATGCCCCAGCCCTGTTCATCGAATTGGGCTGAAAGTTTCGTCTTCACAGCCGTTGACGGCCCGCTTTCTGCCTGGTCTTGATTCAGCAGCCGGATGAGCACAATCTGATAAGCGTCCCAGGACAGCTCCGCCTCAGCGATGGAGATCTCCGAATGGGGCGCTGCCTGCGAAGAGCTCTCCATCAGCAGCGATTGAATCAGCATTTCACGGCTCCAGCCTTTGACGGCTGCCTGGTTTTTGCGTTGACTGCTGCGCGCGTTCAGTTCTTCTGTCAAGTTGGTTAAATAGAGCTGCAGCTCATCCTCATCTACCGGCTTAAGCAGGTAACTCCCGACGCCAAAGGTAAGCGCCTGCCGGGCATAACCAAAGTCGGCGTAACCGCTGAGGATGATGATCTGCAGCTCCGGATCAAGTTCCCTCAGCGTCTGGATCAGCTCCAGGCCGCTTTTGCCAGGCATTCGGATATCAACGATCATTAAGTCGGGAGCATACAGCCGGAATTTATGTTCGGCTTCTATCGCGTTAGCCGCGGTGTCTACCACTTCATAACCTAAACTTTCCCAATCCAGCAGCGAAGCGAGACCTTCGCGGATGGCAAGCTCATCGTCCACAATCAGCACACGATACATGTCTATCACTCCTTAAGGGGATTGAAAAACTGATTTGGGTTCCAAATCCGGGGCGGCTTGCCAGGCTGAGCCCGTATTCCGGCCCATACGTAAGCTGGAGGCGCACATGAATGTTGCGGAGTCCGATATTGGTGGACTCACCGTCTTCCTTTTGCTCCAGCAGCCGCCGGATTTCCTGCATGCGTGACTCTGTAATCCCGGCTCCATTATCGGATACGATGACCTTAAGCCGGGTTTCCTCCAGGCGGACCTCTACCCGGACCATGCCGCCTTCGATCTGATTTTCCAATCCGTGAATAACTCCGTTTTCCACCAACGGCTGGATGATCAGCGGCGGGATGAGGATGGGATGGGCCTCAGGATCCACCTGAAGCTCATAAGCAAGCCTGTCGTCATAACGGAACTTTTGGATCGATAAATAACTGTTTACCGTCTCCATTTCACTTTGCAGGCTGATCCTGCCGCTGCCGGCCTCGAGATTTTTACGCATCATTTTTCCAAGCAGACGAACCACCTGGGCGATATCGCTTTGGCCTCTGGTGTGGGCTTTCATCCGGATCGACTCAAGGGCGTTAAACAGGAAATGCGGGTTAATTTGGCTGGCCATCATTTTGAATTTGATTTCATTTTGTTTCAGCTCAATCGAGGTCCTCAGGCGGTTGGATTCCTGCACCTCGTTCATCAGGTTATTGATATTCCGGACCATATGGTTAAATTGTCTGGCAAGCTGGCCGATTTCATCGCTCCCGTCCATTTCGATGGTTGCCCCCAGGTTACCGGTTGCGACTTTGGAAATATGTTTGCTCAGCCGCAGAATCCGGCCGGTCAGCAGCTTCAGGAAAAAATAGATCAGCAAAAAAGCCATAATTAAAGCGGCGGCGATAACGGAGGAAGCCAGCGCAATAATCCGGTTTGGTTCTTCCACAATGCTTGCTACGGAAAAAAGGGAAATAATGCGCAGCCGGTTCAGGCTCCCTCCGGGATGCCAATCGTCCACCAGCATTTTAAAAGGCTTCCCGTCAACGGTGATATTATAGGGCCCGTGGCCCGCGGCGGCATCGGCGGATTGGAGATTGATGTCCCCCAGCGTTTTGCCCAGCGTTTCGTTTCGGTTGGAAGCGACGATGTGGCCGCTTTCGTCAACAATGAGGGTTTCGAAGGATTCCTGGTCCAAAATGTCATTTAGTTGTTTCGTGTTCACATTGACAACAAGAATGCCGGAGGTCCGCTGCTTCTCGAACTCCACTTTGCGGATCAAGCTTAAATTATACAGACCGCTGCGGTTGTCCCGGATGTAATTCCAAGAGACCAGGCGTTTCTGGGCCATCGCGGTCTTGTACCAAGCTTCTTTTGTGACGGATTCATCCGGCCGCAGAAACTCCCAGTTATCCAGGATTGTCGGGTTGTCGACATATAGGCGGATACTCGAAATTTCCTTGTAGAGCAGGACAAAATCCCGGAAGTCGGGATATTCCCTATACGCATTTACTACATCGGAGACGGATTCATAACGCCGGTTGGCCGCTTCCTCCAAACGGCTGTCGTTCGACAGCCTGTAGGAGATGTCCAGCGGGACGTTCAGCATTTCGCCGGTCCGTTTTTTGACCCGGTCGACATTGGCCGAAACTTGTTTCAGCGCATTGTCCATCGCCATTCTGCGCAGCTCGCTTGTGAGGAATACACCGACAATAAGCACGGGTATTAGAGCGACGCAGCCAAACGATACAAAAAACTTTGTTTTCAGCCGTAAATTGTTCATCCAGGCAATCATCCGGGTGTTCACGACAAAACTCACCTCCATTTTTTTGATAACGTTTTCAAGGTAGTATACCGTTTAATGGGCTGACTTGAAATAGATTCCATTATACATTGGAGGAGGAAAGAACTGAGCGGTGAACACTTGAAGTTTAAGGCTTCAACGTTTTATAATTCAATTAAGTTATTGAATAGGAAAGCGGGGGCCAACAACCATGGGCGATACCAAGCTGATTGATGTGAAAGACAAGCTGTTTCTCCAATACGCCCGCGTAGGAAAATGCTTATCCAGCGAAAGAAGGCTGGAGATTTTGTTTCTGCTCTCCAATTCGCCGAGCTCCGTTGAGAATATAGCCAACTCTACTGGCATGACTGTCGCGAACGTATCCAGGCATTTGCAGGTCCTGCTGGATGCCAACCTGGTAAAATTTACGAAAGAAGGCACGTATGCCATCTATTCGCTCGCCAATTCCGCTGTCGCCGACTTTTTAATGTCCCTATGGAGTGTCTGCGAACGGCAGCTGTCGGACATCGCCCGTATTCAGCAGGACCTGACCGAATGTTATAAAGAAGCGGAAACGATCGGCAAAGCAGAGGTTCTGAAACGGATGCAGGAGGGTTCTATTGTGGTCATTGATGTACGCTCGCAAAAAGAGTACGACTACGGGCATATCGAAGGGGCCGAATCTGTACCGCTGGAGGAGATGGAGCGTTTTCTGGATCAGCTGCCGGCCGGGACGGAGGTTGCCGTATACTGCCGCGGACCTTTTTGTTCTTCTACGTCCCAGGCGGTTCAGATGTTATTGGATCACGGATTTAAAGCTTACCGGATTGAAGAAGACGCACAGCGGTGGAAAACAAGCAATAAAGCGTGAAGCGGGAGCAGGTTATATCGGTTCAAGCGCAACGTGAACTGTTGCGCTTTTTTGCTGCCATGCTGTGTGCGGACTTGACGCTAAGAAAAGGATTGTGTATAATTCAATTAATCAATTGAATAGTTCAATCAATGGAGGGATTACAATGGGAGCAGTAGCACTGACGAAGCAAAATTTTCAAAATAACGTAGAATCCGGGGTAACCCTGGTTGACTTTTGGGCGCCATGGTGCGGTCCTTGCAAAATCCAGCTGCCGATCGTGGAAGAACTGGCGGATGAGCTGAAAGGCCGGGCGACCATTGCCAAAGTAAACGTGGATGAGGAGCCGGAGCTTGCCGCCCAGTTCGGTATCCGCAGTATTCCGACCCTGCTGCTGTTCAAAGACGGACAGCTGGCCGACACGATGGTTGGAGTTAATCAGAAGTCGGTATTGAGCGGCAAGATCGAACAACTGGCCCAGCAATAAGCCACCGGGTAAAAGCGGATAAGGTTCCGTGTTTGGATGTATTAATTTCCTCTGGATAACTTTTATAGTCAGCAGCGGGTTTAAGGCCTCTGCTGACTATTTTTTTGGCGGCAGGGAGCACTGTCAGCGTTATTACCGCTGCGGCAGTGCTTGTAAAAAATTCACACAGAAAGGAAAACCATCATGATGATTATGTATCTCGTATTCGGCTGTCTGGCCGTCTGGACGCTGATCCAGCTGTGGCCGGTTTCCGCACTTACTTATATTGATGCCAAGGATTGGGATCCCAATGAATCGCGTTGGAAGGGAAAGAAAGTAGTCGACGTCAGGGATGCCAGCGAATATTGGCAAGCCCCTGTACCCGGGTCGATTAACATCTCCATAGGCAGGCTGCCTGTCGTGTGGCGCAAGGATTTGAAGCCCGAAGATGAGGTCATCCTGCTCGGAAGAAGCGGACTGCAGCGCAAAAAAGCAGCCCGGATTCTTGCACGCCGCGGATTCCGGCATTTATACGCTGTCAAAGAGAGTCATTGGCCCCTTGCAGCAGGGAGACAAAAACTGGAACATCCGTCCTGTTGCTGCCAGAAAGGGTAATAACAGAGGTTAACTGCATTCCTGCGAACTACGGAGTACCTAAGACAGCTTGCCAAAGAAGGTCAGTTATGGAGTAGCTGATTCATGTATTCTGAAAATGTAGTCGCATAGCAGATGCAGGTTATGTAGGAGGAAAGATACTGGTTGAGCCGGAATCCGGATGGTAAGATAATGTAACCTGCCTTTAATTAGGTAATGGATTAATACATAAATGAACTCTGGAGGGTCTGGTGTATGAAAAAGAAAAGTTTGCTGTACCTGTTTTTATCGGCATTGTTTGTATCGCTTCTTACTGGCGTAGGACAGGTCAGCGCAGCAGGAAAGTCTATCCTTGACATCGTAACGATCGAGGAGCCGTCTGTGATTGGAGTGGGGGATTCGGAGGAGTTTTCGGTTGTCATTGACGACTGGTCTGTCGAGGGAGTCGGCAGCATGAATTTTACTCCGGTTTCGTCTAATCCCAGTGTGGCCCGCGTGGAATCCCTGAGCCCTACCTTTGCAATTATTCACGGCGAAAAGCCGGGCACAGCCGTGCTGACCGTTAACATCGGCGGCGGGTATGAGCCGTATAAGGTTGAAGTAGAGGTTGTTGCGTCTGAGGACGAAAGCGGAATGGACAATGAAGATACTTACAAAGAGAATGTCCTGTCGCCGGAAAGCCTGCGTAAGATGGAAGACCTCGAAGCCTATATGAAAAAGGTTGAACTGCTTGTAACGTACGAAGAAAATGCGTCCGAACTGTTTAACCAAAACCGTTATGTCAATTCTTCCAACCGAAAAAAAGCTTTTCTGACCTTCCAAAACTACGTGATCCCCAATTACACCAAATTAGTAAACGGGATGAACAAAATCACGCCGCCTAACGATGAATTGAAGCAGATCCACGCGAAAATTAAATACGGTTCTCAAATGCAGCTGGAGGGCATTAAGCTGATCAAGGACGCGGTAAGCACCAAAAAGATCAATGATGCTAAATTCAGCGCCGGCAACAAAAAGATTATGGAAGGGCAACAGTATATCGAAACAGCAAATCGTATGGTTGACCAGTACGTCGACAAATACTCCAAGTAAGGAGTAAGGGTCCATCAAAATATTGTTAGAAAGCCCGTATCGGAGGTATCCCGGTACGGGCTTTTTCATGATCCGGCACAATAATGCTCGAAAACGCGCCGCTCTAACATGTTGACTCTGCAAGACGTGTGGAATACAATAATACTCCAACTCATAGCAATCCAAATTTTTTACGGAAGGAGGTTGTCCGAATGCAGGCCGAAATCCGGGACATCGTCTCGAAAACCATTTTAAGCGAAGCCAAAGGTTATCTGGATATCGGCTTCACTCATTCGCTTAATCCGTACAGCGGGTGCGCATTTGCCTGCAGGTACTGTTATGTGCGGGAAATGCCGATTCAGAAATTTAAAGAGATTCCATGGGGGGAATGGGTGGACGTCAAAACAAACGCCGCCGGGAACTACCGGAACGAAATCGTCAAGCTGCGCAAAAAAAACAAGCCGGTGCATCTGTTCATGTCTTCGGCAACCGACCCTTACCAGCCTATTGAACGTAAAGCGGAGATCACCCGCCAGCTTCTTGAGACGATGATCGGGCACCCGCCCGATTTGCTGCAGATTCAGACGCGAAGTCCGTTGGTTACCAGGGACCTTGATCTTTTGCTGGAACTCAATAAAAAATGTAAATTACTTGTCTCTATGACGGTTGAAACCGACCGTGATGAAGTCCGCCGGGTTTTTGCCCCCCTTGCCCCGGGCATTTCGCTGCGGCTGAAGGCAATGCGTGAGCTTCACACTGCCGGGATCTTTACCCAAGCCGCCATTTCCCCGGTGTTGCCGTTTTCGCCTGACTTCGCCAATGTGCTGAAAGGGATTACCGACCGGATCTGGATCGATACTCTTCAAATCGGCGACGGAGCAAAGGGGAGAAGATCGGAGCGGCTGGGCATGCCGCGGTTATTTGCCGACCAGGATTTATCCAAATGGTATGATAAAAACATCCACATGAAAGTAGAAAAATACTTTAAACAGCATTTTCCGGCCGGTATGGTCAATCTGTCCAAAGCTGAAGCCTATCCGGTGGAGGATAGTTAAACTTGCGTCCTACGGAATAAATCAAATCAATTTGTCAAACGGAGCAATCCTTCCTGCAGCCTCACTGGAATGGGCGGGTGCCGCTCTTCAACTTGGTTTTTCCCGTGTTATAATGGAGACCTACATATTTAACGAGAAGAGTGGAAGTCATGAGAATAGGTTTTTTCGATTCGGGAATAGGCGGGCTGACTGTGCTGCATCAAGCGTTGAAGGTGCTGCCTAATGAAGATTATTTGTTTTATGCCGATACTTCCCATGTTCCCTATGGAGACAAGAGCAAGGAAGAGGTACGTAAATATATACTCGATGCCGTCCGGTTTATCGCCGAACAACAGGTAAAAGCGCTTGTGGTTGCCTGCAACACCGCCACCAGCATCGTCATTGAAGAGCTGCGCGAGCAGTACTCTTTTCCGATTCTCGGCATTGAGCCTGCGGTCAAACCAGCTGTTGAAAACCCCGGCGGGCTGCAAAAAAAGATTTTGGTGCTTGCCACCAAGCTCACCCTGAGCGAAAAGAAATACCATGATCTGGTGACCCGCCTCGACCGCGACGACCGGGTAGACAGCTTGGCCCTTCCGGGGCTGGTGCAGCTGGCGGAACGGTTTGAATTTGGCGGGGACCAGGTGGTTCCTTATTTGAAGCAGGCCTTGTCCCATTTGGACCTCCGGCAGTACGGGACGGTAGTGTTAGGCTGCACGCATTTTCCTTATTTTGAGCGGACACTGCGCCAGTTGTTCCCTGAAGGGGTGGACATGATCTCGGGCAGCAGGGGGACGGCCAGACATTTAAAGCGCCTGCTGGAGTCTAACAGCCAATCGGGCGGGGGCAGCGGAAGCGGAAGCATCCTCTTTTACCGGTCAGGCCAAAAGGTTGAGGAACCCGCGATGCTGTCCCAATATCACCGTTTGTTTGAAATGCTGGATGAAATACAGTCCTACAAAGCAATCCCGCAGCAGTAAACGAACGAATCGATCTAACGAGACAAATCAATAATCGAATCGCCGCAATAAACCGGACCGCAGGATCTCCCCAGATCGTGCGGTTTTTTTATCCGCTTGACGGCAAAGCGTAAAAATGATACTTATAGTCCGTCGACTCCAGCCTGCCTCAAAGATTAACATATGAATAAGGAGATCAAGCGTTGAAGGATGTTGCCCAATGAACATTTTAGAGGACTTCGGTTTGCGGCTGAAGGAACTGAGGCTGCGGTCCAACATGTCGCAGGATATGCTGGCTGCCCGTTCCGGACTGGACCGCACCTATATCGGCGGAGTGGAACGGGGGACTCGCAATATTTCGCTGAAAAACATCGAGATTTTGTGCAATACCCTGGACATCGATATCAGCTACTTTTTTGACCATGAACGTTTTTCTTTGCATACCGCGTATTTGAAAAGCGAACTGCGGCGGCCGCTTCAAGACCGGTTCCATTATTCGCTGGATGTGAAAGACAATCTGATTGCATGGCAGGTCACCGGGGCGCTCAGCCTGGATGAAGTCAAACAGATAACCGCGGATCTGAAGACTGCCTGCCGGCAGCTGGTTCTCGGGAAAGTGAAGCTGCTGATCGATAACCGCAAAATGATGATCCGGGATCAGCCGATTGTATTCCAGCCGGAGATTACGGAAAAATGGGAGGACCTTCAACGCTGGTTTTTGCCCCACTGCGCACAAGTCATCGTGCTGTGCAATTCGAAGCTCATGCAGAACCAAATGAACCGCCTGGCCAAACGGAGCGGAATCATTCAAGTGCAGAAGTGTTTGTATACTGAAGGCAGCGAATGGCTGAAGGGGGAGTTTGATCCGCATTTATTTTTTTGAGCCAAGATACCAAGCCTGCATAAGGCGATAAGATTGCATACAACAGAGGAGAGTGTTCATGAGCACAAAAATCGGGCTGCAGGACCGGAAAGGTCCTAAAGGCTCCTTGCTCGGCGGGAATTTGAAGGCGTACAGGGAGGACCCGCTTACATTTTTGAAGGAGCTGCACAAGACCTACGGCGCGGTAGCCAAAATCCGGTTGGGGCCTCAGCAGATGTATGTCCTGTATGACCCCGCGCTGTTAAAGGAGCTGCTTATTACCAAACAGGAGCATTTCATTAAATTAAAGGCTTTTCAAGAAGCTAGATTATTTGTCGGCGACGGCGTGGCGACCAGCACAGGTGAAAAGCATAAGCGGGTAAGGCGGCTGCTTCAGCCTCATTTTACAAGAGCCCATATACAGCAGTATGCCGAACAGATGGCGGATATCGTCTCCGCCGAGCTGGATAGCTGGAAGCCGGGCGAAGAACGCGATCTGACCAATGACCTATCGGACATTACCTTTGCGATTATTGCAAAAACCTTGTTTAGTTTGGATGGCAGGGAACACGCCCAGGTTATACGCAGACCTTATGAGCTGATCAACAGAATGTGTGCCGAACGTATGCGCCAGCTCGTATCGATGCCATTGTTCGTCGCTACTCCCAAAAACCGGGCTTACAAGACTGCGCTTCGCGAGCTTGACAGCGGAGTCTACGACATCATCAAACAACGAAAGATGTTTCCCGAACAAGGTGAAGGTGATCTTTTGTCCGTGCTGCTTGCCGCTAAAGATGACGAAGGCAAAGGCATGACAGATCAGGAGCTGCGTGACGAGCTGATGATTATGTTTATCGCCGGACACGAGACGTCAGCGAACGCGCTGGCCTGGGCGTTTTCTTTTATCCTCCAGCAGCCGGAAGTGCAGTATAAATTGTACGAGGAATGGGACAGGGTACTGCAGGGCGCCAGACCCTCCGCTTCAAACTACATGGAGTTGTCCTACACCCAAAATGTGCTGTGGGAAGCGATGCGGCTCAGGTCTCCCAGTTTTTTCACCGGACGATCAGCGCTCTGCGATGTCGAACTTGGACCCATTCATGTCAAAAAAGGACAATCCGTCCTCTTCAGCCCCTACGCGATCCACCACAACCCGGAGTATTTTCCCCGACCGGAAGCGTTTATTCCCGAACGGTTTGAAAATGATTTGCTAAAACGCATCCCCCAGTTCGCCTATATTCCGTTTGGCGGGGGACCACGAGGCTGCATCGGCAACCATTTTGCCATGCTGGAGATGGTGATTGCTTTGTGCATGATCGGTCAGCGCTACCGGCTCCGTTTAACGGACGGCCATCCGCCCATTGAAATGGAACCTTTAATGACACTGCGGCCGAAAAACGGGATCCGTGTGGTTGTAGACAGACGTTAAAACTGGGATATTTCTGTAGCTTACAACAATAACAATTTAATCGGCTGACAAAATGCAGTCAAACAATAATGGAGGAATTAAAGTGAACACGCACCGCAATATCATTCACAAGACTTTAATTGGCGCCCTCGTATCGGGCAGTATGCTGATTGGCGGAGCCGTTTCGGCCGCCGGAAACCCCGCAGATTCGCTTCAAGTAAAAGAATTTAAATATGTAAACAAAGAAATGGACCGGATCTCGCTAGAAAAGACGGGAGAACCCGACGGTACACGTGACGGCCATCTAAGCCTGCTGATTGACGCGGGAGCCGGAACGGAAATTAAGCATATTGTGATGAAAACGGCGGATGCGCAAGGTGCCGATACGGGCCACGGAATCTGGACATCATGGAAAGAGCCAAACGACATCGGCAAATACCTGCTCGCTGTGGAACATGACGGCAAGACGTTAAACACGACGTTTAAGGAATCGCTTGGAACATTTAAAGGCGTAAATCAGTTCGACCTGTATGCTTCCGACAATAATAGTATGAAAGACGGCGAATATTATTATCTGGAGATTGTAACGGGCACAGGGACGATCAAGACCGAAATCTCGCCCTTTAAAGATGCCGATACTTCGTATGCGCCGGTGCTGATCCGCGAATTCAAGTCGGCCGGTCTGGATGAGGACCAAATCGGGAGCGCCGCATTTGGTGAAGACGGAAGCCAAGACGGACATTTTAAGCTGAAGCTCGCATTTGCACAAAAGACCCGTGTGCTGGCCGTTATTCTCCGCCCGACCGATAAGGACGGTAAAGAAGTGTCGGCCGGAATTTGGCGCACGAACCGCGCTGGGGTAGGCTGGCTGCTGGGTTTGGTTCAAGGCGGCAAAGTGATCAACCCGGAATTTAACAAGGACGAAACGGCGCCAGTAGGCTCTTTTCGGGGAACGGTTGGACTGGATCTGTACGCAAGCAACAACGGTTCCATCAAAAACGGGCAGCATTACGTCATTGAAGTGGAAACGCAGTTCGGTACGGTGAAATCTAAACCGATTGAATTTGGCAACAAAAACTCCATTTACACAGATGATACGATTTTTCCATTCCGGACGATTTCACTCAAACTGAACTCGAAAGACGCCGCGGTGGATGATAAGCAGTTTAAGCTGGAAGCTGCTCCGTTTTCACTGAACAGCCGGACGATGGTTCCGCTCCGGTTCATCAGCGAAGCCTTTGGTGCAAAGGTGGAGTGGAACCAAAAGGCGCAGCGCGTGACGATTACAAAAGACGGCGGTAAAATCGAGCTGGTGATCGACAAAAAGGAGGGGAAGCTGAACGGCAAACCCGTTCTGCTGGATTCCCCCGCCATCGTCCGGAACAATGTCACACTGGTGCCCGTCCGGTTTGTCAGCGAGTCGCTGAATATGCAGGTGTTTTTTGATGAAGGCGAAATTTTTGTAACGGATGCCAAAGAACAATAATTGATATCTGAATAGTCTTAACAGGCCCGTTTGCTTCCTAAGTTAAGGAGAAAGCGGGCTTTTTTTGCCCGGTTCTCTTCTCCTACTGATGAACTTATGGTTGTCATATGATACAATCTGTCCCAGAAATTCTTTCACTTCGCAGACAACGGGTGGCACTTGGCGCGAATAGATCTTTGGTACAAAAAGGAGAGGCAGGACCCATGCGAGAAGAACAGGAAGTATTCGCGGGAAAAGGATATAACAGGCCGTACGCCATTGCTACGGGTTTGCCGATTTTGAATATTAGAGGCAGCATATCGCGTGAAAGTAACGGCGAACTACCGTTTCCGTGGGTGACAACGGGCATCAGGATTGATAAAGAACAGATGTTGGAAACCGTTATGAAACAGAAGTCACTCGAGGATTTGTTCAAGATGCAATTCAGTAAGGAGGAAATGACCGACCGTAATTTGGTTGTAGGCTGTTATGAATACAGGGATCCGGATGACAAGGAACAAATAACGCTATATGCGCTGATTTCGTTGAAGGAATTTCTCGCGAGATACGGCGAGGAACGGGCATTGGAGATTCAAATGCGAGTTGGCTGCGCATACGAGAAGATTATGGAGGAATGCGATGAAGCCATTAAAGAACATTATGCAGTGTTGCGCCAGTCACTTCATTTGAAGAATCTGAGGGACCAATATGACGTCGTTTATGCGTGGTCCGAAGAGGAAGGGCAAAAGACATACATCATCCGATACACCAAATCAGGTTATACGAAGATTCAAGCTGATTCATTCGAAGAATTGACCCAACTCTATGATGAGCAACGGAAGAAGGATGGAAAGAAGACGTTCTCGACTTTGGAGCCATTAGAAGCATTCATGCAAGCATAAGAAAACCGACCCTTTACGGGGCGGTTTTTTATCATTTCATTTTCAAAACTGCAAAAGGTCAAAAGAGCAGCCAATCCCCCATCCTGCTTTCCCTGTTTACGGCTGTTCCGCATATCTCCACCAGGCAAAGGTTCCGGCTATTCCGATGATCCCCGTATAGGCAAGAATGATTATACTGCTTAACTGTAGCGACCCGGTGCTTTGAAATACCGACGGGATCGTCCATGGGAAATAGGGTGCAAATCCAAAAGAGGCTAACACATTGGAAAGAATGACGATGATCAGGATGAGCCCCAATGGTGCCAGGTAGCCCTTGGTCACATTAGCCAAAAGAATGCTTGGTGCTGTCACAAAAATGTACAGTAGCGAGGTGATTAGGAACTTAAAGAACAAGCTCCAAATGAAAGCAGCAGACCCGCCTTCTACGCCCAGGATGGCTCCTGCGGCAAAACCTACGGCAAACATATAGGTGGAAAGTAACAGGCACCATGCTAAAATGACAAGGAATTTGGACAACACAATTTTCGCTCTGGAAATAGGCTTGGCCAGTAAATCTTTGATGGTTCTATCCGAAAACTCCCGTCCGAATACCCATGCCGCAACAAAGGTGTACCCGATAAGTCCCAGCGGGGCAAGGGTATCCAGCAATCCGGTTAAATACTGTTCCCAGTGGACACCGCCGGCGTCACTGGATAATACATTTCCGACGCCCATCATGACGGGCCCGAAGCCTAAAACAAGAAACATGATCCAGAACACATTGGAGCGGATAATCTTGCGGATCTCACAATGTAAAACAGATAAAATATTCATTATTTAATCCCCCTGTTGACCCCGATGGTGCGGAGAAAATATCCTTCCAGATCCTCTGTAACCACTCGAAGCGACGTTGGCGGCTGATTGCTTTGAACGAGCAGTTCGGCCAGCCGTTCAGGATGATCTGCCGCATGTTCATTGGTTAGTTTAATAGAGCCGTCCGGGATATCCTCAAAGGCATAACCATGCTCTTCAAGCACCTTCTTCAAGGCAGGCTTGTTCCGCCCATTCACCACTAAGCTTTTCTGTAAGGATTGTTCCAGCTTGTCCATTGCGACTTCTTGAACCAGCTGGCCGCTGTGAATAATCCCAATTCGTGTGGACACCTTCGAGAGCTCCTCTAACAGATGGCTGGATATAAAGACAGTTATGCCGAAATTGTGCGCCAGATTATATAACATATTCCGTATCTCCGCCACGCCTGCGGGATCAAGGCCATTGATCGGCTCATCCAATATTAGAATTTCCGGATTGTGAATCATCGCTTTCGCAAGTCCCAGGCGCTGTTTGTTCCCTAATGAGAGATGTTTTGCTTTTTTCTTTTTGTGCGGCTCCAGTCCCAGCTTATAGATCACCTGATGTACGGCGTCTTTGTCCGGTACCCCTTGCATGCGTCTTGCGATGTCAAGATTCTCCGTAACCGTCAGATCTGGATAAAAAGTAGCTTCCTCCAAATATCCAACCTTGCTCCATAGTTTATAATTTCCGGCATCCACCTTTTCACCTAACATATAGAGCTTACCGGAGGTTGGCCTCATCATCGCCAGGAGCATTTTGATGGTCGTTGTTTTCCCGGCGCCATTCAGTCCCAGGAATCCAAAAATCTCCCCTCTGTTCACCTCCAGCGACAGATTATTTAATACGGTATAGTCGCCAAACCGTTTATGCACTCCGTCAATTTGTATAGCAGGCGTGCTGCCGATTTGTTGCTTTGATGAAATTCGCATAACCTTTAACTCCTTCATAAAGAGAGAGCCTATACAGGATTCTAAGGACAACATTCCTGAATAAGCTCCATCGGAAATGTTTCAATAAATGCTGCTTGATGATGTTATGACAATCTAAAATTGGCGGGGCGCGGCCGGTCCAAGCCCAATGGAGCAGAGCCAATTCAGTGCTACCTCATGCAGCACGTTGATGTTATCTACCTGACAGTGTTCTAACCCGCCAAGACGTCTATCCTCTATTGCATAAAATGTCTTGTTAGGCGAACCGGCCTGCTCGTAATTCTTCAAAGCTTGTGTAAGCGGATTGGGCTGAACCAATATCTCTTCCGCTCCATGCATGACAAGCAGCGGACATTCGATCTGGTGAAGCACACCCTCAAGGTCATAGGCAAAACGCGGATTTTCCGCAAAATCCTCCAGGCTTTCTGCTCCGAGAATTCTCATGCCGTGTGCGGCCAGACTTGGCGGCATCCATGAAAGCATGGCTTTCCAGTCGAAGGCATGCGTACCGCCGTCGGAGATGACGGCAGCAATCCGGTGATCGAACGAAGCGAACCGCAGGGAGTCGTAAGCCGCAAAGCTCTCCCCGTGCACGATAATCTTATCCGGATCGACTTCCGGACGGGTTAGAAGGAAGTCGATGGCCCGGGAATGAAAGGCCTCGCTGTCCGCCCGTCTCCCTTTTCCTTTTTCGTACATCGAGAGGCCGGTGCCGGGCTGGTCATAGACCAAAAAATTATATCCGCACGAAATGAAGGCAGGGCCCAGCCAGAAATAGTTCTCAATGGACCACTCGTCACCACCGTTAAGTGCAAATACGGTCGGCTTTGGGCCTTCTATCCAGGAAGGGGAGAAGAAGTATCCATTCAGCTTGACATCCTCGTAATCGACCTCAATCTTCTCCGGACGGACCTCGAAGTATGTTCCGGCAGCTTCGAAAAGTTCATTCACCTTTTTAAAGATACGGATTTTCTCCTCGTCGTCATCCATCACTGCATACTCTGCGATTCTGTAGTAATTGCAGGCACGAATGTAGCAGTTCCGTGCGGTATACCAGTTTCCGGCCGTTTCTGCCTCCTTGCCGTGTTTTTCCAATGCCTGAGCGGTGATAAGCCATTCCCTGTGCCACGTAGCCTTGTCATCGGGGTCGATTTTTTTGCAGGCCTCATAGATTTCCGTGGCGTCCGTAGCACCAAGGCTTGCCATACCCAAAGCTTTGGTAACCTGGTAGGACATCATGTAGTTATCAGGCCACCGGCTGAACTCAATTGTCATTTCGGCTTCCTCCTTGTTAAGTTCCAGTGATTGTAGTTTTCTGCTGCAACTTATTTTCACATCCAAAGATGAAGCTTCTTTAAAAGAAAAATAAATATATATAAAGAGAATATAAAAAACTATAAACTGCTAAAAAACAAAAAAAGGCTGTAATCCGGGTTCATATCCGGACGCAGCCTGGAGCTTTGTTGTTGTAGAAGAAGTGCAAATATATAATCAGCGGTGTACCGCCAGGGGAAGGCTGAATCTAATTCCCAAACCGCCATATTCGGAAGGGTAGGCAGCAATTTCTCCCCCGTGATGTTCAATAATAGATTTGCAGCTTGCCAGCCCTAGTCCCAGTCCGCCCTTTTGGATCTGCCGCGATTGATCCACCGTAAAAAATTTGAGGAACAGCGAAGAAATATCCTGATCCGGCACGCCAATCCCATTGTCCTCAATCTGGAAATAGGCATAATGCTCCCGCAGGTAACCGGTCATATACACCTTAAGCTTAGGCTTCCCTCCATATCTTAGCGCATTGCTGAAGAGGTTGCCGAACACCCGGCGGAGCATCGGTTCATTGACCGTCAGCCATATACTGTCCGTGAAAGAATGGCGGCAGGTCAGTTCAATATCAAGTCCCGCCAGCTCGTACTCATATTCCAAAGCAATTTCTTCAAATAATTTTGTCGCCTTTACAGGCTTAGCTATCATGGATTCCAGCTCCAGTTTTTCTTTGGTGAAGCTGGAGAAATCATTGAGGAGTTCAACCATATACGCCGACTTCCTCTGAATCAATTCATAATATTCCTGCTTTTCAGTTTCGGGTAAGTCCTTGTGTGTAGCCAGCAGTTCAGTGAAGCCGTTAATCGAGGTCAGGGGTGTCTTCAAATCGTGGGCGATGGCTGCAATCATATCGGTTTGTTCTCTGTGGGCGAGCTGAAGCCTATGCTCCATTTTATTGAAGTGCTTATATAGCTCTCCGATCTCGTCCTTACGCTTCAAAGCCAACGGGGGCAGGGGATGAACCACATTAACTTCCCCCAGCCGGGTATTCAGACGCCGGATGGGCCTCTCTATGTAAAAATGAATATAAATAATCAGAATAAAAAATATACAGCCAGCGATGGCAAAGATGGGCAGCAGCAATGCTATATATCGGGAGTCCAGTAAAGTGGTGCGTATTGGGGAATATACTGCAAAGACAAACTTTAAATAGAAACCAATAGAGAACATAAGAATTAGAAGCATCAGCAGGAATAACAGGGGAAGCTTTATTTTCAGTTTCATCCTATTGCTCTCTTTCTGTGTATTTATAGCCTATGCCCCAAATGGTTTTAATAAAGTGATGTTCAGGACCCAGCTTCTTGCGGATATTTTTGATATGGACTGTTACCGTATTGATCTCTCCGTATTCGTCTCCCCAGACCTTTTCATAGATCTGCTCACGACTCAATACCTGATTGGGATGACGCATTAGAATAGACAAAATTTGAAATTCTTTTGTGGATAAGTCGAGTTTCCGGCTGTGCAGGAAGGCCTCAAACGTTTTATCATTCAAAATGAGCGGAGCATCCGTCTTTTCGTTATTGGGGCTAAGTTCGTCCCACTCTTTATGCAGCCTGTCCAATTTTCGGAAATGGGCCTTGATCCTGGAGGACAGCTCCTGAATACTGAAAGGTTTGGTCATATAATCGTCAGCCCCTATTTCGAGACCGACGATTTTATCGATGTCCTGATCACGCGCACTTAAAAACAGAATGGGAACATTATAAGAGGTCCGGATACTTCTGCAGACATCAAGCCCATTCATATCAGGCATCACGATATCCAGAACTACGAAATCAATGGGGTTATCTTCCACAGCAGATAAGGCTTCTTTCCCGGAACATGCCGAGATTACTGTAAATTGCTCGTACCTTAAACTCTTGGTGATAAGTTTTACGATTTCTTCATCATCGTCTACAACTAATATCGTTTTTGACATTTTACTACCTCCCTGAAGCAAACCAACCTGATACAAATCATAATTCCTTATTCTTGTTGATGCAATGACTCGGGAGCTCCCCGGTCAGCAGGAGGTGGGAACGGAGACCTTCTGCTGCTCAGGAGAGCTTTTTTGCGTTGTTGTTGATGTTTTGATAAAAAAGAAACATTGGATGGCGGATAGCTGTCATTTTACATCGAGCCGCATCCTCGGGGCCGCTCCCCCCTGAGTATCGGCGATGCCGATATGGACGAATCCAACGGATTCATAAAACCCTAACGCATGCGGGTTGGCGGTCACCTCTACAGGCACACCGCGCCGCCTAATGTCTTCGATCAAGGCGCTTGCAACGCCTTGGCGCATCCAGCCGGGATCCGTGAACAGATCCTCGAGTTCGAGGAAGCCGCGGGCGGGGAGGGCTGAAGCAAAACCAACAATTTGCCCGTCAACAACAGCGACACGGGCGAACGGCAGCATTGTTTCGTCCCACACAAGCCATTCAGGATGAAGGGCGAGCAGCTCCCGGCCGCCCTCAGCGGCCAGCGAGGCGCGGCGAAAGAGATCGCGCAGCGTATCGGCGTCTTCCTCGGCTGCACTTCTGATGACAAGGTTAGATGGCGCTGGATTTTTATTCGGGTTCATGGGCGAGTCTCCTTATCTTGAAATCCATGCTAGTATTTTTCCCTATATGAATGAAAAACTGCACGACTATTTATTATACCAGAAGCAACATACTTGAGAGATCATACCACGCTTTTATTGGCCAGGAAAAAAGGTTTTTGGATGTGCTTTGTGTAATAGTAAAAAATATGGCTTTTGTTAAAATTCGTTCCTGTCCAATTTGGCAGGAATGGATGTCACCCAAGAAACCGTCATCAGCCAAAAGTTCATCCCAAATATGGCTTTAGTTGAGGAGTGTTAACCATGGCTACTTGGGTTACCCATTTTCGGATTGCGGAAGCGCTGCTTAAGCGGCAGCTGCCAGTTTCAAGGATTGATTTTTTGGTCGGCAATATTGGCCCGGACTGCGGGCTCATCGGTGAGGATGGAGTCCCGTCACCCCCTAAGGAAATCACACATTGGATGAAAGGGAAGGAGATTGGCGCCGAGACTTTTTATCGGGAGTATCTGCAGGATTCCCTTGAACTCTCTGCTCCCCAAACGTCCTACTACTTAGGCTATTACTTCCACCTGGTTACCGATCAGGAGTGGAGCAAGCTGCTCAAAGAAAAGAAAAAGGAGAGCGTTTACCAGGAAATCATCAATAAACCGGAATTTGTGCGGCTTGTTAAACGGGACTGGTATGGTTTGGATTTTCTGTATCTCCAGAAACATAAGGACAGTATCTTTTGGATGGATTTTCAACATATTCAGGACTTTCCGGAATACATGAGTCATTTTCCTCCTGGCCAAACTCTGACGCAGATCCGGAATATTACGAATTTCTATCATCAAGAACATAATTTAGATAACCATACGTTTATTTACCTTACTTCAGACGAAACGGATGAATTTGTAGATCACACGGTCCGGTTACTGGAAGAGACGGTTTCGCAGAGATGGAATATTTCTGCTCAGCAAAGTGAAGTGTGAAATTACATAACAGATCAAGGTCTTAACCGCGCCAAAGCGCGGTTTTTTTGCGCGTTAACATCCATATTCAGGAACAAACTGGAACCGGATTTCCTCGTCCAAAAGTGCCAAACAAAAAAGCTCAATTTTCATTATTGACTAATATACCACTTATCAGATAGGATTAATAAAAAAATCGACTGACGAGTCAATCAGGAGTGAGGTTATTGCAGGAGGAACCGAATTCAGGCAGTGGATGGGAAAGACGGCAGGAGCTGCTCGGGATAGCTGTGGAGCTGTTTGCTAAGAATGGCTACCATAAAACAAAAATTTCGGACATCGTGCGTCAGGCCGGAGTAGCGCAGGGCACATTTTATTGGTATTTCAAAAGTAAAGAAGCGATTGTGCTGGAAATTATCGCGAACGGCCGGGAGGAAATCACCAAGGTGATCTCGCAGGGCTACCGCGTACATTCCGGCACCGTGGTCGACATGGTTCAGGCGTCCGAACTGCTGCTGAAGAACCTGTTCCAGTATGCAAGTGAAAACCGCTACCTGATGGAGCTTCTGCTGGGCAGCGGCACGTCGGATGAAGCGATTCGCCAGGCGGCAAGCGAAACGCGGCTTGAGATGGAGCTAGCATTTCGGCGGAACATCGAACGGGCGATGGAGCTCGGGATGCTCCCCAATACGATTGATCCGAAGCTGCGGGCGGCGATGCTGATGAGCCTGATTGAAGGAATGATCGCCCGGTGGCTGTTTGGGCCGCAGGACCCCGAATCGCCAATGTCCACCATCACGCTGGACGAGATATCGGCGCAAACGGCGCGGTTCGAATTCTTCGGATTATTAGGCATCTAAGCTTGCCGCATGTAAGTGGCAGAAACTACGATCATCACCGGCAAGCCGGAAGTGAAAGAAGGGATGAATTTGATCACGGTAACATGGGACGGCAGTTCATATACGTCAGCCAGCGATTATACCTACCCGCCTCCCGAAGGCGGGGTGCTGTCACCGATGGATGTGCTCTGTGAAGCACTCGGGATGTGCATCGCCGTTTCGCTGGTGCGGCTGCTGGAGAAGGACGATATCCGCGGGGAAGCGCTGCGGGTGGAAGTCGAACCTTATAAGGCGCGGGCAGGTGCGCCCCGGGTGGAGAAATTCCGGGTTCTGGCAGACCTCCCGTATTATCTGGAGGAGCCGTATAAAGAAAAGCTGCTAACGGAGGCTTCCCGAATCTGTACGATCGGAAACACAATTAAACGCGGTGCGGAGATCGTATACGAATACAAATCTTAAGACATCATCAGACAATCATCGAATGGGGGAAATTACATGTCATCCACTGTATCCAATCAGGCCAAACCGGCCAAACCGCTGGACGATTACGCGATCCAAGCGGTCCCTGCAAATGAACGCAAGGGATTGCTGAACGTCGCGTTTACCAGCTGCGGCTGGATTATCTCGCTGTCGACCATTTTTGTCGGCGGCTCCTTGGCGGCCGGCATGACTTTTGGCAGAGCCATCACCGCCGGGCTGCTCGGCATGCTGATTCTGGCTATCTACGGCTTTTTTCAAGGATGGATGGGGGCAAAATACGGCGTCTCAACGACCGTCCTGGCCAGACAGGCGTTTGGCCGCCTGGGTTCAAGCCTGTTCGGCATCCTGCTGTCGCTGACGATGGGCATCGGCTGGTTTGGCTGGCAGGTCGCGTTTTTTGGTTCCACCATTGAGCAGATGTTCCCCGGACGCTGGTTTGCAGAGCCGAACGTGGCGATTATCTGGGGCGGCGCCTTGATGATGCTGACAGCCCTGATCGGATACAAAGGCATTACATATCTCAGTTTTATCGCAGTACCTATGGTTATTCTGCTGTCGGTGTGGGGAATCTGGGTCGCAGCCGACCAGACCGGCGGGCTTGCAAATTTGTTTGCCGCACAGCCAACAGGTGATGTGATGAGTTTGTTTGCTGGCATTACGCTTGTAGTGGGGAATGCAGCGCTCGGCGCGGTCGTATTTCCGGATGTTACCCGTTACGGCAAAACCCCGTTCTCCGGCGGATTTGGCGCGGCGGCGGGTTATTTTATCGGCGGAATCTTTTCGGTCATTGCCGGAGCGGCCATGACGTTTGCGGCACAGCTGCCGGAGCTTGGCTCCACGCCAAACATTCCGGCCGTAATGGCGAAGCTCGGCATGGGCTTTATCGCCTTCCTGATTCTTGTGTTTGCCCAGTGGTCCAATAACGACAATAACCTGTACACCGGCGCTCTGGGTCTGCGCAATGTCGTGCGTTTGCCGAAATATATTCTTGTTATTATCATGGGGATCCTTGGGATCGTTATCGCCTTGACGGGTTATCAGGATCATTTTGTGCCGTTTCTTAACTTCCTGGGTGTTTATGTACCGCCAATCGCCGGGGTAATGATCGCCGACCACTGGTTTGTCCGCCGCGGCAAATATGCCTTCGGACCCGGAACGGAATACGCAGCGATTAACATAGCAGCTCTGTTGTCCGTAATTGCGGCAGGACTGATCGCCTCCCATATCACATGGGGGATCAGTCCGATTAACTCGACGATTCTTGGCCTTGTCCTTTACCCTGTTATCACTTTGACGCTTCGCACACTCAAGGTCCCTTACGAATTGGGCAAAAACACCGAGGATGCGACCGGCTACTGATCCGGTAGCCCCGTTGTGAACGAAACTGCAGACTGTAGGAGGTAGCAAATAATGAACAACATAGATGCACCAACCTGGAAACTGGGCATTGACGTTGGCGGAACGTTTACCGATGTGACCGCGCTTGATAACGAGGGGCGCATCACCGCCACCAAAACACCATCCACTCCCGATCCGTCGGACGGCGTCATCGAAGGAATTGCCAAGATTGCCGGCCTGCTGGGCTTAACTGCGCAAGAGCTGCTGAACAGCTGCACGCTGCTTGTGCATGGGACGACCGTGGCGACCAACACGATTTTGGAATATTCGGGGGCAAAAGTCGGCTTGATCACGACGGACGGATTCCGCGATGAGATCGAATTCCGCCGGTCGTATAAAGAGAGCGTATTTTCCCCGCGTCTTCCTGCGCCCCATCCGATTGTACCGCGGCGTCTGCGGGTCGGCGTGCCGGAGCGGGTCAGTGCGCAAGGGGAAGTCATTCAGGAGCTGGATGAACAAGCCGTACGGGAGGCCGCCGCGTTTTTCCAAGCGGAGGGAGTAGAGGCGGTTGCGGTCTGCTTCTTGTTCAGCTTCCTGCATCCGGCGCATGAGCAGCGGGTCAAGGAGATTTTCCAGGACGCCGCACCAGACATTTTTGTCACGCTGTCGGTTGAAGTGCTGCCGCAAATCCGCGAATTTGAACGGGTCAGCACGACGGTAGTTAATGCTTATACGGCTCCTGCCATGAAGCATTATCTGGAGCGGCTTGAACGGCGGCTGCTTGAACAAGGCTTCGGCGGAGAATTGTTTGTGATGCAGTCCGGCGGCGGCGTGCAAAATATCGTGCAGAGCGGCAGACTGGCCGCCAGCTGCCTGCTGTCGGGTCCTGCCGGAGGTGTGACGGCGGCCGCTTTCCTCGGGGAACGCCTGGGTTACACCGACCTGATCACAGTGGACATGGGGGGGACAAGCTACGATGTGTCCGTGATCGAGAATCTCCAGCCGGCGCTGACGACGGAAAGCTGGATCAGCCGTTACCGGGTGGCCCTGCCCATGCTGGATATCCATACCGTAGGCGCGGGGGGAGGCAGCATCGCCTGGATTGACGGCGGCGGAATGCTGCGCGTTGGTCCGCGAAGCGCCGGTTCGACGCCTGGCCCCGCTTGTTACGGCCGGGGCGGAACGGAACCAACGGTAACCGACGTAAATTTGGTGCTCGGCTATATGAATCCGGACCATTTTCTCGGCGGTGAAATGAAGCTGGACCGCGCAAAATCCGTGGATGCGATCGGCACCCATATTGCGGAGCCGCTGGGGATTACGGTGATCGAAGCGGCGCTTGCGATCTCCGAAATCGTCAACAATAACATGTCCAACGCGATCCGTTTTGTGACGACGCAGCGGGGCCATGATCCGCGCCGGTTTGCCCTGCTGGCGGCCGGCGGAGCCGGGGCAGTCCATGCCGGCCGCCAGGCTGAAGATCTCGGGATCGAGATGGTGATAGTTCCCCGCTTCGCGCCTGTGCTGTGCGCGCTGGGTGACGTAACGGCCAATTTGAAGGTAACGGAACTGCGGACGTTTTATGCTTCGGGCAGCGAGCTGGACCTTGACCGGATTAATGCGGTGTTTGAAGGCATGGAGCAGGCGGCCAGGGAGAAGCTTGGAGACAATTCCCGGCTGAAGCTGCATGAAGAAGTCCGCCGTTATGTGGATATGCGTTATGCGGGCGAAGTGCACGAGGTGACGGTGCCGATCCGGACTCGAACACGCAAGGTTACGGCGCTTAATATGGATTCGACCTTGTCCCTGTTCCACGAGATGCACGAGCGGTTGTATGCCCACAAAAACCCTGGACAAGAGGTCGAAATTCTGAACCTCCGCCTGGACCTGATTGGCGTACGCGAACGGATTCAGCTGCAGGAAGCGGCGTTCCAGGGCGAAGACCCGCAGGCGGCGCTGATGGAGGTCCGCCAGGTTCATTTCGGCACCGAACCGGAAGAAACCCAGATTTATGACGGCTCCAGGCTGGAGCCCGGAAATCTGATTGTTGGACCTGCGGTGATTGAGCAGTGGGGGACGACCATTGTTGTGTACCCGGGCCACGAAGCGTTGATCGATGCCGGCGGGAACTGCATCATTGAGGTCAGACGCGATAGAGAAGGGGTGTAAGCTATGCCGGCATCACACCGGATTATCGATCAGATCGTCTACGGCAAGCTGGCTGCGGTCAGCCGTTTTGCGGGGGAACAGCTCCGGCGTGTATCCCGTTCCGTGCTGATCGCGGAGAACGGCGCTTTTGCAGCCGGACTGGTGGCCGGAAACGGCCAACTGGTCCATCAAGCGCAATTTGAAGTGGAGCATTTGTTTGCGCTCCGCTCGGTGTCCCGCCAAATGCTGGAGTATTTTGCTTACGATCTGGAAGAAGGCGACGTGCTAATCGCCGCGGATGTGTACACAGGCGGAACCAAAGGGCAGACCTTAACGATGCTGCTGCCGGTGTTTGCGGACGGGGAGATGATCGTTAGTCCGGTCATCCGCGCCCAAATGGCGGACCTTGGCGGGGAAATCCCCGGCGGGTACAATCCGGACGCCTTTGAAGTCTGGCAGGAAAGCATGCGGCTCACGCCGGTCAAGCTGTTTAAAGGCGGCAAACCGCAGCGGGATGTGCGGCGGTTTGTGCTGACGAACAGCCGGACGCCGGAGCTGTTGGAAGCGGACTTGGAAGCGATGCTGGCCTGTCTGCAGGAAGCCAAAAAAGCGATTCATTCGCTCATTAGCGCTTATGGCGCATCCGCGGTGAATCAGGCGATAGGGCAGATAAATGAGCGCACCTCCAAGCGGACCTTCGAGCTGCTGCCTGACATTCAGCAGCCGCTATTGGCTGCGGCGGAGCTTCCGGCAGCTGCTGCGAATGCAGCCGTCCAGCTGCGGATGCAGCGGCAGGCGCACAGCTGGGTGTTTGATTTTACCGGAACGGCGGAACAGCTGCCCCTTCCTTATAACATCACCCGTGAGACGGCATCTGCTTGTGCGGTTACCGCGTTGTTGGCCGATTCGCTGGGCGAGCTGGACATCAACGAGGGACTGCTGAACGTATTTGAGTTCGTCTTCCCTGAAGGCAGTCTGGTTCATGCGGCGTTTCCGGCTGCAACCGGGTTTGGTTATGTCACCACAGGACAAGCTGTCGCTGCCGCAGTGACGAAAGCAATTCGCGCTGGCGCTGATCCCGAATATTCGGCGGTTCACGGACCGTCGCCGCTAACGATTTTGTATGCGCCGATAGGAACGCAGGCTCAAACCGAGCCGGTCTTCCTGGAACCCGGTTTTCCCATTGCGGAAGACGGCTGGAGCGCCCCTGTGCTGCAGGGGGCCCGCAGACTGGTCTCGGCCGAAGAGCTGGAGTGGCGGAACGGGCTGCGGATCGACCACAGGAAGCTGGAGAATGGGGATATGACGGTTAGACTCAAAGTACTTCGTGGCGAATACGAAGCCAGTATATTTGTCCCGGAAGGCAGCAGTGAAGTTCGGGTAATTAGTGAAGCCGGTGAGCGGAGCGGTACGGCTAACTGCATTCCGGTTACGGAAGGCGCCGTTCTGGAATACCGCTATGCTTCGCCGAAGCCCCTGGACGCAGCAGGTAAGGAGGAAAATGATGGCCCGTCCCGTGAATAAGTGGATTTTGTCGCAGGTTGTTGGCGGAACATTGGATTCCGTTGCGGAGGAGATGAGCGCCGCCGTGACGCGGACCGCACGGTCTCCGCTGTTTAATGAAGCGCATGACTTTACAACAGGCGTATTTGATTTTATGGAAGGAAGCACCCGGCTGGTGGCGCAGGCTCCAGGCTGCACACTGCATCTGTACGCGGTGGTTAGCGCCGTGGACGAGCTGATCAGCGCTTTTAAAAATGATCTGCATCCGGGCGATATCCTGCTCGTCAACGATCCCTATTACGGGGGTTCGCACAGCTTGGACTGGACGCTGGTGATGCCGGTCTTTCACGGCAGACGTCCGGTGCTCCTTCCGGCAGTACGCAGCCATATGGGCGATAACGGAGGCCCCGTCGCCGGCGGGTACAATCCCAGATCCCGCGACATTTGGCAGGACGGCCTGCGGATTCCTCCGCTGAAGCTGTATGAACGCGGCGAAAAAAGACAGGATGTCTTCGAGCTGATTACAGCGAACAACCGGCTTGCCCACTGGCTGGAAGGGGACCTGGATGCCATGATCGGCGCCTGTAAGCTTGCGGCCCAGCGCTCGGAAATGCTGCTGGAGCGGTACGGGTACGAAGCGGTCAGAGAAGCGATCAACAGCCGGATTGACTATACGGAGCGCAGGGTGCGCGAAGAAATTTCCAGCTGGCCGGACGGCATTTATTCCGCCGAAACCTATGCGGATCATGATTTCCAAGGAAACCGCGATATTAAGGTGAAAGCAACCGTTACGGTGTCGGGCAGCGACCTGACGATTGATTTTGACGGGTCCGCGCCGCAGGTTGAAGGATTTATCAACAGCCCGCTTTCCAATACGACTTCCTTTGCTTTTGTCGCCATTTCGACATGCTGCGACGAAAGCATTCCGATTAATGAAGGCTATATGAACCCTGTAACGGTAAAAGCGCCGCTTGGCAGTGTAGTCAATCCCAAACTGCCGGCTCCTTGCGGCCATGCCACGGCGTGTACTGGCGCGGAAATTGCGGAAGCCGTGCTGCTGGCGATCTCCAAATGCGCACCCGAACGGGTTGGGGTGAATGCGCATAAGCTGCCGCTTGCTTACACGAACGGGCAGTACCCGGACGGGCGTCCTTGGGTAAACCTGAACTTTTTTGGCTATACCGGAGGAGCCGGAGCTGCCTTTGAAACCGATGGCTGGGGCTTGTACCCGCCGGTGATGACGGGTGTTATTTTGCCTTCGATCGAAATGAACGAAATTCAGTATCCGAGCCGTGTCTTGAAGCATGAATATACCGCCGACTATACCGGGGCGGGCCAGTGGAGGGGAGCTCCCGGTCTGCATGTGCTCATCCAGCACCTGGAACCGAGTTATACCAGCGTCATGATGGCGGGTGTGCGCAATACAACGCGCGGGTTGTGCGAAGGCGGGGATGCCCCGTCGAACCTGGTTGTCCTTCATCCGGACCGCCAGGACCCGCTGGAAGTCAGAGAAACGGCATTCCACATCCCTATGGAAGGCGGAGGGATCATCGAATTTCACCGGGCCGGCGGCGGCGGATGGGGAAATCCGCTGCGGCGCGATCCCGGACTGGTTCTGGAGGATGTCCGCAACGGAATCGTATCCTTGGAACGGGCGGCTGAAGACTATGGTGTTGCTATTACCGTTTCGGGTAGGGAATTTATACTGGACGAGGAAAATACGGAGGCGCTCCGCCGGGAGCGTCTGGCAGCCGAAGTGCAGCCCGAGCGGCCAGAGAATACGAATCAGCAGTAACAACATTTACATGCAGCGGCACAGATTTGCGCATTAATCATGCTGAACTCCCGTGTCACCCGAGCAGCGGAAGGAAATAACTGCCGGTCCACTTTTCCCGCCAAACTTGGTAAGGTAGAGTGAGCTATTCATTTCGGCGTGAGGTGAGGAGACAGCATGACTAAAAAACTTTGTTTGTTTTGCAACGAGATTGTCCCCACTGAACCGGCAGGCGAATACGAAACGTATCTAGGCTGCTGTTGTTCACCCGGAGGTTCTTACAAACTGTTAAAAGAAAGCTACGCAACGATCTACTCGCTGCCGCATGCGCAAAAACGTCAGGTGCTGCATGTCGTATCCGCCTACATCCGGGAACGCTCGGAGAATGGGAGCAAAAGTAAGGTTACTTTGCAGGCGGGCGACCTGGAGCGGATCGCGAAGGACGCCGGCATTCCTGTAACGCTTGAAGATAAAGGAAAACGGCTGCTCCGCTATGTGTACAGTCATGCCGAGGGACCTGGAAAGCCAGTTGTGATTCATCCGCTGTCCCGGAGCTATAATCTGACTTACTCTCCCAACATGCAGGAGCTGGTCTACATCATCGATAAGCTGCAAAGCGAAGAGCTGCTTGTCCGGGAGGGCATGACGTTTAAACTGACGGAAAAAGGCTGGAGTGAAGCGGCGGCACACGCCGCTGGCCCCCAGCTGAAGCCCTGCCTCGTGCTGATTGCGGATGAAGGAGAGCTGCGGGCTGAGTGGACAAATCAGCTGCTCCCCAGAATGGAGCAGTGCGGTTACCACCCGCAAATGCTTACGGCTCCGGGCGTGCCGGCGGAGGGGGATATGCCTGCTCAGGAACGGATAACGGACAGCAAGCTGATCCTGGCGGATCTTACTTATCCGTCGCCTGATCTGTTTTTGACGGTGGGTTACGCGCTTGCCCTGCAGATCCCTGTAATTTGCACGGTGCACAGCAAAACTGCGGAGAACCTGGCCGGCTCGCTTCAATCGCTCCGGCCGATTGTATGGGATTCCGCGGAAGAATTGGCGCATCTGCTCCAGCAAAGGTTGGGAATGTAACGCAAGCCGGAACGCACGGAAAGGTAACGCCAGAACAAAACGTATCCCTGAAAAGCTGCACCCTGATTAACTGGTTAGGGTGCAGCTTTTTTTGTGATATGTTAATAGTGTGATGGCGGAAAACAAATTACTAAAAATGTATAATGTCAGCGTCGTTGTAGAATTCCGTTGTAGAATTCCCTAGATGATGCCATCTCTTTTTTGGGAGGAGATTGGCTTGAAGCTAGAAGGGCGGGCGGCTGTCGAACGGAATGGACTGGCCGCTTAACCGGGATGGGTTCAGAGTCTGTAGAGATCTCTATGGTGGTTTCCAAGTGACATACACGCAGCAAAATACCACAGCACGCCCATACGGAGGTCTTCGCGGACCCAGCGGCCGTTATTTCTGAAATTCTTGGGCTTTTGGTATGCCTTGCGGACTCCAGATCCGTTATTCGTACGGAAAACATGCAAACGATGGATTTTCCACGTAAATAAGGGAAACTGAGTCCGTCTCTTTGCCAAAACACGGAAAAATCAGCAAATAGGGTCCCCTCTGTCCGTGAACTTGTACCCATACTTTCTCTGGCGGCTACAATAGGCGGGAATCAGGGATGGTATCCTGAAGCACGTTCCCATTAAGCCGACTTTGGTTACCATTGAGCCCGGCTATGAGCAGATGATAATTGATACCATCATAGGATACAATCATAGTCCGAGTCCATCCGCATAGGGCTGGCGCAAAAGGGGGCAAAGCAAGCAAGCGAACAAGCAAGTGATCAGACATTCCCAGGGCGGTTTAACGACCAAGACTCATGCCGTGGTCGATCCACTGGGAAACCCGCTATACTTTAATTATTATCTGGACAGTCACACAATTCCATGATGGGTTACGATGGGTTACATACAAATTCACCCAACTTTAGATTTACAGCATGTTCAAGGCTTTTTTTGGCCTTGATTTCGATTTAAATAGCTTTGCGTACAGGCCCTAGTCTAATGGGCAGCTGTACCGGTCATCTCATCGCTCCACCTGTATTTCCGCCTTTCGGCGCCGCAGATTCATGAATACCAGCAACAGCGCTATAGCCGTCAAAATCATTCCCAACACCCGGAAGCCTTGGAAAGAGAACTGTCCGCCCATAACCAATCCTGTCAGCAGGGAAGAGAGGATGGTCCCCAAATACCGGGAGGTATTAAATAACCCGGAAGCGACCCCAATGATTTCTTTGGGTGTGCTTTGAAATAACGCCGCCTGCATGCCGACACTGTTCAACCCGTTGCTCACGCCAAAAGCGGCCAAAGCCACACACACACTGACGACGGGAGACGTTGGGCTTAAGGTCACAAGCCAGACCGCGCCAACGGTCATAAGAATGGCGGATAGAAACAAAGCCGGACCGGGGCCCGATTTCTCGATCCAGCGGCCGGCAGGGGGCGCAGCTGCAAGGGAGCATAAGCCCAGGCTCAGCATCAGGATTCCGGTGTGAAATTCATCCAGCTGGCGCACGGCCTGCAGGTAAGAGGGGAGGCCAAAAAACACCGCGTAAAACAGCACGTTCACCAGCAGAAATTCGAGATTGACCCACGTCATCGCCGGATATTTCGCAAAGGTGCGCAGCGGGATAAAAGGCACAGCCGTTTTGAGTTCCCGGCGCACGAAAGCAATCAGCAGCACCACACCCGCCAGACCGGTAAGAGCTTGTACGGACGAAAACTGTCCAGTTGATTTGGCCGACAGCAGACCGGCAAGAAGCGCAACCAGACCTGCCGCAAACAAGGCAATACCGGGCACATCCATTTTGGACATCCATTGGCGAAACGAATAGCGGGGACGTGCGGATGCCGCATCTCCGTCCTTCGGAATCATTTTCCAAGCCAAGAGAAAGCTTGCCAGCGTAAAGGGTAGATTCACAACAAAAATCGCCCGCCAATCCCACCAATGCACCAGCAGGCCGCCAACAAACGGTCCAAACGCCGCCGCTCCCGATAAAAACAAGGCTAAAACCGACAGCGCAACCGCTTGTTTTTCCGTAATGTGTACGCGTACAATCGCCATTCCAACCGCAGTCATCATGCTTGTCCCCACAGACTGCACAACGCGGGTGACGATGAGCCAGCCAAAAGACGGGCAAAACGGCGCAGCCAATGAGGCCAGAAAAGCGACGACCAGACCGGTTAAAAACAGAGGACGGCGGCCGAACACATCACTGGCTTTTCCCATCACGGGCTGCGCGACCGCACTTGCCAGATAAAAAGAAAAGATAATCCAGGAGACCGCTGTAAAGTCAAGCTGAAACACCTGCTGCAGCCTCGGGATGGCGACTGAAATCATCGAGGAGTTCAGCGGATTTAACAGGATGCCCAGTCCAACGGATATCATCAGCCACCAGTCACGGGTTTTCATAATTTTTTCCCCCTAAACGTTTTAAAGCAATCGTACGGGAAATGGCTGATTTACTCAAACGCATTTTATGCTATAATTACATAGACTGAAAGGAATGAAAGGTGGCGGAGTATGGAATTGCTTCAACTGCAATATTTTCTTGCCGTTGCCCGTTTGGAGCATATGACCGAGGCTGCACACAGCCTGCATGTAACACAGTCGTCGCTCAGTAAAACGATTCAGCGGCTGGAGGAAGACCTGGGGGTTCCGCTTTTCGACCGGACAAGCAGAAAGCTGCGGTTAAACGAATTTGGCAGCCGGTTCCTGCTCCGGGCGGAGCGTGCGCTGCTTGAGTTGGAAGAGGGGAGGCGGGAGCTTCGGGATCTCTCAAGGCAGGAACAGCACACGCTTGAACTGGCGGTAACTACGGCGAGCATGCTCCCAAATATTCTACGGGCGTTTCGGAGTGAAAATCCTGCGATCCAGTTTCATGTGCAAATGGTTGCCACAGAGGAAATGATTGCGCTGCTTTACAGAGGCGAAGTCGATTTCTGCTTGTCTTCCCCTCCTGTCTACAGGGAGGAGATCGCGTGTGAGATTGTGTACATCGATCCAATCCTTGTTGCCGTACCTAATAGTCACCGCCTGGCGGAGCGAACCAGCGTATCCTTGATGGACCTGCAGGAGGAAGGGTTTGTCGGGGTGAAAAAAGGCTACGGGACGCGCGATCTGGTCGATGCGGTGTGCAAAAAAGCGGGATTTGTCCCCCGCTATGTGTACGAAGGCGATGAACCTGCGCGGCTAAGCGCGCTGGTGGAAGCCGAAATCGGCCTCGCCTTTATGCCCGGCTCGGCCAGAAATGCGCGGGAGCAGATCAGCTACCTTCAGGTAGAGGATCAAGAGCTGAAGCGGGAAATCGCCTTGTTATGGCATAAAAGCCGTTATATTTCACAGGCCGCACAGCAGTTCCGCGAGGTCGCCGTCAGTTATTTTAATTCATTGGCCGCTCAGGACGGATTGTAATTCTAACAGTTAGAAGGGAGCACTATGGAGAAGTCAAACAAAGAAATATTTAACGAATGCTGTCTGCAAATTGCCGCAGCCTGCGAACCATTTGGATATAAATACTACAAATCCAAGAAAAAAATGATGAAGCAGGTAGGCTGCTTTACCGCCGAAGTCCATTTTGCAAGCAGTACATACAATATTCAGGGAAGTTATCTGGAGTTCAACACGAGCTGCAAAATGATAAACACAGCGACCGGAAAGGTATATTGGAATTTGCCGCTTTATCAGTTACGGGAAGGAAAAGGCAAGGTGTGGAACCTGGCGAAAGAACGGTTCAGGGAGCGGGAATTAACCGAGATCATCAAGATATTGCAGGAAAAGTTTTTTCCATTGGCAGAGAGCTATGGAACGAATATCGAAGGGGTCATTCAAAACGTCGTTGATAGCGGATGGTTTATCGGGCACAAAACCGATATTTATCTGCTTGAAGTATTGGATTTGGTTGCAGACTTTGGCACGCAGGAGCAGGTTACCGAATGCGTTCATCACTATATCCGTCATTTACCGAAGGATGTACAACAGCGTTTCAAATTCGATTATAGGCTGTACCAGTCAAGCGGACAAACGGCAAGCACGATTAATAACCGCAAGCTGATTCCTTTTATGGTGGAGCGGGGGATCCATTATCCCTAAGAGGCCAAGCCCGGAAGATTGATTCTAGCGGACCCGGCCTAATCGTGAAGGGGATGAAACAGGACCTATAGAGAACACGCCGATATCAACAGGTACTATAACACCGAAAAATAGGCGGTCGATTCTCGAAAAAGCTGCTCGTCCGTAGGCGGATTCGGCTTCAAGCGAAATGTTTGATTCTCTGCCCCGGCGGCCAGCTTAAGCGCCTTTTGATGGGCTGTCTTCAGGTCCTGAAGAGCAGACGCAACAAGTGCCAGCTGATCAGACCGCCACTGCCGGCCCTCGAGCTGCAGGATGTTTAGGGCCTCCGCCGCCGTTCGCCTCCGGATTGCTTTTAAAAAACCGCCCCATTTGATCAAGTCCATCCCGGGAGCGCGACCGGCGGCAATGCGGCATAACCCTATCCCGCTGAATGTCCCGCAGGTGAGTTTCAGGACGAAGCAGCAGCCACGCTGGCGCCGGTTGGCCGGAAGAAAGGAAGGCGGCTCTTTAAACAAAAACAATTCGATTTGGGTTAAAGGGGAATCATCCATTCCGTATGCCCTCCAGGTTGGACAGAATTGTGAAACCAATTTGATGAGCGTCAGATGCCCGCTGAATACAGGCTTGCAGCTCCTGGTCATTTTCACACACCGCCGCATGCTCAAGCCATACAGACGTTTTTGTTTTATGCACAAAGGAAACATGGCAGGGAAAACACTGCCGGGAGCGCAAAACATACCAGCCCGGGCGCATTTCCCGCCACGGTTGTTTAAACGCGGCAAGCAGCGGGAGCCTCGTCCGGCCGGACCAGTCTTGTTCCTGCTGGATCGTCCGGATTTCTTGATAAATTTCACGCACCGTCCTATCGTCCGCACATTCCCGTAAAGACAGGGAAAGGTTGAACTGGCGGAGAATTTCCACGCGATGCTCGCCAAAGCCATATCCAACCACATACCGATGTCCGTGTTCTTCGTACCATACTGCCCCGAAACACCGAAATTCCAAGCTAACCGGGTCCAATAACCCGCGGCATGTACCAAAATAATAAGTTTTCATTTTTGTCCCTCCACCAGCTGTTTACAGCAGCGTTTGCAATGGCTCGCCTTGGCCCAGAATGGGCAAAAAAAACCGCAGGCGGAGATTAACCTCCGCTGCGGTTTGCATAGACCGGCACACGGCCGCGTCTGCAAATAGCATGGCGTAAAAAAGGTTCTCTCCACTGCGCTGACGAGGTTAGCTGCCGGATTCGGACGGTGAGAGACGTCCTGCCTCACGGGATACGTTTGTCCCGTGTCGGATTCACACCAAAGCAGGCCCTTTGAAACGGCCTGTGGTTCCCCCGCTTCCCGGGTTCCGGGAATTAAGCGTTTTGTTCAAATCGAATGATACACTTCCCGAAATGCCTTTGTAAAAGCTGAGAAAGAGGCTCACACGCTGTGAGGGAGGAAATCTTCGGCTCAGCACCAATGAAACAGAGATAATCTGAATTTTTGGTCATTTTCGCTGGAGTTTACTCGGATAAGCTTGAATTTTCATGAAAACTCTCAAAAATGAAGAACATTACTTCGGAACATTGCTTGGCGGCGTTAGCATCGGCAAACTGCTGTACGCAAAAACGCCGGGCGGTCAGTCCGGCGTCAGCAGACGGTAGCCGATGCCCGGCTCCGTTACAATCAGTTTTGGCTGCGTGGAGTCCAACTCCAGTTTTTTGCGCAAATGTCCGATATAGACCCGCAGATAATGGGTTTCCGACTCATCCAGATGGCTTCCCCATACCTGCTGCAGCAGCTGGAGCTGGGTCACAATTCTGCCCGCATTGGTGGCGAGCACCTTCAGAAGATCGTATTCGGTTGGCGTCAGTTTAACCCGCTCGCCGTTCTGCGTCACAATCCGCTGGGCGAGATCAATCGTCAGCTCGCCAATCTGCAGCACCGGTTCGCTGCCCGAACCCGCCACATGGCGCAGGGCCACCCGGATTCTTGCGACCAGCTCACCCATGCTGAACGGCTTGGTTACATAATCGTCCGCACCGCTGTCCAGCGCCTGGATTTTATCTTCTTCCCGGTCTTTGGCGGTCAGTACAATGATAGGTACGTTCGACCACTCCCGAATCCGGACAAGCACTTCCATCCCCGCCAGGTCAGGCAATCCAAGATCTAGCACAATCAGATCCGGATTGACCAAAGCGGCTTGAGTTATTCCTTCCTCGCCAGTAGACGCTTCGTGAATGGAATATTGATGGGCTTGCAGGGTCACCTTCAGCAGTTTGCGGATTTGCGCTTCGTCATCGACGATCAAGATGCGTGCTCCAGGGTTATTCAAAATTATCCTTCTCCGTTTCTGTTCCGTTAGTTTCCAGCTGTACTCCGTGGTGCCTTTCAACAGGGAGAGTTACCGCCACAGTCATCCCTTGAGGCGTATTCGGTTTTGCCGAAATCGTTCCATTGTGCAGCTCCACAATTCCTTTACAGATGGCCAGCCCTAGTCCGGTACCGGTGATCTGCTTGCTTGCATTCGAACGGTAGAATTTTTCAAAAATCCGGCCGTATTCATCGCTTCCAAGACCGATCCCCTGATCGGAGACGGTTAGGGTTAGAGTGTGCTCCGCAGCATAAGCCTCGATTACGATTTCGCTGCCGTCCGGGCTGTATTTGATGGCGTTGCTGACCACATTCACCAGCATCTGTTCTAATAATACTTCGTCTCCCCGCACCATGGGGAGCTCCTTCGGTAAAATTACACGGAGCTTGCGGTCCTGTTGAACATCCTTTACCTGCGCCAGCGTGACGCCGATAAGGTCCTCGATATCGCACCAGTTTTTTTTGAGCCGCAGCATGCCGCTTTCCAGTCTCACCATGCTGAGCAAATTAATGACCAGCCGGTTCATCCGGTGCGCCCCGCTGCGGATGGTAAGCAGCAGCTCCATACGGTCCTCCGGGGAAAAAAGCTTGTCACCCTCAATCAATCCGGTTACCGAGCCGATGATGGCCGCGAGCGGTGTCCGCAGTTCATGGGAAACGGAATCCAGGATTGCGGTGCGGATCCGCTCCGATTCGGCAGTTAAATGCGCGATTTTGGCTTCTTCCTCGAGCTTGACCCGGGCGATCGCGCTGGCCGCCAGCCCGGCGATCGCCTCCAGCATCCGCTGCTGCTCGCCGGAGAAGACATGGCCCCGCTCTTTCACATGAAGAGCCAGCACGCCGTGTACCCGGTCTTCGGTTCGCAGCGGAAGATAAAACCCCTGGGAATCCCTTAACGTTTCCGTACCATATCCAACCGCTTCCCCCTGATCAAAGGAGAGCTGAGCCGTCACCTTTTCCGTTTCGCTAAGTCCCCAGTCCTCCTGTACGGCAAAAGAGTGGGACAATACCACTGAATTCCGTTCATCCGGCAAGTATACCGCAATATCACAGCCGGTGGTGTGCGAAACCTGACGGGATACGTTTTCCAACAGGGCATGGATGTCCGTTATGTCGCTCATCTGCCGGCTGAGCTCAAACAGCGCCGCGGTGGTCGCTTCCCGCTGTTCGGAGTACCGCAGCTGCCGCTTCAATTTTACCGCGAGGGTAGCTGTAAGTATGGCTACCGCCAAAAAAACGGAAAAGGAGATCAAATACCGCAGATCGGCGATCGTAAAACTCAGCACAGGGGTCACAAAAAAGAAATCAAACACAAGCACACCTAAAACGGCGGCGAACATGGCAGGCCGCAGACCCCAATACACCGCGCTTAACAGCACCGGCAGCAGATACAGCAGCGCTATATTCACCGCCTCAAAAGCCAGTCCAAAAGGTCTCATCAGCAGGGTCATGCTGGTGATCATCATAATAATCAGCAGATACGGCTTAAGCGGGTTCAGCTTCATTTTCCATTTCGGCATGGATATTCCTCTCTCTCTCTCGTTCAACATTCCCGTTCCTACTATAGCTCAGCACCCTGTAAAAAAGGAATAAAAGAACCGGTAAACAGGCGTAAAAATCACATAAAAATGGAGAAAAACCATCCTGCGGGCTAGAAAATGAAAGAAAATTCAAGTTATCCTTTGTTTTGGTTCACCTCAAGACCAGAAGTTTCCCATAATCAGAGAATTTCACCGCTGTACGGTTTTACAAAAAACTGGCGCAGCGTTAAGATTCGGTTCATGAATTGAAGGGAATTCGATTCTGACAGGGCAGCCTGCCTGGCCTATCTGGCGAGTCAACGGAACGGAGGTCCGGGTGAGAGCGGACCGCCCGAAACCGGACGACCATTGTCGTCATCGGCTCAGCCAGTAACGACGGGGCGCCTCTCACCGCCGGAATCCGCCGGGAGACGTGCAGGTCATGCTGGAACAAATGCATAGACGGCGTGCTAGATTCGGGGGAGGAGCATATGGAACAGAGCCGGGTAGTCGTCGCCGCTTCAAACAAGGCGGGATTGGAATTCGTAAAATTGCTGCTGCATCAAAAAATACCGGTAGCGGCCTTAACCAATAACAAAAAGGAAGAGCAGCTGCTGAGAGAATTGGGCGTGCAGGACATCCTGCACGTTCGCACCACCCGCGGCAATGCCTGCGGGATGCCTGATTTTCCAGTCAGGCAGGTGCTTATTTTCGAGGCCAGCCTGCCGCTTAGCTGCCAGTATTTGCAGCTCGTCAGCCAGTGGTCCTGCCAGCAGGTAACGGTGGTCACCCCCGTTTGGCACCCCGAGGCCATATACAAAAAGCTGGGAGCGTCATACGTCATTTACAGCCGTACCGGCAACGTCGTTTTTTTGCTAAAGCAGATGAAAGAGTAAACAGGTGGAGGTGTTCGTGACATGATGGACATTTGGATGATTTTAACATTGGTTGTCAGCGCCTTGCTGGTGCTTGGCTTTATCGTATGGTGCGATAAGGCGATAGAGGATACGGGAGGGGAAGGCGCATGACCATCGTTTTGATTTTCACAGGCATCGTGCTGATTTATTTGATCTACGCCTTGCTTCATCCGGAGAAATTTTAAGTACTGTTTGCAGCTCATGCCAGGGAGGAACGGAAATGGATATTTTGCAAATCTGCATTGTGATCGGTATTTTGATCCTGATCGCCAAACCGCTTGGGTCTTATTTATACCATGTATTTTCCAATGAGCCTAACCGCACGGATAAAATATTTGGCTGGGCGGAAAAACCCATCTTCGCGTTAAGCGGTCTGAAAAAACGGAAAGGGATGCCGTGGAAACGATACGCAATCAGCGTGGTCGTTACGAATTTCGTGCTTGTCGCCTTAAGTTATCTGGTGCTGCGGGTCCAGAACGGGCTGCCGCTGAATCCCAACGGCATCGGCAGGATGGAGCCGACGCTGGTGTTTAACACCATCATCAGTTTCATGACGAATACGAACCTGCAGCATTACAGCGGTGAAACGGGCTTGACCTACTTCTCGCAGATGGCCGTCATTACGATGATGATGTTTACATCGGCGGCAACCGGACTTTCGGTGGCGGTCGCTTTTGTAAGAGGGATTACAAGCAAAGGTAAAACCTTGGGCAACTTTTTTGAGGATTTTATCAAAGCGCACACCCGGGTATTTTTGCCGCTGGCGACGATTGTTACGCTGGTGCTGGTCGCGCTGAAAGTGCCGCAGACCCTTGATCCGACCCTGACGGTAACGACACTGCAAGGTTCAACGCAGCATATTGCGGTGGGTCCGGTGGCTTCGCTGGAGTCGATCAAGCATCTGGGAACAAACGGCGGGGGATTCATGGGTGCCAACTCGGCCCACCCGTTCGAGAATCCAAGCCCGCTGACCAACGTAATTGAAATTTTGTCCATGTGGTCGCTGTCCGCCGCGCTGCCGTTCATGTACGGCAAATTCGCGAAAAGCCGCAAGCAGGGCTGGGTGATTTTTTCCGCGATGATGATATTGTTCCTGGTGTTCCTGCCGATTGTCTACAGCGCGGAAAAAAGCGGCGTCCCGGCAATGAACGCTTTGGGTATCGACGCTTCGCAGGGGAGCATGGAGGGCAAAGAGGTACGCTTCGGGATCGCCCAATCGGCGCTGTTTACTTCCGTCACGACGGCCGCGACAACCGGCTCGGTTAATAACATGCACGATACCTTGACCCCGCTTGGCGGACTAGTCCCGCTGGCACAGATGATGCTGAACGTTGTGTTTGGCGGAAAAGGCGTCGGGCTGATCAATATGCTGATGTATGCGATTCTGGCGGTGTTCATCTGCGGGCTGATGGTTGGCCGCACGCCCGAATTTCTCGGCCGCAAAATCGAGCCGCGCGAAATGAAGCTGATCGCCATTGCAATTCTGGCGCATCCCTTTATCATATTGGCGCCGTCGGCGATTGCCTTTTTAACGGAGCTTGGCAAAGGGGCGATTAGCAATTCAGGCTTTCACGGGATTTCACAAGTGCTGTATGAGTATACCTCTTCCGCCGCCAACAACGGCTCGGGGTTTGAAGGACTGGCGGACAACACGGTGTTTTGGAATATAACAACCGGTCTCGTGATGTTTTTCGGGCGTTACATTTCCATGATCGCGCTGCTGGCCGTTGCCGGATCACTGACGCGCAAACAATGGGTGCCTGAGACCATCGGCACGTTCCGTACGGATAACGCTTTGTTTACGGTTCTGCTCATCGGGACGGTTATTCTGATTGGAGCTTTAACTTTCCTGCCGGTAATTGTTCTCGGTCCGGTCGCGGAATTCTTGACGATTCGTTAATAAAAAGTGGGGTAATGTGGCCATGAACGAACAACGTAAAAAAGGCATGTTCACCGGTCCGCTTGTCGCGCAAGCCTTAAAGGCGAGCATTTTCAAGCTGAATCCGGTGCTGATGATGAAAAATCCCGTCATGTTTGTAGTCGAAATCGGCACGGTGATCGTGCTTCTGATGACGGTGTTCCCCGGGTACTTTCATACTGGGGACCGGATTGGCTTCAACCTCGCAGTGTTTGTGATTCTGCTGTTCACCGTCCTGTTCGCCAACTTCGCCGAATCGCTTGCAGAGGGCAGGGGCAAAGCGCAGGCGGACACCTTAAAGCGGACGAAACAAGAAATTACAGCCAACAAAGTGGCCGGCAGCGAGATGAAGGTCATTCCGTCAACGGAACTGCGCAAGGGGGATGTCGTGATCGTTTCCCAAGGCGAAATGATTCCCGGCGACGGGGAGGTAATCGAAGGCCTTGCTTCGGTCGACGAGTCGGCGATTACAGGTGAATCCGCACCGGTAATCAAGGAAGCCGGCGGCGACTTCAATTCCGTGACCGGCGGAACCCGGGTGATCAGCGACCGGATCAAGGTCCGGATCACCAGCGATCCGGGGGAAACGTTTATCGACCGGATGATTGCGCTGGTGGAAGGAGCAAAACGGCAGAAAACACCCAATGAAATTGCGCTCAGTACGCTGCTTATCAGCTTAACCCTGATTTTTCTCATTGTAGTGGTCACCCTTGGACCGATCGCTGAGTATGTGGGAGTTAATCTAGAAGTCCCTGTTCTGATCGCTTTGCTGGTTTGTCTCATTCCGACCACCATCGGCGGCTTGCTGTCAGCGATCGGCATCGCCGGCATGGACCGGGTAACGCAATTTAACGTACTCGCCATGTCGGGAAAAGCCGTGGAGGCTGCCGGCGACATCAACACGATGATTTTGGACAAAACCGGGACAATTACGTACGGGAACCGGATGGCAAGCGACATTTTGTCCGTCAAAGGCGCGGGTGCGGACGAAGCCGCGGCTTGGGCGGCCATTTCCTCGATCCAGGATGAAACGCCGGAAGGCCGGTCGGTTCTGGAATGGATGAAGAAGAACGGGAGAGCGTATGATCCCTCGCTTGGCGAAGGCGGCAGCTTTGTTGAGTTTAAAGCCGAAACCCGCATGAGCGGCATCGATTTGAAAGACGGCCGTAAGGTCCGTAAAGGCGCGGTGGATTCGATCCGGAACTGGGTAGCGGCCCAAGGCGGTACCATTCCGGAGGACCTGGAGCAGCAGGCGGCCGCCATTGCTTCCAAAGGCGGAACTCCGCTGGCCGTGGCCGTGAACAATAAAATATACGGGGTTATTTATCTCAAGGACACCGTGAAACCCGGAATGCGCGAACGGTTTGATCAGCTGCGGGCAATGGGGATCAAGACGATCATGTGCACGGGGGATAACCCGCTTACAGCAGCAACGATAGCAGCGGAGGCGGGTGTCGACGGGTTTATTGCCGAAAGCAAGCCGGAGGATAAAATCGCCGTTATCCGCCGGGAGCAGGCCGAAGGCAAGCTGGTTGCGATGACCGGCGACGGCACCAACGATGCGCCGGCACTGGCTCAGGCGGATGTGGGACTTGCGATGAACAGCGGCACGGCCGCTGCCAAAGAAGCTGCAAATATGGTCGACCTTGATTCGGACCCGTCCAAAATCATTGAAGTGGTAGCGATCGGCAAGCAGCTGCTTATGACGCGCGGCGCTTTAACCACCTTCAGTATCGCCAACGACATTGCGAAATACTTCGCCATCATTCCGGCGATGTTTATGCTCGCCATTCCTGAGATGGAAGTGCTGAACGTCATGAAGCTTGGTTCGCCGCTGTCCGCGATTTTATCGGCTTTGATCTTTAACGCCATCATTATTCCGCTGCTCATTCCGCTCGCCATGAAAGGCGTGGCCTACCGGCCGATGAGCGCATCGCGGCTTTTAAGCCGCAACCTGCTGGTATACGGATTGGGCGGCGTGCTGGCCCCTTTTATCGGCATCAAACTGATTGATATGCTAGTCCATTTATGGATATAAGCCAAGATTATGCGGAAAGAAGGAATCTATAATGAGTTCAATCACCCAGCAAGGACAGGAGGAACAGGTAAAAGAGCCGGTATTCTGGCTGGCCCTTCGCTCCAGTCTGGTATTTATCGTGTTGTGCGGGATCATCTATCCGCTGGTTACTACAGGTCTGGCGCAGCTGTTTTTTCCATCCCAAGCCGGCGGCAGTCTGGTAAAAGGGCAAAATGGTCAAGTCGCAGGTTCGGAACTTATCGGCCAATCGTTTACCGATCCCGGCTTTTTCCAAGGGCGTGTCTCAAGCATTGATTACAAGGCGGAGGCTTCGGGCTCCAATAACTATGCGCCGTCGAATCCCGATCTGCTTGCACGCACTGAGGCCTCTATTCAACAGTGGAAGCAGGATAACCCTGACGTTCCGCTTGCCAAGCTGCCCCTCGCGCTCGTGACCAATTCCGGCTCCGGGCTGGACCCGCACATCACGCCGCAATCGGCGCTGGTGCAGGTGCCCCGCATCAGTAAGGCAACCGGGATTCCTGAGACGGAGTTAGAGTCACTGGTCCGGGAGCATACGGAAAAACGTGACTTAGGGGTGTTTGGCGAAGAACGGGTCAACGTATTAAAGCTAAATCTGGCGTTACAAGCAAAGGTAAACCAAAAGGGAAATCAATAGAATTACAATAGCCTTGTCCGCTGCATTCTCGGGACAGGGCAGCTGTATGTTGCCCGGGTGGTTAGCAGCATGTTGCACGAGAGATCAGCACGGAAACCAGGGCAGCAGCGCACTGTCTCAGGAGGAGGCCGCGTAATGAATGAATTTAGACGAAAAACCCCCGAGGAAATTCTGAAGTCGATCTCACAGCTCCGGAAAGGAAGGCTGAAAATCTTGATCGGCCCGGTTAGCGGGTCGGGTAAAACCTATCACATGCTGAATGAAGGCAACTTTCTGAAGCAGCAGGGCATCGACGTCGTGATGAGCGCAATTTCTACTATGCAGCGGTCCGAAACAGTGCAGCAGACGCTTGAACTGGAACGCGTGCCGAGCATTCATTGGCAGAAGGACGGGAAAGAATACAAGGATTTGCCGCTGGAAGCTATCGTGGCCCGAAATCCGGAGGTGCTGCTGGTAGACGGGCTTGCCCACCGGAACCGGAAGGAAGCACGGTTCAAGACCCGGCTGGAGGATATTTTATTTTTGATGGACCACGGCATCAGCATCATTACCACCATCAATGTGTATGAGCTGGACGGGGTGGATGATATCGTGCATAAGCTGACCGGCATCCGGGCTGCGGAAACCGTGCCTTCCAATACGCTGGAGCTGGCTGACGAGGTGCGGCTGATCGACGTGTCGCCGGAAACGATGCTCAAACGGATTGACGACGGAATATTGGGCGATCAGACCCATCCGGCGATGGCAAGGCGAGGAAATCTTGGCGTGCTGCGGGAAATTTCGCTGCGGCTTATGGCAGAAGGGGTCAATGATTCGCTGGAGAAACACCGGGAGGAACTGGGGCTGGTGGGTCCGTCAGGCGCCGCGGAGCGGATCCTGGTCTCCACGCAATATCATTGGAACGGTTCGCTGTATGTGCGTAGAGGCCAGCAAATCGCCAAAAGGCTGAACGGGGATTTGCTGATCGTTACCTTTATTTTGTCCAAACGGGAGCTGACGAAGGATCAGCAGGCATTCAAACGTTCCATCCTCAAACTGGCGGACAAGGTGGGGGCGAAATTCGTAGAAATTCCTCTGCTGAATATCCGGCAGCTTCCTTCCATGCTTGTCCGTTACGCCATTCAAAACAATGTTACACGCATCGTAATGGGACATTCCCAAAAAAGCCGCCGGCAGGAACGTTTACAAGGCTCCATCGCGGGCAGAGTGCTGCGGAAAATGCGGAATGTGGATGTCTTTCTGATGGCGGACCGCGCCAAACACGAGGGGGAACGAATTCTGCCGATCAAACCGCAGACCGCAGAAGAAAAAGAACCGTTCCGCAGGCTGAACTCCAAGGAACTTGCCCGCAAAATTGAAACCATCCGGCGCGGCACATTTAAAATCTATATCGGCGCGGCGCCTGGCGTGGGGAAAACCTACAAAATGCTGCAGGAAGGAAACCGGCTGCTCTGCAAAGGTATTGATGTGGTGATTGGCCTGCTGGAAACGCACGGCAGAAAAGACACCGCGGATCAGACCGGTAACCTGCCGTTTATTCCCCGCGCCCAAATTGTTTATCAATCGGCTAAGCTGGAGGAAATGGACACAGAAGCAATTATTACGCGCTGTCCTGAAGTAGTGCTGGTGGATGAGCTTGCCCATACCAACATGCCTGGCAGCCGGTTTAAAAAGCGGTATGAGGATGTGCTTTATCTGCTGGAGAACGGGATATCCGTAATCTCCACACTGAATGTGCAGCATCTGGAGAGTCTAAACGATGCGGTGGAGCAGCTGACAGGCGTCCGTGTCCGGGAGACGGTGCCGGATGCGATTCTTAAATTGGCGGACGAGGTGGAGCTGATTGACGTCACGCCGCAGATGCTGCAGCAGCGCATGCGCGAAGGAAAAATTTATGCATCAAGCAAAGTGAACCAGGCCTTGGATTCATTTTTCAAAATCGGCAATTTGATTGCACTGCGGGAACTAGCCTTGCGGGAGCTTGCCGACGATGTGGATGAGCGGTTGGAAGCCTGGGACCGGAACACTTCGCTCCGCGGGCCATGGCACCGGAAGGAAGTGATTTTTGTCTGCGTGGATACCAGTCCCCGGGCGGAACGGCTGATCCGGCGCGGGTTCCGTATCGCTCACCGGCTCCAAGCGGAATGGTACGTTCAGTATGTGCACAGCCGCAGCGCACTCTCCGGGGAAGAAAACAAGCGGCTGGAAACCCTGCGCCAGCTGTGCGAACGGCTTGGGGGGCATATGGAAATTTCCGTGCAGGATCAATCCAAGCATACCGGGGAAACCCTGCTCGAAAAAATGACTGAAGTCCACGCCACCCAGCTGATCATCGGCCAGTCTCACCGGCCATTATGGTATTCCCTCATGCGGGAAACGGTCGTGCATTTCATGCTGCGGCGCGCCCGCTGGGTCGATATGCTGATCGTCGCCGATTACGATCCTTCCGTCACGGAAGAAGGGCTGCAGTCCATCTAATTCGTCAGGTTGCCGCAACATTCGTCTATCTTCATCTACACATTTGTACATTAGAGAAAATATATTCCTGATGTAAAGAGCCATTAACCATCTTCTGGGCCAAACCTGAAGCCGGACTGTATCAAACGGTAATGTCGCCTGGTCATACCACGTCCACTATGCTGCTGGCGGGCAACTTTGGCAATGTGCTGTTTGAGAATTACGAGACCGTTTATTTTTTGGAGAAAGGGACGAACTGGACCAGCACGATCTGCAAAATCGATTTGCCCTCCAAAAAATTGACGCGAATAGCTAACCTGGAAGGTGCCGATTATTTCTTCATCCGAAATGGCAGCTTTTATTACACTGCAGGCAGCATGAGACCGAACCCAGTGTATATCGACTGTCGCTGGACGGAAAAACAAAACAGCAGGTCAGTCCAACGGTGCTGGATACTCAGGATCAGCGTTACCGGTATTATATCGGCCATGCAACGGCGCCCCAATTTGGACTCTATTTCCCGCTGATGCGCCAGCCTCTACCTCTGACAGTTGAAACCTATATTGAAGACCAGATGGATACCCTGGATTATGACATGGAACACGGCGTGAACCGCGGGGAACAGCTGTCCACGCTGGAATTCGATATGACGGTTTACATTGGCGACCCCGATTCGGATGAGGGTGCCATCTTCGCCGTTCGTCCGGACGGTTCCGGTTTGCGCCAAATCGGCAATGTGATCAGAGAACCCGCTGCGGCAGGTCAATGATTGAATTATTAATATTTTCGAGTTAAGTATTTGGTATGTAAACTAACCTATTTGGTCACAATTGAATGATCCGGAAAGGGTATTATTGTCACACTAGATCTCGCTGTCCGCTATTGTCTCCCTAAAATCCCTGTGTTATTTTAAATATCTGGAACATTCCCGGAGAAGGTGGTCAGACAGCCGATGATTATCCGCCAAATTTTTAATAACAACGTGATCCGCGCCGAAGATCAGGTCGGCCACGAGTATGTGGTGATCGGCAATGGGCTCGGCTTCAAAAAGAAGATGGGGCAGCGGGTGGACGAGGACAAAATTGAGAAGACATTTGTGCTGAAGCCCGACAAGGTCCCGCAAAAGCTGATTGATCTGATTGGCGAGACCTCCGCCGATTATTTTTTATTGGCCGACGACATAGTGAAACACGCCAAGGCTGAAATGGGCAATATTTTCAACGACAATATTTACATCACGTTAATTGACCATATTCAGTTTGCAATTTCCCGCTATCAGCAGTCGCTTAATTTGAAAAATGCGCTGTTTTGGCAGATCAAAAAGTTTTACCCCAAAGAATTTGCTATTGGACTGGAGGCGCTTCTGCTGATCCATAAGCACTTTGGCGTGCAGATGGACCAGGATGAAGCAAGCTTTATCGCCATGCATTTTGTAAATGCCAGACAGGACAAGCAGGGAATGCAGCGGACGATTGAAGTCACCAAGGCAATGGGCGACATCGTCGATCTGGTCACCAGTCAATTCGGGATTCAGCTTGATGAGGGTTCGTTTAATTACGCGCGGTTTATCACGCATCTCCAGTATTTTCTGCAGCGGATGCTTAGCGGGGAACAAGCGCAAAATGCGGCGGGGGACAACTTTTTGTATGAACATGTCAAGACCAAGTTCCCGGAGGCTTTTGCCTGCATGAACCGGATTAACCGCTACCTGGAAGAACAATACGAAAGTGCGATGTCCATAGACGAAAAGGTGTACCTGACCATCCATATTCAGCGGGTGACCTCAAGAGATCATCTGAACGCCGATTAAAAAAAGGACTTGAAAGCGGTTGAAATGTCTTGTATAGTGAACGTACAACTTAAACACAAGGATTGTTACTGGTAAAGCAGGCGATACCTAGGCTATGGTGCAGGATCACGAATGTGATCATACTGCCCTAAGTCTAGGTATTTTTTGTTGCCATCCTAACGATCAGAAAAGGGGAATGGTCCATGGACAACAAGCAAATGGCCGCAGACGTTGTACGTCTGGTCGGCGGAGAAGACAACATCAGCGACCTCGTTCACTGCGCCACCCGGCTCCGGTTCAGCTTGAAAGACAACAAAAAAGCGGAACGGGAACAGCTGGAAAAACACGAAGGTGTCATTACGGTTGTGGAAAGCGGCGGCCAATTTCAGGTGGTGGTCGGAAGCCACGTCGCGTCAGTTTATACGGAGATCATGAAACAGATCAAAATTACGGCCAAGGACACAGACGACAAAGGAACGTCAAATACCTCGGCGGTGTCCAAAGTATTCGAAATTATATCCGGGAGTTTTTCGCCGCTGATTCCGGTCATGGCTGGCTCGGGTATGATCAAAGCCCTGCTCACCGTCCTTACGATGGCGGGATGGTTATCGGATACCAGTGATACGTACCTGATTTTGTCCGCGGCGGGCAATGCCGTATTCTACTTTCTGCCGATTTTTCTGGGCATTACCCTGGGGCTTAAACTCAAAGCCAACCCTTACGTTGCAGGGGCGATCGGGGCTGCGCTGATGGAGCCGAACTTTACAGGTCTCCTGGAGAAGGGACCAAAAGCTTCTTTCCTGGACGTCCCCGTCGTGCTTGTGAATTACGCGTCCAGCGTGTTCCCGATTTTTATTGCGGTAAGCATCTACGCCTTGCTGGACAAGCTGCTTAAGAAAATCATTTTGAAGGATCTGCAGGTATTTATGGTTCCGATGCTGGCCCTCATGATTATGGTACCGCTGTCAGCCATGGCGTTTGGACCGTTCGGAACAAGCGTCGGCAACTGGATTGCCTCGGGAGTGACCTGGCTGATCGGCGTCAGCGGTATCCTTTCCGGCATTGTGCTTGGCGGAGGGATGACGTTTATGGTGGTGCTTGGCCTTCATTGGGGGTTCACCCCGATCACGCTGCAAAATATCAATAACGGCGGTGACCCGATCGAAGCCATGGCTGCCGCGGCAGTATTCGCTCAAATCGGCGTGGCCATCGGTATTTTCCTGAAAGCGAAGAAAGACCGCAATCTGCGGACGATCGCTGGTTCGGCTGGGGTCACCGGCCTGCTCGCTGGCGTAACCGAACCGATTGTTTACGGGTTGATCCTCCGTTACAAGCGGGTGATCCCGATCGTGCTGATCGCCGGCGCCGCCGGCGGTGCCATTAACGGCCACTTTGGCGTGAAGTACACCGCCTATGTATTCCATAACATTTTTTCCATTCCGGTAGAAAAACCAACCGCCGTTTTCGTTGTGGCAGCTTCCATTTCCCTGATTCTCGGTCTTGTGCTGACGCTGATCTTCGGCTATGAAAGCAAAAGCAAAACGGCGGCGGTAGAGCCGGCCGCTGTACCTGATAGTGAAGCCGTATCGGCCGTCATGGAGGAACCCGCCCCGGCAAGACCCGTGCTGGAGCTGAAAAAAGAGCAAATTTACAGCCCGCTGGCTGGCCGGGTGCTGCCGCTCAGCCAAGTTCCGGATGAAGCTTTTTCTTCAGAAGCGATGGGCAAAGGACTGGCCATTGAGCCTTCCACCGGCGAGGTAGTCGCCCCAATGGACGGTGTGGTCACTTCACTGTTCCCGACCGGCCATGCCATCGGCATTACGTCTGATGCGGGCACCGATGTGCTGATTCATATCGGCATCAATACCGTTGGACTCAAAGGCAAACATTTTACCCCGGTGGTCAAAGAAGGGGATCTTGTGAAGCAAGGCGATCTGCTTATCCGGTTTGATCTAGATCAGATTCAAGCCGCTGGCTACCAGACCATTACTCCTGTCATCGTGACGTTGACGCAAACGGAAGTTGAGATTTTTGAAACGGACAGCGAAACGGTGCAGCAGAACGAGGTTTTGCTCACTTTGGTCAATTGATTTTGGCCAGTTAATTTTGCGTCACTAATTCATCGTATAGGAGGAGTTCATCATGCTGCACAAACAGTTAAAAGGATTTCCGGAAGGATTTTTGTGGGGGGCATCCACATCGGCGTACCAGTTTGAAGGGGCTTGGAATGAAGACGGCAAAGGCCCGTCAGTGATCGATTTCGCCAACCATGTGGAGGGCGTCGCGGATTTCAAAATCGCCAGCGATCACTACCATATGTACAAGGAAGACGTTGCGCTGATGGCGAAAATGGGGCTGAAAGCTTACCGGTTCTCCATCGCGTGGTCGCGCATCTACCCCCAAGGCTCGGGTGAAGTTAATCCCAAAGGTCTTGCTTTTTACGACAATTTGATTGATGAACTGATCAAGTACGGCATCGAGCCTATTGTCACCATGTATCATTTTGACTTGCCGCATGCTTTGGAGCAACAAGGGGGCTGGTCACGGCGGGAGACCATCGACGCCTTCGAACAATACGCAAAAACGCTGTTTGAGCACTATGGGGACCGGGTCAAGATGTGGCTGACGATCAATGAGCAGAATATGCTGATCCTTCACCCGGGTTCGATCGGCACCTTAAATGACAATCTTCAAGATCCGCAAAAAGAGCTTTACCAGCAAAATCATCACATGCTGGTGGCTCAGGCTAAAGCGATGGGGTTATGCCATCAGATGCTGCCTGAGGCGAAAATCGGACCGGCGCCGAACATCGGCGTCATTTACCCGGCGAGCTCCAGTCCGGAAGACGTGCTGGCGGCGGACAATTATGCGGCGATCCGCAACTGGCTGTATCTTGATATGGCGGTATTTGGCCAATACAATCACATTGCCTGGAGTTATCTGCTCGAAAAAGGGTATACGCCGGTAATCGAGGAAGGGGACATGGACGTTCTGGCACAGGGACGTCCCGATTTCATCGCCTTCAATTACTATACTTCCCAAACGGTAGGGGAAAGCAAAAACGATGGTAACGATTTTTCCCATACAGGAGACCAGCATGAAATCGTTGGCGAACCTGGCGTTTATCGCGGATCGGTCAATCCGAACCTGCAAAAAACCGAATTCGGCTGGGAAATCGACCCGGTTGGCTTCCGTACAACACTTCGGCAAATTTACTCCCGATACCGTCTGCCGCTGATCGTGACCGAAAACGGTTTGGGGGCGTTCGACAAGCTGGACGACAACGGTGAAGTAGACGACTCGTACCGGATTGAATTCTACAACAAGCATATCGATCAAATTCAGCTTGCGCTTACCGATGGCGTAGATGTCTTCGGATTCTGCCCGTGGTCGGCGATTGACCTGGTCAGCACACACCAGGGCTCAAGTAAACGTTACGGCTTCATCTATGTGGAGCGCGAAGAATTCGATGTAAAGGAGCTGCGCCGGATTCCGAAAAAGAGCTTTTATTGGTACCAGCAGCTCATTAAGACTAATGGGGGAGTGCGGTAACAAAACAGATGGCACGATAGGACACAGAAAAGGGGCTGTCCCAAACGTCGCAGTGTGACGGGGGACAGCTCTTGTTTCGTAATACACTTGGCTCATTTCATGGGGTGTCTACGCTTACGTATCTAACCAGGCGTATGTGTGATCAGACCTCCCTAGTGTGAAACAATTGTCACTGTGGGTCAGCAGCGGTCTAACGGGAGAGCTCGATCGCGGGGATTTTGTACGATTTTCGTACAAACCAGCCTCATGATGCGGCGATCGCGGGGATTGTCTTCTATGCGCTTGAGTCCGTTCTGCTGATCATCACCCTTTGAATGTTACAATACAATGGTTCCGCCAAAAAAAAATAGCCGGACCGTACGAGGACCCCTCCCGATTTACGGTGCGGCTTTCTTTATTAGCAATTCGTGTAACTTGGAAGCTTTCTTTCTTACGTAAATCACTTCTGGGATAGCCTCTTTTATCAGATACTTTCTGAATCAATATTTGTTATCAACCAAATCAACACCGTGGTTCTATATTTCCGTATACTCCATTCATAACCCACTCAGCCATCGTTATTCCATCCAAATCATTTATATAAAACATGCTTTTTACAAACAAAGCACCCGCAACCGTAATAGGCGGAACAAAATAATGATACCAGCATAATCCCGTCCTAATCAGGCGATAAGCTACCATATGACAGTAATAAAGCGTCATGGTGACATAATAGCATCTTGGCAGTATGACAACTACCTTGCAATACTCGGGGAGACAAATCGCTTCACAGCGAATGTCAAACAATAACCCTGGGGAGGAAAAAATGAACAAGAAATTATTAGCGAGGCTGGCACTTACTACAATATGTAGTATAAGTTTGGCCGGTTGTTCAGCAGAAGAAATCCCATCAACACCATCCAGTTCGGGCAATACGCCTGCATCTAAACTTGAGACTGCCAGGAAGGACGACCAGACTCCATTACAGTGGCTGGAGAAGAATGCAAGCAAATTAACAACAACAGAGCCTCGTGCTTCATTGGAAGAGTTACAACCACTTAAAGAGATGATAGGACCTGCTCCTATTGTTGGTTTAGGCGAAGCTTCTCATGGCATGCATGAAGTATTCGAGATGAAACACCGTATCGTACAGTATATGGTTACGGAACTGGGGTTTACAAACCTCGTCTTAGAGGAGGACTGGGGGAAAGGATTGATGCTTGATCAATATGTTCTTACAGGTAAAGGACATCCAGACAAAATTTTTAGCCCCGTGTTTAACAATAAAGAAATGGCGCAAATGCTGGAATGGATTCGTGACTACAATGCCAATCCCAAACACCCCAACAAAATACGTGTAATCGGAATGGATCAAAAAAAATTAGATGAACCTGTGTTCAACAAAATTTCGGACTATATCCAACAATATCATCCGGAGTTGATTTCTCAATTAAATGACAAAATGAAAGGGCTTATTTCCGCAGCAAAAGATGAAGAAAGTTTTGAGAAACTGCCGAAAGATGAGAAAGAACAGCATCTTTCCAATGCCCGTTCTATTATTGAGCTGCTAGAAAAAAATAAAGCTAATGCCGGCAAGCAAAAAGAAGCTTACGCATGGGCATTGCATAGCGCCCGTATTATCGAGCAATTTATTCATATGCTTTCAGCTGAACAACAGCCGGAGTTCTTCTTAAGACATGATATTGCAATGTATGAAAATGCGAAGTGGACACAAGAACAATGGGGGAAAACCATTGTATGGGGTCATAACGGACATATATCCAAAACCAATACTCTTCCTTTCGTATATCCGGAGATGTCAGGTCAACATTTGGCTAAACATTACGGCGACAAATACGTATCCATCGGGACTTCAATCCATTCAGGTTCGTATAACGTTGTTAATGAAAGCGGCAAATTCGGTCCTTACGGAACGGTTAGAATCGATGACCCGAATAGCATTAACTATACCGTCGGACAAGTCAAACATGATCAATTTTTTGTAGACTTGCGCAAAGCTAGCGGTTCAGTGAAAACTTGGTTAGATGCAACCCGTCCTACATTTGCCGGAATAACAAAATTAGGGCCTGAAGTACCTTTGTTTGTAGACGCTGCATTCGGCAAGACATTTGACATCCTTTTTTATATCAAAAAGGTCACTCCATCACAAATGAATGAATAATACGATTCCTTAATCTAAAGGAGAAACGAAATGAACAAAATTTCTATGCTCACTGTATCGGCAATGATTACCGCGGCTCTATTACTGCCATTGCAAGGAACTGGTTTTGCAAAGCAGGCGGCTCCCCTCGTTACTACTTACAGTCAAGATTCGCAGACCAAAGCCAAGCAACTTATCGATGAAGCCGCTAACCATCAAAATATACCGGGCATAATTGTAGCTTCCTCAAACAAAGGATCAAAATGGGCATATGCTTCCGGTGAAGCAAGCATTTATGGTACTGACCCGGTTAAGACGAACTTTACTTTCCGGATCGGTAGTCTAACCAAGACGTTTACTGCAATGGTTGTTCTTCAGCTTGTTGATGAACAAAAACTGAGCCTGGATGACACAATAGAAAAGTGGCTGCCTGATGTTGTTAAGGGTACAGAATATGAAGGGGAACATATCACAATTCGGCAACTTTTAAACCAAACAAGCGGTATTCCTGACTATTCAGAACACAAAGATATTCTCGATAAATTACTCCCAAACCCGTTACATTCCTTTACTGCAGACGAATTAGTTCGTACCGGACTGAGCATGAAGGCAAACGCTAAGCCTGGAGAGAAATGGGTTTATTCCAATACGAATACGGTACTGGCAGGGATGATTATTAAGAAGGCTACTGGAGAAACATACGGGGAACATATTAGGAAACGTTTCATAGCTCGCCTTAATCTGACGAACACTTATGTACCCGACGACTACTCGTTTATTCCAGGTGAACATGCACGAGGATACTTCGTACTCGACGGTCAATTCATAGACAGAACTGAAATGAATCCCTCTTGGGCAGATGCTGCGGGATCTATGATCTCCACAGCGGATGATATGAATACATTCTTCAAAGCTATACTTAGTGGCAAGCTGTTAAAACCAGCTACTTTAGATCAGATGTTAACTGGGGTTGAAACTCCAGCAGGTGAATACGGCTTGGGGATCATGGGAACAAAGCTGGCGAATGGTATTACGATTTGGGGACATGGCGGCAACTTTCCAGGATTCGCTACGTACGCAGGTGGAACTCGCGGCGGGGATTATGTACAAACCCTTAATATCAATGCGATGCCTTCTGAAATTAATACGTTGCCTCTTTCCAAAAGCATTGCCGAGCAGTTCATCGGCTCTTCATCACATTAAGAACACCAGCAAGCTGGCGCCGGATATTTCCTGTTCCGGTGCCAGCTTGCTGCCATCTCGGCCCCGACCGTTTCCCCTGCCCGCGACGGAATGTCCGAGATAAACAGTCTCAAACTATCTTATAAACAGTCTCAATTTATGTTATAACTCCCACACCTGCGCGAACGCACGGGACGTTTTCCTGATCGGATTGCCAATAGATACGGGTGCAATGGGGAAGTGCGGTAACCTTCCCTACAAAAAAGACCAATCCGTTTAATGGATTGGTCTTTCTGTTATTAGGACAAAGGCTGCAGGCGGTCCGCAGACTCGCGGTGATTCAGCACATTATCTTCAAGCACGGCGAATTTATCGCCGTATTCGTTTACGATATGCTGCTCTCCCCAGGCGCACAGCATGTCTAGAATCGGCTTCAGGCTCCAGCCGTATTCGCTAAGCTCGTATTCTACTTTGGGCGGGACTTGATTGTAAATGATGCGTTTCACAATCCCGTCGTCTTCCAGCTCACGGAGCTGCTGCGTCAGCATCTTTTGCGTGATAGTAGGCATGAGCCGCTTCAAGTCGCTGGTCCGCTTCTTGCCGTGGGTCAAATGACATAAGATCACGCATTTCCATTTGCCCCCGATAATTTCCAATGTTGCTTCTACGGGAATGTTATATTTTTTCTCAGCCATGTTGGCATACCTCCATATATGAAATATTGATGGGTCAAGTTGATGGTGCATTTTTATAGGTACTTTTTAGTGCCTACGGTACTAAAAAGTACGTACTGGTCATGATATCTTGTTGCGTTCATAATAACACATACCGGCCGGAACATACCAGAACAACAGGAGGGAATCACAATGAACGCAGCCGCAAACCGCAGCCGGCTGGCACTACTGGCGCTGGCGATCAGTGCTTTTGCCATCGGCACAACTGAGTTTATCAGCGTAGGGCTGCTGCCCTTGATTGCTGAAGATTTTAATATTTCCATTACTTTGACCGGGTTGACCGTCACGCTGTATGCACTTGGCGTTACCTTTGGCGCTCCGGTGCTGACTTCCCTGACTTCGGGAATACCACGGAGGGCACTGCTGATCCTCATAATGATCGTGTTTATTGCAGGGAACTCCATTGCCGCACTTTCAGGGGGCATCGGCGTATTATTATTTGCGAGAGTGCTGTCCGCGCTTTCTCACGGCGTCTTTATGTCGATTGGTTCCACCATCGCCGCCGATTTGGTGCCGGAAGACCGCAGGGCGAGCGCCATAGCAATCATGTTCTCAGGATTGACCGTGGCGACGGTAACCGGGGTACCGCTGGGGACGTTCATCGGGCAGCATCTCGGATGGCGCGCCGCATTTGCCGCAATCGTCGGAATCGGCATCCTGGCCTTGATTGCCAACATCATTTTGGTGCCCGCCCGGCTGCGAGGAGGGACTAAAACCCCGCTGCGCGACCAGGTGAAGCTGGTGACAAACAGCCGGCTTTTACTTGCTTTTCTAATTACCGCACTCGGCTATGGCGGGACCTTCGTTGTCTTTACGTATTTGTCACCGCTGTTGAATGAAGTTACCGGATTCAGCGCTTCGGCCGTCGCGTTGATCTTGCTTCTGTATGGGGTAGCGATTGCCGTCGGCAACGTAATCGGCGGACGTGTCGCCAACAAAAATCCGCTTGGCGCGCTGTTACGCATGTTTGTACTGCAAGCGGTGATCCTGCTTATTTTAACCTTTACGGCGCCGTTCAAAATTCCGGCATTAATCACCATCTTCGGAATGGGACTGCTGGCCTTTATGAATGTGCCGGGTCTGCAAATCCATGTCGTTACACTGGCTGAACGATACGCTCCCAAGGCGGTGGATGTGGCGTCTGCCGTCAATATTGCGGCTTTTAATGCGGGGATTGCGTTAGGCGCTTATCTTGGCGGTGAGGTAGCCGAGTCGCTCGGACTGATTCATACGGCATGGATTGGAGCTTTAATGGTGGCGGGTGCGGTACTGCTGACGTTCCTGGGGCTTGGACTTGAGAAAAAGGACAGCGCAGCGGGCCAGACAGTATCCAATCTCCAAAAAACCAAACCAATCACTGCCGATACGAGCACATCTTAAGATATTGGCTGAACTATGGAATCAAGGAAAGCAGAGATGGCTGGAGGCAATTGGAGCTGCGGAGCGGCAGCGTAAGCCTTAATTTCGGAGTTCTTCGCTCTATACAGACTGAACAGTTAATGTACAGGATGGCGGGGATGGCACGGAGGGAATTTGGAGCTGCGGAGCGGCAGCGTAAGCCTTATTTTCGGAGCTCTTCGCTCTATACAGACTGAACAGTTGATATACAGGATAGCGGGGATGGCACGGAGGCAATTTGGAGCTGCGGAGCGGCAGCGTAAGCCTTATTTTCGGAGTTCGACGCTCTATACAGACTGAACAGTTGATATACAGGATGGCGGGGATGGCACGGAGGGAATTTGGAGCTGCGGAGCGGCAGCGTAAGCCTTATTTTCGGAGTTCGACGCTCTATACAGACTGAACAGTTAATATACAGGATGGCGGGGATGGCACGGAGGGAATTTGGAGATGGAGGAGCGAACGCGATTGCCTTTATTTTCGGAGTTCTCCCACTAACTTAAATACCAATTAAGAACTCCGAAAATAACAGCAACCGGAAGTCCC